>NZ_JAMPLI010000041.1:0-46680 GCF_039962475.1 Leptolyngbya sp. GB1-A1 | reverse complement strand
CGTTTGACTGCCTCGATTGCTTTAGTGCGGAGGTCGTAGCTGTAGGGGGCGGACATGAGCATTTCCCAACTCTCTTCTAGCCTCTATGTTACTGTCCTATCTCTGTTGCGTAGAGCTATACCAGATAAGGAAAACCCCCCGGTAGGATCAGCGTTTTCCACCGCTGCACTCGTGACAGTCGATAAACTTTAGCTGCTTCAAATAGCTCTGAAGGAATCGCCTGTGCCCCAGCAATGACATTAAACAGGATGACCACATCGTACCCAACAGCATCAGGACGATCGCACCAATCTGTAACCCGCCGCCCCAATGAACTAGGTAGAGCAGGAGAACGGGAAACAGGGCAGTTGCGGGCACCGAAGCGGCAATTTGAGTCACGGGCTGCAAAAGTTGAGCGAAACGGGGATTGCGACCAATCGCAACACCTACCGGAACTGTCCATAATAACGATATGAATCAGCGCAGTGATCACCCGTAATAGCGTTAGAAGCGCACCCAGCATTACCTGCGTCCATTCAGAGAGGCTCAGCACGCGCAGTAGTAAAACAGCTTCCCAGGTGCCTCAGAGGACAATAAAAGCGAAGCCACTGACAATTCGATGCTTGGGTTTAAAGCGATTAGGAGTGCGAAACGATTTTGTCAAGCGTTTGATGAAGTACAGCAATTTTTGCGGCCTAGAACAAGAATGGCAGAGTTCGCGTCTTTACCTAAGAGGCAGAGAACGTTTTATTGAACAAATTAGCGAATTACAAGAGATATTCTAAGCTATTTAATTGAAGACAGGAAAGAGAAAATCTGCAATGATAAAAATTGATGAAAAAGCGGTGATTTGAGTAGTTAAATCTGACAGCTTCCTGGAATGTTACAAATTATCTCACACTCTTTAAAGCACAATCTTTTTGCACCACAGTCATCTAAATTTCAGTCAATAATTCAAACGCTGTGCATCACAAACAAACATGCAAGATTGCATTAAAGTAAGAGAATATTGTGATTCTAAAGCCCCAATCGGTTTTATTAATATTGCAATAATACTATGTAAGCACTGCATTAAATGAAGCGACAAGAGTAAATGAATCAGGGATTTTTTTGAGAGACAGAATAGAAAACCTGGTGCAACAATAGAATACCAAAACTGCCCCCATCTCAACGACTTGGTAATAAGCCAAAACGAAGCAAAAGGGACCATAGAGATGCTCGTTCTAAATCTTCGTTTTTTCCAGGCAATTACACCCACAATAGTGGCTACGATAAGAGGAGCATAACTAAATAACGCATTCCATAAAATTAGCCATTGGGACATCCAAAGAAACAGTGTGGGATCAAATAGATTCCAGGCAAAAGGATTGTAGATTTTAGTTGAACCGCTAGTGATTGGTAGAAATAAAAGCCAAGGTGCATGAATATAAAAAATTAAAAATGGAATAAATCCTAGTACTAATCCTTGAGAGAATTTATGCAGAATTTTAGCCAATGATTGACTCTGTTCATTCTTGTTTTTCCAAATTTCAAATAGCATCCAAGGCAAAATTAATACTCCAAACTGTTTGACCTGAATCGACATTGCAAAATAAAAACCCGCAAGACGCCACTGCTGTTTTTTGATAGAAATTACATTTAGAATAATAAACAGAGTTTGTAGAATCTCAAATTGACCTTCATGAGAGGTATACCAGAGTGAGGCAGGTGCACAAAAAAATAGGAGTGCAGCGAACTTGGAGATGTGTTTATAAAAAAGATAAGTACAGCCGAAATCAATCAAAGTAAGAACTGCCTTGACCCAAAAGATACCTAGATGAAAGGCTGAAAATAAGTAAAAAAATATTAGGGTAACGGGTGGATAGATATAGGGCTGATCGCTCCAGTATCGAGTCCAAAGCTCAGGGATAAAATCTTCTGCTTTTGTAGTATAGAGAGCAAAATAATTGTCTAAAGCGTGGCTAGAATAACCTAGATGTCGTAGTACATCAGAAGTGACGACCGGAACTTGAAAACAGGCATAAACTTTGTAGACCAGAGCGATCGCAAAAAGAAGCCAAGCTACTTGTTCGGCTCTAGATAGTTTCTTCCTTACAGCGTTCGTTGCAGCCATATTTAACAAAGGATAATGGGTTTTGAGCTACGCAATTGAACCAAAACTTATCGCAGGTTTACTCGAAGTACAAGTCATTTCATGCTTCTGTCTGTTAGCTACACTAAACAACAGTTTTTAGCAATTGGGCAATGTGTTGATTCGTTTGTTCCCCATTGAATGCCTGCCTCGCCTGCAATTGCGCTGCCTTAGTGATTGCCTGCGTAGCATTTGGTTGATTTTGAGCAGTCCTGATGATTCCTGCTAGCTGGGTTACATCTCCTGGGGAGGAGAGCCATCCTGTTCTACCATCCTCAATCAATTCGACTGCTCCCCCTGCTGCTGCTGCTACCACAGGTTTTCCACACAACATTGCCTCCACGATTACACGTCCAAAGGGTTCTGGTGCAGTTGACGTGTGAGCAATTAAATCACAGGCTGACATCAAAGGCACAACATCGGTTCTAAACCCTAAAAAGCGTACTCGTTTCTCTAAGCCTAATGCTTCAGTTTGCTGGTAGAGGGATTTAGCATATTCCTGCTCACCGAATAAGGCATCACCTACAAATAAGGCTGCTACATTCTCAGGGCAATGTGCTAAAGCGTTCAATAACACATGCTGTCCTTTCCAAGGAGAGAGACGACTAAAGTGTCCCACAATAAAGCGATCGTTCCAGTTCAAATTTTGTTTGATTTGATTAATATCAAGCAAAATATCAGGAGATGAAAACCTGGAATAGTGTTTGAGATCAAAGCCGTTATAAACAATATGAACAATGTCACGGCGTCCGCCTGCTTCAACAAATGCAGCTTGGGTCGCTTTTGAGTTTGCAATTACTAACCTAGCGAACCAATTCGCAAGTGTCACGGCGATCCTACGATTTGTATAGCTAAAGTGATCGGTGGAGAGAATATCGTGCAGATGATAGACCAGTGGCCGATTGGAGTAAAGACTAGCTAGAGCACCGATGACCAAGGCTTTCTGCGTATTTGCATAAATCAGATCATACCCGCGCGCAAGATTCGCGACTTTAGTTACTAAAGGAATGAGAGAACGAATACTGCTAACTCCTTGAATCAAGGTGCTATCTTTGCGAATCGGAATGGATGTTTCTGTAAGAACCTGAACGGGAATGCAGTGGTGTTCCAACAATTTTCGGAAAGCACCATCGGAAAACAAAGCAACCAGGCAATCTCCTGAGTAGAGCTTTGCAATGTCTGCTAAGCACAGTTCAGCACCACCCAAATTACCGCTTTGATCTAAAAATAGAATTTTCATAGCTGCATCATCGCGTTGGGCTGTGCTCGTTGATCTTATTGTTCTCTAACGATTGTAACTTTACTAGCTTGTGGATAAATGTCCCTCTTTAGGAAACCCAGTAAATATCCTGCCTACAGGAGACTGACTGCCAATTAAATTGATATGCCTAACTCAATGAATCACTATTAGGTACTGTATTAGGTAATGTAGACAAGGAACTGAGGCTTTGAAGCTTATCTAGATTGGGACCTCCATGTTCTCGAGCAAAAAAAGAACAGTTATTGCAGGGAGATGGAAAATCACCATCTGGTACATTTCTTTTTTGAAAGAGCTGTCTTGCTCGTTGAACACTGGAATGATTGTAAAGAGAAAGGGCGGACTGGGTGTGAGGGCTACCGTATTCAGAAACATTCTGGTAGATTAGACAGCGAGCTATGTTTCCATTGGAATTGAGCACAAGCGATCGCCACAGGAAGTAACAGGGCCAGTTGTAGCAGGTTTCCCCAGGAGCTTTTCGACCTTCTTGCCATGCTGAAGTATTCGGCAACCAGTAGGCTTGAAGCTGAGTATCGTATTCCATCCCGCGTAATGGAGCAAACCGAATGGTGACACCAAGTTGTTCTGCTAATGAGCGAGCTTGCTCAATTTCAGCAACATTAAAGGCATTGACTAGAAATTGCCACTCAATAAACAGTGAGCTATTTTGACGCAGCCGTTCTTCGACGATGAGCCGCAGTCCTGCCAGTGCATCTTCTACTTTCCCTCCCATCCGGTATTTGCTGTAGCTATCTTGGGTAATGCCGTCGATTGCACAAACTAGGTGATCGAGACCCGAAGATACGATATCGCGGGCAATTTCAGGAGTCATTAGGGTACAGTTTGTGCTCAGGAGCGTGAAAATTCGGCGGTGGTGCGTTCGCTGCACAATTTCTTTGGTTAACTCCCAATCGAGCAAAGGCTCACCCTGTCCAAAAATCTGGCATTGAAATAGATAATCACTGATCTCATCCAAAATTTGATCGTACAGGTCAAGGGAGAGATAGCCTGCATCGCGTTTACGAGCTTCAGAAAAGATTTGACGATCGCAAAGTGGACAGTGAAGGTTGCAATAATATAGCGGTTCAAGAAAAAGAATATAGGGCGCAGAAGGAACGTAAGCCAAACGCCGCCGGTAAGCGTATTCGGTCCGAAGCGCATTCAGAATTTTTTTGGGGGTGCTGTAACGAAGGAGAGACTGAACGTATACTGATTGAAGACGACCAGAGTCTTTGTAATTCAACAGGGAATTAATCAGCTTTTTCATTTCATCCCGCTCCTATTCTCGCTTTCATTGTTTTCATCTCGTTCTGCTCCTACTCTCTCCTTAATCGATTAGTATAACGGTTAATTATTGAACAAATGAGCAATTCTAAATTAGCTCTTCAAAGCCCCTAAAAAATTTGCAAGATCTACACATCTAGAAGTATTCATCGTGTAACTGGGGAAATAGCTAATCTGCTTTTGGAGCTAGAAGAACTTGCTGTACTTGCTGGGAGATTTTAGACCAGTTAAACGAGGTGGACGCATACTCATAGCAGGTGTCGCGAGACGGGAGGGGAAGGTTTCCACTGAGGAGCGATCGCAAGCGAGCTTCAATTGCATGGGCATCTGCGGTATCCGTAATCAGATCAGGAGAAAAGCTGGTTAAAATTTCTGGCATTCCTCCCACTGGCGTGCAAAGTACAGGCGTACCGCAAGCTAAAGATTCTAGTAAAACTAAGCCAAACCCCTCTAGCGATTGACTTGGAATCACGGTTAAATCAGCTGCTTGATAAGCGATTGGTAAATGCTCATCCGGCAAATACCCCAGAAACTTAACGTAATTCTCTAATCCCAATTCTGATATCTTCTGCTCCAACATGTTCCTCTGAGGTCCTTTCCCAGCAACTGCTAACCAGATATCAGAATGCCGTGACTTTAATCCGGCTAAAGCATTAAACAGTACATCGAGTCCCATTCTTTGGACTAAACGACGGGGTGTGAACAAAATAAAGCGATCGCGTTCCCAGCCTAACTGCTGTCGTGCTTGCTGACGGGATAATGTGATTTGAAATCGCGCTGTATCGACTCCACCTGGAATGATATAGATCTTGCTCCAGGGAACGCTGTAATGATGATGCAGAATCGTGCCAAATGCTTTGCTAAGCACAATAAAGCGATCGCAGCGACGATAAACGTGCTTCTCAATCCAATACTTCAAGAAAACGTTGAGACTGCTCGCTCCTTCCCACTGGCTTTCTAAAGACCAGGGACCATGAAAGGTGAAGGTAATGGGCACATCTTCAGGCAGACTGTGCAGCAGCGGAAAACTATAGAGGGCAAAGTGTAAATTGATCGCGTCAGGTTGACAGGTATGTTTCAAGAAGTTAGAACGGAGCGATCGACACCGATGTAAGAATGGCTGGCTCGGCTCGGCTAAATTGGTTAGCTTTACAGGAGAATCAAGCGGTGTTTCCGGTAACCCAATGCCACATAGCTCGACTTGATGCCCTGCTGCTGCTAAATAATGGGTAAGTTCGTAGACATAGCGATCGAGCCCGCCAGGAGTTTTTGGGAACCAACCCGTGCCGATGCAAAGAACGGTAGAGCTACATTGGCTAGCAGTGAGCATTGTTGCCTTTAATCCATCGAGTGAAGGGGCAATTTGGATACTAATGATATCTTTTCAAACATTCTTCTGAAGCAATTTAAGGATGTGAGCTGGATTAGGCAGACACCAAATCCAAACAAATTTTCTCAATCCTTGTTGCTAGCATTGCGTAATCAAAATGCTCCTTAGCGACCTGTTTAGCCTTCTCAGAAATTTCTAAAAGGTAGGGTGCTGCAATAACTTTTTGCAATTGAGCAGCGAGCCGGGCAGGATGTTCATCATCTCGTACACCTGTATAGGGCAGTAAGCAGCCTACCTCCGGTAGAACACGGCTCGCTTCCCCGACATCGGTTGCAATCACGTACTTACCATAAGCTAGATAGAGAGGCAGCTTACCTGTAGTCCGTACTATCCCAACTCGATCGTTAGACTGGGTGGAAACACAAACGTCCATTGCTGCAAGGTAATGAGGTAATTCTTCATAAGGGACTTGCCCACTGAAAACTACCTGATCCCTGACCTCAAATCGCTCGGCAAGATGTTCTAGAATTGGACGACCGCTGCCATCGCCGACCAACAGAGCTTTCACCGGAAGCCCCTTCAGAAATTTGAGTGCTTCAATAATATCCCAGCCGTAGCACATTCGATGCCGCTCAGACCACTGCATACTTCCGATCAAGCCAACCACCAGATGATTCCCTAAACCCAACTTTGCTTTTGCGGTGATCGGGTCAATGTCTGAAATCGCCTGGGTATTAACTCCATCAGGGACGAATTCAACATTCTGAACGCCCTGCTCTCTTAAGAGCTGCTTGTGATAGCTGCCCCGTACAATCAGGCAATCCGAATTGGCGATCGCCATCTGCTCAATCCAGCGAATTAGAACAAGCTGACTTTTTGAATAGGTGCCAGTTGATTTAGCGAGTTCATAGGCAACATCGCCTGTGTCAGTAATTAATTTGCAGCCGATCAACTGCTGACTCAGGCACCCTGCTAGCACTCCTGTGTAAGCCGTATCCATCACATAAATAATATCAGGCTTGAAGTGTAAGGCAGATTGAATGAATGGAATAATACCTTGCCATTTTCGCCTCGGTCTATAGTTAAACTGCATGTCCCATTGAGGTGAGAGTTGCTGTGCAAACATTCGTGCACGAACACCCGCAGCACTGGTTTCAGTACCGTTAATAAAAAACATCAGCTTTGGGTTAGGCATAGGCTTGGTCAGGTGGGGTATTTGTTAGAGGGCTAGAGCTGCCTGAAGAATATCCTCAAGAGAGTCTACAACCCTAGGAATGCTGAAATTTTTCTCAGCAGTCTGCCTAGCTTCGACAGCCAGTTTTTCTCGATCCGCCTCGATCGCTTGAATTGCCTTTAGCATGGTCTGTTTCAGTGATTCGGGCTCATAGGAATCAAAGATGAAGGAAGAAGGGCTAATATAGTCTTTAGTTCCGTTTGTAGAACCCACAATCACTGGAAGACCATAACAAAGTGCTTCGGCAACGGAAGAGCCAAAATTTTCGCCCTCACTGGGCTGGATGAGAATATCGCACTGCGACATTAATTCCGGAACCTTCAAGCGATCGACGGAAGGCTGATATTCCAGATGACCAGGAAACTCAAATTGCTCGATGAGCTTTTTATATCCTTCCGCCCAGCCGAATCCACCGATAATTTTTAGGTGAACATCCTGCCGCTCCTTGAGAAGCAGCGCATAGGCTTCTAGCAACAGATCGAGTCTTTTTCTAGGCTCAGAGCGACCTAACCACAAAAGCACTTTAGTATCATCTACTCTTTGGACGGAAGAGGAATTCGTTCGTTGAAAATAATCTGTATCTATTGGATAAGGCAAAGCAAAGACAGCATGAGCTGGTACACCAAATGATACAAGCTGTTCTTTCGACCATTGACTACCAGCAATCAGAAACTCGCTGTTTCTAACTTCTGCCCTTGCCCGTAAATCCCTAATAAGATAGAAAACCATCAATTTAAGGTACAGGATGGGTCCACAAAGCGAAACTAGTTTTTCTTTTGACTTTTTAATGTAGAACCAGTTGGTCTTTGGAGGACCCTGAATCCAACTAATAACGGGTATATTCTCGAGTTTGAAGGGTGCATAGAGACCCAGGCAAAGAAATAAATCGTACTCCGTACTTTGATTTCTGGTTAAAATTTCGTGGTATAAAACTCGGTTATCCGCATGATAGACAAATAGCAGGTGAGCTAGGGGATAAATTGCTCTAAATAAAATTTTGCTTAAAGTATTAGGTAGAAGATTGAAAAATGCTCTTAGTTGGGACCTGTCTGGAATGGCAATATAGCGGTAGTTGCTATATTTATCGAGTTCTTCCGGTTCAACAAAGTCTTTCCATCCATAGAAATCAATTTGAAATCCTCTTTTCAATAACTCCTTAAGAATAAGAAAGTTTGCGGAAGCGACGCTCCCAGACTGCTTCCCAACCCAACCATGACAGGCAATTCTAAGCGGTTGATCCATAAAACCTATCCTTATGTAGTACGCAAATTTAGTACACAAGCGTTTCTGGTATTACAGCAGTTTTAATAGAAATAGGGTACGAGGATGTGAAGCATTCTTTGTGCAGCAGAACAGCCTCTGTCCTCTAGTTCTCCATATTATTTAGAGATATATGCTAATGAGTTTAACTGTTTAGCTATGTAGCTCCCAACAACAGCTTCAGAACATCTTGTTTCCCACCATTTCAAAGATTCTTGATGTTTTTCTTGCATGAGGTGTTTATTCTCTAACAATCTCGTCAATATTTCTTCTAGTTCGTCCCAGTCATTTATTTGAATGGCAGGAGATCCATCATAGAACCACCGGGTAGGTAAAGCCTCTGTTATGACAATACAGCCATATCGCATTGCCTCAAAAAATCGAAACGTCTCAAACGATGTACCTCTAGGGACAAGGCATATTTTGGTATTTATCATTCTTTGAGAATAACTCTCCTTATCAAGCACGTCCTTACTTGAGCCAAAAGAAGGCGTTACGGTGAGTTCAATCTTAAGCTCTGGATGTTTTGCATCAAATGTTTTGATACTCGACATCATTTTTCTCCGAGAGAAACTTTTGGGAGTATCAAATAAATGTTTTAATGACCACACTGAGTAAGTTCCATGCTCTATACTCCCAGCAAAAGAAACATCATATTCACGCTCTTCCAGATCCTTGACAGGCAACTCTAGCTGCCGATTGTAACCCAATGGTATGTCGTAAATAAGGCATATCTCACTAGATTTTCGTTGAAGGTATTTCAACTGAAGAAGAGCATGACTGAGCAAGCCAGGTAAGCGATAAAAACCAATTCTTAGAAACTGAATTAGAGCCAAAATGTTCAGATAGGAAGGGTGCAAAAAAGGATTACAGCCTAGTATTGGTTTTGTACCATAGCATTTGAATACTGCTAATACTTTGTCGCAATAGGTCGGTATACGACACCATTCATCTCCTGCCACAATCACAACCACATTTTTTCCATAGGACGGAAGTTCTTTGAGACTATTCCAGGTAAAGTAAAATATAAGACCGCCAACCTCAAGCTTTTCCTCCATTGCCTTGAATACATTGCCAAAGTAAGTATAGTCAACCCAATCCAGGGGATGGGGATCGGGTGGGTTCCAGGCAACAGGTTTTTGCCCTTGATGTAAGTAAAGATAATACTGATTTGCTGCTTTATTCATCATTTTCATAGCTGATAAACAGAAAATTAGATGCTCAGGGCTTTAAACGAACTGAATTTGTTAGACCGATTGCTTAGCTAACTAAACTCCGATAAACATCCACCGTCGCCTTAACCATTTTGTCTACACTAAACTGTTCAGCGGTAGCTCTCCCTCGATCGCTTAAGTTTTTAGCGAGATCTGGGCTCTTTAAAAGACTGATAATCGCTTCAGCAAGACTGTCACTGTCTGCTGTAGGCACAATCAATCCTGTTTCGCCATCTACAATCAATTCACACGGACCATCGGCTGCTGCTGCAATTACTGGTGTTTCCAAGCTCATCGCTTCCAGTAATACCAAACCAAAACCTTCCGTTATAGCAGGATGAATCAGGGCTGTTGCCTCATGGTGGAGAGAGACGAGATCTGGTTCGCTGACATATCCTAAAAATTTAACCTGCTGCTCAATTCCAAGACTGTTAGCTTGGGATAGGAGAGTTTGCATATAACGTTCTTGCTCGCTATCGCTGGGTTTACCAACAATTGCAAAGGTGACATTTGGATCAGATTGAACAACTTTGTGAATCGCATCGAGCAGATACCGATGCCCTTTGTGCTCCTGAATACGAGTAACTGTTAGGAAGAGGGAATTATGAGCTAAATTATATTTAATTCTGATATTATCTTGCGGAGTAAGACCACGTAAGTAAGCAGGATCAATACAGATCGGAGGAATAATCGAGTGAGGACGCTTTAGAAGATGAGGATATCCACTCCAAACTTTATGAGTTGTAAAAATAACATAGTCTGTCGGCAACCTGATTGACACTTGATCGACCCAATCCCAATGGTATGGGTAGTCATGTAAGTGCCAAATCTCCGGGACACTAGTAAATCGGGTTGCTAAACTGCTGTAGATATGGCTGGCATGATTAGCATGAACTAACTGGGCTTCAGTTTCTTGTATGATTTGAGCTAGCCACTGGATTCCCTGCCAAACAAGCGATAACTCACGATACCGATGGGCTTTGAAGGCATAAGCTTTGATCCCTGATTGCCTGGCTGCCTCTACTAAGGAACCCGGTCGCATACAAGCTAAAATAGGTTCTACTTGAAATTCTGGCAATCGTTCAATTAGGGAAAGGAATACTTTCTCCCCTCCCCCAATTTCTCCCACTGGCGAGACTAGAAGTACAGGTAAATTCTTCAAGAGCAGTCTCCTCCTCAGATTCGAATTTCATAATTTGAGGTTCATTGTTTCCTTCAGGGTTGATTAAGTTGGTGCTGATAGTATCTGTGGGATGCCATAACCATACCTGCAAAAAACCAAATCATAAAGGCAGGTAATGCAGAAAAGAAATTGCCGCTTGGTGAAATAATTAGGGGAACAGCAATTGCACGTGCCACAAACATAAACAAATCATTTTCCCTAGAAGCCTGGAACATTTGCCATACAAGCAAGATTAATGCGCCTAAGAAAGGCGTAGCTCCCAGCCAACCCATTTCAGCTATCACATTAATAATTCCGCTATCCGGATGGTTTACACTGGACAGACCGCGACCAATAGGATTAAGCAGACCATCTTCAAGGAATTCTGTATATTGCGCGCTTCTCCCCTGAAAGCTGCTGTCGTGCAAAACGTTAGATAGGGTTCCCAGGCGAGAGCTAATCATTCCAGAGAAAGGTTGTATGTTTGCTAGTGGAAGAACCAAAAGTCCTACTACTAAAGCAAAAAGAATTATTTTGATCTGAAGTTGCGATCGCAAATTTCCTATTACGATGAACAATGCGATCAACACTAAGATCCACGCGGTGCGTGAGTTAGTCAATAAAGATGCCAGACAGCCAATTACTGCCGCGAGAATAGACAGGGAACTTTGCCTAGTCAATAGCAGCAATATACCAGGCATCAGTAGCAAAGCCAAGGTTCCGTTCGTATTTGTTGTACCCCAGATAGCAGTGCCCGATTCACCGCCAATTGCGTTGACGTAACCCACTTCTTCAACTACTTTTTGCTGCCAGTAGGAGTCCCAAGGAGGCATTGCGATAAACTGCACTAAGCCGTAGGCTCCCATTACCAAAGTACCCCATAGGAAAATTCTCTGTGTATTTTTCCTGTATGTAGGATAATTCTGCCATTTAGAAGATACGAAAAACCCAAAGGCAACTGGACTAACCCATTCTGCAAAGGTACGTATTAATCTAAAACTAAACTCTAAGCTAACTAATCCAATAAGGAAGCTATAGCATATTGCCACAAAAGCTAGGACGAAAGGTAGGTTCGTCTGGCGATAAGGGTACGACTTGAGAATGTATCGGATGAAACCAGGTAGCGTGATTGCTGTCACTAAAAAGGGAGCTGCTAAGATTATCGCTTCAGTTTGAAAGCCTGCTCTATAGTCTATAAGTCGGCGCACCAGAGGGGTTAGAAAGTAAAGCCACCAAGTAAATCCTGTATAAAGTACGGGGTATCTCTGATACAGAAATATCCCAACTGAAAAAGATAATGCTAGAAAACCGATGCGGGAAAAACCAGCACCTGCCAAAATTCCTAGTATTGTAAAAATTACTAGTCCTAGTATCGCTGCCCATGCAGGTGTTTGTTGCAAACTCCAACGAGAATCAGTTCTGATAGTGTCTTGGGAACGATTAGTATCGAACGGTAAAGTCATCTTTGTTTGACCTCTCGATCAATCCAGCTCTGATTAGCAGGGGGTTGAGAACTCAGGGCTAGCGATTTCTGCCAAGTGTGCCAACCCAACCATCGCCCCCGTAACGATGCTGCCAATCTTCTGACTACAATTTTTCCTTCATCAGGAAGCAGGCGAAGTGCCTGTAAAAAACCTGGAGCTGGTCGAGTTCCAATCACAATTGCCCAAATTAGGAAAAAGTAGCGCTGTACGAAGGATAAATATTCTAGTAGGACCAGAGTTTCGTTATGAACCAGGTTGATTGTCGCGATATCGCTGTACTGGTTCCGTCCATCCTCATCAAATCGCTCTGCTGCCTTATGATCGACTTCAACTTTGGGATCGTAGATGAGTTTCCATCCCGCTCGCTTAACCGCCACACTAAATGCCATATCGTTATAAACCTGTGCGCCCGTTCCGCGTAGCCGCTCATCAAAGCGAAGATTGGCGATCGCCGCTCGTCGATAACTCATATTCGCACCCTTGAGCAGGTCTACTTCTCGAGGTTCCCCTGCCCCCAAATGATGATTGCCGACTACTCTACCGAACCACTGGATGCAACCAACTAAATCTTTTATACCGTCTTCGAGCCTTTCCCCAGCATAGACCCAGTCTCGCCCCCCCACGCCGCCAACTTGGGCATCTTCTGCAAAATGCGCCTCAATCTGCTCTAACCAATGGGGGCGCGGGACAGCATCATCATCTGTAATTGCAATAATGTCTCCGCCTACCTTTGCCAGCCCCGCATTAAGAGCTGCAACCTGTCCTGACAAAGTAATGTTCAAAAGTTGAAGGGATAATGGCGCAGCATCAAACTTTTCAAAAAATGACCATGTCTCCAGATCGATATCACGAATAACAACAACGATCTCATCGGCAGGCCGTGTCTGGTGTTTCAAGGCTTTCAAACAGCGTCCTAGCTCCTGAGGACGACGATAGGTTGGTACAAGAACACTGATTTTCATGACCCTGCTAGCGCCTCAAATAGGTCAACATAATCTCGTGCTTTGCTCACCCAGCTATGCTGTTCTGCGATCGCTCTTGCTGCCTGCCCCATTTGAGTTCTACGAGCAGAATCGTTGACTAATTCATTCAGCGATCGGATGAGAGTATGAACATCCTCTGAGTCGGACAAAACCACACCGCATTCTGGCGTGACAATTTCCGCGCCGCCTGCTGTTGCCGCTGTAATCACAGGGAGTCCACTAGCCATCGCCTCTAGAAGAACCAGAGTACAGGCTTCATAGCGTGAAGGAAACACAAACAAATCGACCGCTTTCATAATGGCTGCTACATCACGTCGGAAGTCTAGAAAATGAACCCGCTGATCCACAGCAAGCTTGGCAGCAAGATCTGGGTATGGACTTCCTTCAACCGCACCCACAACCACCAGATGCAAATTTGGCACCTCGCCCAGGGCACGTAAAACCGTATCTAAATTTTTACGATTTGTGCGAATGTCACCCACAAATAGAGCTAAAGGAACCCCTTCAGGTAAACCGAGAGATGAGCGTTCGGTAGAACCAGGGGTGAATTCCTCTAAATCCACGCCATTAAGGATAATTTGAATCTTATCGGGCAGTACACCAACATCAATCAAGTCCTGCTTAATCTTTTCAGAAACGGCTACAACGACCTTTGCCTGACGCAATGCTTTTCTTTCCCAGGAGGCATTGAGTGCAGTGTAGAGCCACTGATAAATCCCGTAACTGTCTCGGCGGGTGTGCGAGATATGCATTGGTGACTTAAACCAGGCAGTATGAACGAATTGGATAGTATTGATATCTGCTTCCACATCGGTAACCGCCCCGTAGACTTGTATGATGTCAAAATCATGGCGGTGTTTTTTCAACCACGCCTCACTACGCTGCGAAAACACGAGGCTACTCAAAAGCTGCGTAGGATATCCCTTCACTGGGATATGGATCCAAGTCACCTTACTATTTCGCTGTAGGTCTGGAGCAACATTTGTCGCTATCAAAGTGATTTCATAGCCACGTCGGATGGCTTCCCACACAACTTCATAGTTAGCCCGACCCTGGCCATCCCCTTTAATAACACTGCGAGTCACAATACAAATTTTCATAAGCCATCCTTAATAAAATTACAACAGATTAACTTAACTCAATAAGATTTCTCGATCGAGCAGATCTAGGATTTTCCTATCTTTTTCTACATCAAATTTACGACCAAAGTGTTTGTTAGAGGTAATCAATTGCTTAAAATGCTGACTTGTCAAAATAGCTGGGCTATTAGGATGAGAAACCTGCCAGGAAATGTAACGCTGGTTATTATTCAAAATTTTAAAATTGTTTTGATTCATAAGAATAGTATGAAAGAAAGATTCTTCAGGAATAATCGTTTTTTGATAATATCTAATAAAATCAGGATACTGATGGGCGTAATCATAGACGTAATGGATACACGAAAATGATAGGGTAAACCAATTAGATCCAACATAACAGCGAAATCTATTATCAAAGGGTGACGACAAAGCGCGAACCCCCCACAAAAGTCTGTCCTGAACGATAGCAGCCCTTACAAAAGGCTGCCATTGAGTAAGCCTATCTAGATGAAATGATATGCTCTTTAAAGCCCGAGGTGATTTTTTCAGATGATAATATTGATAGAAAAATCGTACTATGCCTGTATTTTTGTTCCACTGTAGCCCGCATTGGGACGGATTTTCTTGTATAGCCTCTGCTAAAAAATGCTCTATGAAACCATCATACTGAGTGTCCTCTAAAAATTTTTCAGTTTTTTGAATTGGCTGAATGGGATAGTCCTGTCCTGACAGCAAGACCAACCAATCAAACTTTAAATAATTCTCTATTGCCCAACTTATTCCACAAAGCACTGCCTGAACCCAGGAAATGTGCCCCCACTGCACTGGAACATAGTTTTTCAAAACATAGACTTCCTGAAATTGCTCAAAGAGCGAAGCAGATAAATAGTATTTAGAATTCGTATAATCATGATGGATCACAACTTGGGATTCAGGGCTCCCAGATTTAATTGCCTTTACTAACCTTAGAACCTGTTCTGGATTAGTGTATGTAATAATCAAGTAAAGAATTTTAGCCATATTCCTCTAGCACATTAGTTTTCCTTCAGACTATTTCTGAGAATTTTTAAAGTATCGGAAAATATAAGAATAAGCGGTTGAAATTGATTGACAAGCTCCCCACATATTTTTTAGATTTCCTGTCTTAGCCGCACTGCCAATAAGCTGAAATGGAGCTAACACAACATAAGCGAGTGCTTTAAAGATCGATCGGTCGTACTGCCAGTAGGATTTTGTTGTTGCATATAGTCGAGAAGCATGGACAAAACGCTGATATTGCTCTCGATTAATTGGCGAGGGATAGTGATTAACGTAGAGATTGTCTTGATAAACAATTTGATATCCCAATGCAGTAGCATGATGAGCCATGTCTATCTCTTCCGAACCGTAGCGCAAAAGCTCATCAAACAGTGCTTTTTCGAATACATCACGGGGAAAAATGGTTGAGTTGATGACAACTGCACGGCATCCATAACTAATAGGCAATCGTTGAAGCCCCCAAAAGTCAGCGTTGTGAGGCCTAACCTTATGAACCTTACCCTGCACATGCTTCATCTCATAACCGGTAATGATCCTTTTAGCGTCAGGCCCAGCACTACCCTGTCGCGCTAGTGTAAAAAAATCGGGCGGTACACATACATCATCGTCAATGAAGATTATATGAGTCCCTGTTGCTCTACGAATACAAGCGTTGCGATTAGGGCCCAAGCCACGATGAGGACCTTCCTGATAAATGACAGTAGAATACTCGCTTGTAACAGTTTGAGTTGGTTTACCATTCAGACTATCGTCACTCACGATAATTTCATCGGGCAGCTCTGTGCTTTCAAAGACACTTCTGAGGCAGTTGCTCAACTCATCAGGTCGATTCATTGTGCAAATGCACAAGCTGATTTTTATTGCGCTAATTTCTCTATCTGAAGTTTCGGGCTGGTTAAGTTCTAGCATCTGTCCTCCTTGGATAGTTATTCCACATCAGGCTGATTCAACATATCTAATTAGGGGCTTCAAAAATAGATTTCTGGTATGAAGGTAGAGATTCTTTACAGCGATAAAAAAGTTCTGTATAAGAAGGAATTAATACTTCCCAGCTAAAATTTTTGTATGCCGTTTGATGGCGGTTAAAGCGCTTAGATAAATGGTCAGGCTCCACTAAAACTTGAGCAATCAAACGGGTTAAACTACCTGATTGGGTAAAGTCCCCAAGATAACCTTCTTGACCCAGAACAAAAGAGGCAACTTCATAGTTATGAGCGATGCAGGGTAGCCCATGAGACAGTGCTTCTACAAAAACTAGCCCGAATCCCTCAATTAGGGAAGCCAGGACGAAAACATTGCTGACTTTGTAGTATCCACTAACTTCACTGTGGGGAACCGTTCTAAATTGAAAATTTTCTTCTCCCAATAGCTTTTTAGCAAGGGAAATAATTTCCGGTGTTTCCTCGGTCTGCTGCCCTAAGCAAAGAAAATAAGGACGAGGTTCCGGTAGAGCAGCAAGTTCTCGAATGATGTAATCAATTCGCTTACGTGATTGATCGATCGCGGCGACTGAAAGAACTATAGGACGCTTCTCAGGCAAATTGAGCTTACATCGTAAAGCATCTCGTTCGTGCGCTTCTAACGTTGTTAAACGAGACGGCAAATCAAAACCTGGAGGCAGTAAAGTTTGTCTATCTGGAGACAATCCAATATTTAGAGCAGACTGGAAGTGAACCGGAGCGATCTGCTGCACGTAGTCCCAGCGCACAATATTGTGCCAGTTCGATGTAGGTCCACCGTTCTTAAAAAGAAGCTTGTAGTTCGTTTTAGTTAATTTCCGCCAATGCCATAGCAAATCGCCAATACTCTCATCGCTGAAATAGATTACATCTGGTTTTTCCCAATAGATGTAAGGCAGTAAACTGATACAAAAAGATAGTTGCTCTGTAAAGTAAGAACTTGGATCTTTTTTTGTTAACCAGGCGATTACTTTGCTAATTTGCTTGTTAAGTGGCTTCTGGCGCGGCAAATTCCATAGCGGAATTTCATGTTTGGCAGATTTTCCTGCTCCTTTAAAGAGCCAGAGATCAATCGAATCAATTTGCTGAAAAGTATCAAAGCAGGCTCTAGCTTCCGTCTCATAGCCACGCCTGATATTGCCCAACCCTGAACAGGCAAGGAAAACCTTGATAGGCTTTTGATTTAAATCAGGCTTAACGATATTGGTCTTAATCTGCATTTGAAGTCCTGCCTCTCCTTATCGTGTCAGAGCTTCTCCAGACCGTATTTGCCTGGACAGCAGCATAGAATGATTCATCCAAAGCATTGCGATCGCTTTTAGTCTGGAGTGCAATCGTGGCTCCCACGGATTCTGAAGCATTAACTGACTCAATAACACTAAATCCTGCCTTTTTCCTAGTCTGTAGCTAATTTCCTGGTAAGGTAAATGGTGCTCAAGGCAAACGGTCGCATTAATTCCTTTATGCAGTAAAACTGAATTGAGTATCTTAGTTCTAACTTCCAGCTCTGTTAAATTTCGCTCATCGCGCCTCGCTGAATTACTCCAGTTATTTGCCCCGTGTAAGCGAAAATATGACAGGACTTGGTTCAACCCGACAATATTTCCAAAAAAGGGAGCCAGGTCAGCGGGATAAGCGTCCGCAAAAAAACGATATTCCTGCTCTGGAATATCCAGAACCTGCGTCAAAAATGTTCGAGTAAAGCTCAGCGCAGTTGAAGGGGGCCACGGCCACCATCCTCCGGTTTGAGCAACCTTATGGGAAATATCGCCTCTAATCACCGGATGGGGGGGCCAGGGCAGACCCATCAGACTGCCTTCTTTATCAATATTTTGAATCTTGTGATACACGACTGCCGCATTTGAAGCACTAACGATCGCTTTGACGACTTCTTCTACTTTTGTCGGTAACCAAACGTCATCTGCATCAAGAAAACAAATGATTTCTCCTTTAGACGTCGCAAAACCTGCATTGACTGCCGCTGCCTGTCCATGGTTCTCCTGCAATACAGGAATGATTCTGTCTTGATAGCTAGCAATTATTTCTCTTGAACGATCAGTCGAGCCGTCATCAACAACAATGACTTCCAGATTGGGATAAGTTTGGTTTAAAGCACTATCTATTGCTTCTCCTAAGTAAGAAGCATAGTTATAGTTTGTGATAAGAACGCTGACTAGGGGTTGAGTAGTGTTCATAGATTTTGGAATTATAGCTGCATAGAATGTTGAACCTGGTGATAGTGCCACAGCCTGCCTCGTCGATCGAGGAGCTCTTCATAGCTGCCCTCTTCAACAATTCGCCCTGCCTCCAAGACAACCACTTTGTCAGCTCGCATAATTGTCGATAAACGGTGAGCGATCGCAATTACCGTTCGACCCGTTGCTAGCTCTTCTAAAGACTCTTGAATTAACCGCTCGGACACAGAATCTAGGGCACTAGTTGCTTCATCCAAAATCAGGATTTCGGGATTACGCAGCAGAGCACGGGCGATCGCAATCCGCTGACGTTGACCTCCTGATAATCGAACACCCCGATCGCCCAAAGCAGTTTCAAATCCTTCAGGCATCTCTTTGATAAACTCTAAAGCATTTGCTAACTGTGCTGCCTTGATGACTTCTGACTCACTTACCCCATCTAATCCATAGGCGATATTATTGTAGACCGATGTATTGAAGATGAAGGTATCCTGACTAACGATCGCCATTCTGCGCCGGACTGAGCCAATTTCAAACTCAGATAAATCTACGCCATCGATTAAAATCATACCTTGAGCTGGATCGAAGAAACGGGGAATTAAGTCTACCAGCGTTGTCTTACCTGCACCTGAACTACCAACTAGCGCAGTCATTTTGTTTTGCTCGACAGTAAGGTTAATATCGCGTAGAACGAGGCGAGCAGGATCGTAGCCAAAATCGACAGAGACGAATTTTATAGCATTTTCTAAGCCTGAAAAGACTCGATCCCCATTGTGAAAGTAAGGCTTATCATCCGACTTTAAAAACGCCTTGACGTTTTCTACAGATCCAGCCAAGCTGCTAAGTTGTGCCCTCACATTATTGATTGATTGCAATAGAGGCACAAGACGGAACAGAACGAAAAAGAACGTAAGCAGCGAAGCAACTTCGATCAGGTTTCGGTTCACGAATACAGCAAACGCTAATACAAGCAGTCCAACTAAAACTGTAGTTGCCAATCCATCTGCTAAGGGTTTGACCAGACCCCAAAACAGAATTGTCTTTTTATAGGATTTAACGATATTAGAGCTGGCTTGATAAAAACGACGTCGCTCAAAATCTTGCGTTGCAAACGCTTGAACTGTACGAATGCCATTTAAAAATTCAAGGGCTATTGAAGTAAACTGTCCGCTGGCCCTGGTCGTATCAAAACTGGATTCTCGCACTTTTTTATTCAGCGTTGCTAAACCTACTGTTAACAGCGTAAATAGCATTACAGCTAGCAGTGTGAGTTGCCAGGACAGCAAAAATAGGGAAGTCGCATAAACTAAAATTGTGAGCGATGTCGCGAGCAGAAACGAAAACGCACTGAATGCCTGCTTTAGCCGTTCAATCTCAGTTGTAATGGTATTAATGAGTTCTCCTGAACGATTTTTAGAAAAGTAACTCAGGCTAAATGCTTGAAGCTGCTCAAAAACTCGCTTGCGAAGGCGATCGAGAAGCTGCTGCTGGGTGAGTTCTGTAAACACATAGGCTAGATAGTTGCAGCTAACCCGCAGCCAGGTTGTTAATAAAATTAGAGCTGCAATACGGTTAAACCGCTCAAGCGGTGGACGGTTGACTCCCAAAAAATGAAGGTCAAACCATTGAACTCCGGTGCGAATTGGTTCAGCATTCGGATCAGTTAAATTTTGCAGGAACGTCACCAGAAAACCGATGCCAAATCCATCAAATAGGGCACCAAACAAAGTGAAGGCGATCGCTAAAATTGCAGTTCTCTTGAAGTGCTTAAACTCTCTCAAGATCAGATAGTTGTCAGTCCAAAATCTTGCAGCTTTTAACTGCTTAAGAATCATGAGTAGAAGATGAGATCGCATTGGTATCCCTGCAATTAGTAAGAGACAATGTGAGCAATAGATTCAGCTAAAATGCGAAGACCTGATTGAACCGACCAGCGGGGGGTAAACTCTAGAAGCGCCATAATTCTGGAGATGTTTGCTTGAGAATGCTGAATGTCTCCAGGGCGGACATCAGCAAAGTGAATATTTGGCTTCCAGTTAGGAAAATAGTCTTTAAGAATATGAATCAACTCGATGAGAGAAGTCTTTTGACCAGTTCCTACGTTACAGCTCAAGGTTGATCCAGCCGGCAAAGGAACGGTTAAAGCCTGAACAAAGGCACGAGCAACATCTTTAACATAAATAAAATCACGGGTTTGCTGTCCATCTCCATAGATTGTAATCGGTGTGCCTTGCCGCATTGCCTCTGTAAAAATGGAAATTACGCCAGAGTAAGGAGAATCAGGAACCTGACGCGGACCAAATACATTAAACAAGCGCAGCGAAATACAGGATAGATTGAACTGCTTGGCAAAAAGGTTAATGTAATATTCACTGACTAATTTTTGTAGGCCATAAGGCGAAATAGGATTGGCTTCCTGCTCCTCGGAGATTGGCAGTTGAATATTGGTTCCATATACAGCCGCTGAACTAGCAAACACGAGTCGGGAAATCTTTAAAGCCTCACAGAGTTGAATGAGTGCAACAGTCGTAGACAGATTATTGCGATGAACGTCCAACGGGTTTAACCAGGATTGTGTGACTGATGGGGTGGCAGCAAGATGTACAATACCGTCGATCGGCTTGATAAAGTCATGGGGTTGACAGGCAAAGAGATCCCGCTGCAGAAATCGGAGTTGGGGATGACAAGGAAGATTGTATAGATTGCCCGTAAGCAGATTATCCACCACTGTAACGGCATGCCCTTCTGTCAGAAGCTGTTCTGTAACGTGAGAACCAATAAAACCTGCTCCACCCATAATGACAAAGTGCATCAGAGGTCACTTCCATTTAACGAAAGGGCTATTAAATCGATCGCTGTATCACCCGTTGCCTCTCAAAGCGCCTCCACGGTTATTCCTTTGTCGGCTGAAAGTTTGCCAGGCTGGAAACCTGTCTTGCTTTAGCAAGAGGAACTAACCTTTTTTCGACCTTCTTCAATAGATTCTTTGTTGTCTGTACAGGATGCCGGATCCGCTCTAGCTGCCGATGGAGTGTAGGATGCTGATGTGCCCATAGTTCCTTCTTGAGCGCCCTCCAAACTTTCGGATATTGAATATCCTGTTCATGCAGATATGATTTTAGCCAGAGTAGATAATTTAACCGGGCAATGTGATGGATTTTCTCGCCTTCTTTCTGCTTCACAGCAGTTCGCCAGTAACTTTCTGGATGGTACCGATACCGATCCCAGCATTGGCTGGACACATAAACGGGTCTCTTTAGAAAAACTTTCGAGTGAAATACAATGTCTTCGAGCGCATTGCGAAAATTTTCTTCAAAACCGCTAAACTCATCAAAGGTGGTGCGACGAATTAAAATACTACATGTACAGGGATAAATATGACGGTTTTCCAGAAACAGGACGATCTGTTCTGGGGGTTCAACGAGCGTGTCAAATTGTTTACTCGTCAAGGTTAAAAAATCACCGAGCTCCTCGTCCGGGTTGAGCTGCCAGATACAGGGATTGTTTTCCATCCAGCTAAACCAGTACTGCGTTCTGCCATAGAGCATTGCAGCCTCAGGATGAGCTTCCAGAAGTGGAACTTGCTCTTCTAGCTTGTGGGGCAACCAGACATCATCCGAATCCAGAAACGCAATGTATTCTCCCCTGGAATGGCGAATCCCCAGGTTTCGCGTTGCACTCATGCCGCGGTTTTTATGTCCATTATGTTCAACATAGAAAATTTTGTCTGGATATTGCTGGGCATAGTGCTGAGCGATCGCCGTACTCTCATCGGTTGAGCCATCGTCTGCCAGAATCAGTTCCCAATTGTCATAGGTCTGCGCCAGGATACTCTCAATCGCTTCCTCAAAAAAGTTCTCCTTTTTCGCATTCCAGAAGATAATGATGCAGGAAACTAAAGGTTTTTGATCAAATGATTGGATGGATGATTGGTTGGACGATTGATTTATTGTTTTAGTCATTAAACCACCTCTCTAACTGCTGCTTAAATTCTTCGCCGTTCCAGTTTTCCACCGCGATTCGAGGTAATTCAAAGCGATCGCTCCCCTGCCAGACGAAATCTGCGGCGGTAGAACAGGCACACTCAAAGCCTGCTTCCTGAGCAATCGTCACGGTTTCTGGAGCGTAGTTTCCGAATGGATAGGAAAAGCTCATTACAGGACGATTGAGGAGCGCTTCTAACCTTGCCTTACTTTGCTGAATCTCAAGCTGCTGGTGATTTATCGACTGAGCAGACAAAAAGGGATGGGTCAACGTATGAGCGCCGACTTCAATCAGGCTGCTGTGCGCTAATTCCATCAATTCAGTTTGAGAGAGAGGGCGATGCGTGGGGCGCGGCGTTGGTTTTGTTTGTGCCCATGCCCGAATTTGATCTAGTAAGGTCCGGCGATCGACTTCAGCAAGCGGAAGTAACTGTTGCCAGATCGTGTAATAAAAAAACAATCGTGAGCCGGGTTGAGACTTCCAGGCAGGTTGATGGCGAGCACGTTCAGCCTCTTCTACGCGATAGGATGCGGCTGCACCCAGTTCCCAGCAACAGGAGTGACCGTTAATATCGAGCAAAAGCATTTCCGGTAGTTGTCCGGGCTGGAGCAAGAGCTGCTCTAACTCATCCCACCAAAATTCCTGCTCGCACCCCACATATCCTGCGGTTACAAAAACCGTGACTGGAATGCCATACCGTTCCAGTAAGGGCTTCGCGTCATACAGGTTGTCGGCATAGCCATCATCAAACGTTAAAGCCACTGCTCTTTGCGGCAAATTTCCCTTCTGATACAGCTGGACCAGCGTTTGCAGACTCATAGGGTGAGCTTGGTGCTGCAATACTTCTAACTGCTCGGAAAAGTGTTGCGGCGTGACGCAGAGACTCCAGGGATCGACATTGACCTCAGAGATACGGTGATACATCAGAATCAGGGCTTTCTGTCGGGTCAAACGCTTCTGGAGCTTTTTAACAGCACGATTTAAGCGACTCACTTTCAAGCGGTTCATGACAGCACCTCAGGTTTGACTGCCCGAATCGTAATCGTGACTGGGTAGCCAGGATCACAGTAATCTAGTTCGTCAGTGTGAACCTCCTGAGTTGCCAGGCCCTGTAGAAATGCAGTGGCAATTAAGACATTCCCGAAGCTCTCAACCTCAACGTTTTCGGTAGGAAAAAGCTCTTCAAAGAGCCGCTGTGCCGATAGCGGAGTGAAGCTCCAACACCAGCATTTGTTCCACTCATGGTCATTTAGCGGCGTTATTCCAGGAATGGTTACGAGCAAAACGCCACCGGGCTTTAAAACTCGGTAAGCGGTCTTCAGCGCCAGCCGCACTTCGTAAATGAGCTGGAGGGTTTGCGTCAGAATAAGGCAATCGAAACTATCCGAGGGAATGTGCGGTGCGTCTGTTAAGTCACCCACGATCGTTGCCTCAGCATTTCCTTCTTCCACATGCAGAACATCGCTTTGCGTGACGCGATCCCCGCCATATTTGCGCGTGTAAAAGTGATCCCCGATCGCCAATACTCGTCCCCGAATATCCTCAGAATGACGAGTCATGAAGTTCTCGATGTAGTAGCGATCGATAGGCAGCCCGCGATCTAATCCCCAGTTTGAGCTGATTGGCTTTAAACGGCGTAAGTTCCCCCAGCGAGCCATGCCTAAAGGGGGGCTGTGCCTGTAGGTATGCCACTGCTGCTTCAACCATGAGTGAACGGGCTGAGGCAATACCCGTTGAGAGAGTTGTTTTAATAGCGCTGGATTCATAGACCAGTCTTATAGGAGGCGGAATGCTGCTTGCGGCATTAACTTACTGAACTTTTTGATTGCACCCTGAGTGCGAGAAGATAGATTTTTTAATTTGGATAGAACAGGATGGCGGTAAGGGAAGATTGCTTTGTTGAACGCTTCCCAAATTTGAGAATCCGTGATGCCCTGTTTTCTGAAATATCCCTCTAACCAGTTCAGGAAATAAGAACGCACCTGATGATACTGACCGGCTTGATTCACAATAGAACCACAGGAATCGGGATGAAGCCGATATTGATCCCAACATTCGTCAGCGACAAAAACTGGAAAATGAAGATACAGTTTGGTGAAAAATGCTTGGTCTTCGTAGAGCTGATACATTTTTTGAAATCCTTCCTCAAAACCTCCCAGATATTCGACCACATTGCGTCGCAGCATGATATCAGTAGGAGGAGGAGGAGTCGTCCTTCCTAGGGGGTAGGACAGGGTTAATAGTTCTGGTGGGTAATAGAGCCGATTCGCTGCGGCATAAGTCTCAGGAATCGCGTCTCGCTCACGGTCCTCAGAATTGCCAGTCCAGCTTTGCCAGTAAATACTTTTGCCATAAACCATTCCTGCCTCCGGATAAAGCTGCATGACCTTGATCTGCTGCTCTAGCTTGTGCGGCAGCCAAACATCATCGGCATCAAGAAACGCAATGTATTCGCCTTTAGCATAACGGATTCCTAGATTGCGAGTCGCGCTCATCCCCCGGTTTTGATGTCCTTCGTGTTCTAGATAGCGAATCTTTTCAGGAAACTGCCGAGCATAATTTAGAGCGATCGCCGTACTGCCATCGGTAGAGCCATCATCCGCCAACAGAAGTTCCCAGTTACCATAAGTCTGGGTCAGGACGCTTTCGATCGCCTCTGCAAAAAACTTCTCCGCGTTGAAGAAGATGATGATACTGGAAACTAGCGGTTGACTGCTCATAGCTGTCTTTCTATCTATCTTTTTTATCGATGTTCCTTGTGCATTGATTCCGGACGAGTGAAACAGCAATTGATCCCGTTAAACAGTTAGGAAGTTTCGTGCCCTACTTTATAGAATTGCGATCGCGAAACTACTCTATCTTTCAGCCAATATTTGCCCAGCCGCAGAACTAGAGGAATTACCTTTCGATAGACAGTTAGAGAATGGCTACAATTTAAAGATTCACGAATTTGCGTCACTGCTGCCTGAAAATCCCGTGAGCCGATGAGCTTGGGAACAGTATGGTAAAGTGCATCCAGTGCCCAGTTTTCTCTTGCTTTTGCAGCCAGCCAATCTGAATTTGCTATAGGTAGGTAGGATTGAAAAATCGCGATTGCCCGACGGATATCTCTCATATTTTCACCAGTTCGGGTATTGCGTTCGGTGCTGGAGTTTGAGTGCATCCGGTAAAGGGCTAAAGGTTCGGGTTCATACCAGATCGGATAATGTGCCGCAATTCGCACCCACATTTCCCAGTCTTCGCTCCAGGACAGACGACTGTCAAAGCCGCCCAGATGCTCGTAGACATCCCGCTGCACCACGATCGCGGGTGTTTGAATTCGCTGCTTAACTGCAATACGCTCCAGCCAACGATCCAGGATTCCGCTTTCAGATTGCTCCAGCTCAGAAAGGTACTGCCAGTGCCCCCGTTCGTCCATCATGATGTGGCGACAAAAAGCAGCCCCAATGTCGGGTCGCTGCTCAAAGGCACTTTGCAACTTGTGATAGAACCCAATACGGACGCGATCGTCGCCGTGTAGCAGGTGAATCAATTTTCCTCTAGCGCGCTCTAAGCAGGTTTGGAAGTTTTTGATATGCCCCACATTCTGTGGCTGGCGGTAAAATTCAACCCGACCTTGTCCCACTTCTTCAACTACAGCAGCCGGATCGTCTCGGGTTGAGCCATCATCAATCACTTCGATTTGCATCATTTCTACACCAGGGTCCTGCATCAGCACACTCGCTAAGGTTTCACGCAAATACTCAGCGCAGTTGTAGGTCGGGATCATCACTGACCAGAGCGGCTGAACTGCCTTAGGTATCTTTGGAATGGCTGCACGATACAAATGATTCTCGCTCATAGGTCGATACAAATTTAATAAAGCTGCAATTAATCAAGAAATGCGATAGATTAACCCTGCGTCACCGCTGTACTTCAATTCAAAATTCTGTTCGATATACTCAATAAATTTAGAGTTACTGGCTCGCAGCTTTTCATACTGAGAAGTCACGATACCAATCCAGTCCGATCCCTGGTTATGCAGTTCCTCCAATAATGAAATTAAATCCTGATCTTGTCCTGCGGCTAAGTCATCCCACCAGGGAATTTCTGACCATGCAGGTGGAAAAATCCATCCCCGCCTATGACTGTAATAGATCATTACAGGATTACCAATTTCATCGGCAATGCTAACTACGAGATCATCAGGCTCAGCTAACTTCTGCAATTCGATCCCCAGCCTGTAGCTAGGCTCTAGAACAGGGCGATACACGGAAGGCAATCGTCTATGGCCAAACAGACCGATGACCAGCAGAATAGTGAGTATGCAAGCCAGCACGACAGGAGTTTGTGAGCGTCGCCGGAACAGAGAGGCGATCGACAAAATTGCGTGCCCTGAAAGAGCTGCTGCTGCCGGATTCGCCAAATGAAAATTGTAGGGCTGGTCAACAAGATGTTTACACCCAATAAAGTAGTAGACTCCAACCCCAACAATCCACCAATGAAAAAACCAGGGAGCCTTGCCCCAGAAAGCTTCTGGATCAGGGTTTGAATTTGAAAGCTGCTGAGGGGGAGGTAACACCAACCCTAGACAAACAAGACCCAGTACAGGTTTTGTCCAGATCCAGCCATCGAAATGGCGATACAGTTTTGGCAGGTAGTATCTCTCGTTAATCCAGGTCATAAAGCCCTGATCCCAGAGCCAGCTTCCTGCACCCGCAAAGTGATGAGGCGGGTAATTCAGATAAAGATATCTTGCCCATAAGTAATAGGCAACCACGGGAATAAGCGTTAGCAAAGCTGCAATCGCGCTCGTTACAACCATTCTGTAATTCAGACGCTGCTTCTGTCTCAGGATCGTGAAGCTTGCATAGAGCATCGGAATTCCAACGACCAACCCAGTCAGCTTAGTTAGGAAGCCCCAGGCACTAATAACGATCGCAAGCCAGAGGTCAAAAAAACGTTCATGCTTACAGTAGCGAACTAGAAGCCAGCATCCTGTGGTGATAAGAGCAACCATAGCTGGATCGGGTAGGAATTCTCGGTCGGTAAAAATGCTGCCAGGAATCAGCGCCATTACGGCGGCTGCCATTAAGCCGTGCTTTTGATCCCACACTTGGCGTGTCAACTGATAGAGAGCAAAGATTCCCCATAAGCCGAATAAAACCGCAACAGATCGTCCAACCCAGTTATGTTGACCTACCATGCTGTAGAGCAGTGCTGCAATATAGCTGACCGTTTGAAATTCTCGCCCGTTGTAGCTTGGTCCAGGTCCATTCCAGCTAATTTCTGGATATAAGATATTCCAGTTTCTCCGCCAGAAATTGTCTGCCATCATGGCAGTGCTGGTTTCTCGCCAGCCATACTGATCAACAAACGGCTGATCAATTAACTGAAGACGCAAAGTTGCAGCACCCATAATAATGGCAGCAAGTAAGAGCTGAGTTCGAGAAATCCTTATCTTCATAGATCCAATTTCATTCCCCTAATCTTTCAATACAGCGTTCTTTACAGCGTTCTCCGCTGAATAACTGCTGCGTTGAGAAGAACTTGAGAAACTGTTGACCGACTGCTTCCAGGGAAAAAGCTGCTTCGACACGACGACGGGCGAGTTTGCCTAGCTCAGATGCCCAGCCCGGTTGATCGAGTAGGCGATCGAGCGCAGATTGAAACGCGACCACGTCGCCGCAGGGTACCAGCAAGCCCCCGGATGCTTCTCCCTGGTTCAGGATGTCGGGCACCCCGGATGCTGCCGCTGCAACCAAAGGCAATCCGCAAGCCATCGCCTCGATCGGGGCAACCGGAAACCCTTCAAACACTGATGGAAAGGCATACACATCCCCAGCAGAAAGCACACGACGAATTTCACTGCGGTCTGTGATGTACTGATTTATCCAGGTCACATTTTGGATTGGAAGTGCATCAATTCGCTGCTGCAACACGTCGGCATCCTGCCCCGTTCCCAGGAGAAGCAGCCGTAGTTCCTGTTTGGGTCGCTCTGCACAAATGTTTGCCCAGGCATCCAGCAGAATATCTAGCCGTTTGGTGCTCATCTCAATCCGCCCGTGCCAGACGACTACCTGCGCTTCAAGCGGCAGCCCTAGAGCAGCTCTCGCCTCATCTCGGCTCATTGCAGTCCACTGTTTTAAATCGATCGGGTTAAAGATTTGAGCGACTTTGTGGCAGGGCAAATGGTAGCGATCGCTCACTCGTTGAATCTCGGTTTGAGGTGCGATCAGCAGTCCATCGCAAGCATTGATAGTGAAAGGTCGTAGCGATCGTCCGATCCGGTTTAGCTCGAAGCAGCCACTCTGAAAACTGCCGAAAACAGGCAATCTCATCCATTTACCTAGCAGAGTGCAGACATCGAAGCGCGGCGATTCATAATCCTGACATAAAATGGCACGACATCCGTGACGACGAATCTCCTGAAATACGCCCCTGAGAGGAGTTGCCAGATAGGGAGCTACCAGATTCAACCCTTTTAAGAAGCGGCGACGGTTTCCTTTGACGTTCCCTGCCATTTCCTCAAAGCTTTTCGCCAAGTAGGGATTAGGGTTCACCATCTGACGACGAATCGCTTGATAAGTTTTCGGTGCAGGCAAAACGCTAATGGTTGTACCCGTTGAAATATGCTGAAGTCGCAGCGGCTCAGTCACTTGTGCAGAGACCAAAATTAGGACAGTGCGGATGCCCACGAGTCGCAGAGCCTCGATGTAGCCTAGCAGCCATCCCCCCGGACCATCGGTACAGAAAGCTTCGAGGGTAACGTCGATGCTCTCTAAAAAGTCATCCCACAGGTCGCCCCAGGGCAGCAGCGCAATGCTAAATTGAGGCTGTCTTTCTGCAATCGTCACTTCAATTTGAGTCTGCTGTTCAATGACCATCTTGACACTGCACCTCCCTTAATTTATGAGGTAATCGCAGGGCACGCCATTCCTGCAAAAACTGCTGCTGAATCACCTTGAGTATCAGTCGAACTCCAGCTTTGATTATTTGCCAGGAGCGGCTACAGATTAACGCTTCTCGAAGCTGAATCAGCGCAGCTCTTGTATTTCCTTTGGTAGCCATTTGTTGAGCAAATGAGACTGCCCAGAGTGCCCAATTCTTGAGGGCAGATCGCGTCACCGAATCTGCAACAGATTCAGGTAGATAGGCGTGAATAATGGCAGTCGCGTTGCGGACATCCCGGATATTTTGCCCACTCAAAACCGATCGCTTGGTTAAGGAATTGGATCGATCGCGGTACAAAGCCAACGGCTCTGGTTCATACCCCACGGGATAATAGGCTGCAATCCGACACCACATTTCCCAGTCTTCGCCACAGCTCAACATCCGTGAATCAAAGCCACCGAGCTGCTCGTAAACCTCACGTCGAACGACCATTGCAGGAGGCTGTAGGGTTAACTCTGTCGCAATCCGTTCTAACCAGTTCGACAATATCCCTCGCTCAGTTTGCTCCACAATGGAAAAATACTTCCAGTGCCCGCACTCATCCATCAAAATCTGACGGCAGAATCCGGCTCCGATTTCCGAATATTGCTCAAACAGCAATTGCATTTTTGGATAAAAGCCATCGAGGATAGCATCATCTCCATGGAGCAGATGAATTAGACAACCCCGCGATCGCTGCAAGCACGTTTCAAAATTCTTGATATAACCAACATTCTCAAGCTGCTGATAGAACTGCACTCGCCCTTTGCCTAGTTCTTGAACCACCGCTGCTGGATCATCTTGAGTTGAGCAATCATCAACAACTTCAATCTGCATTAGCTCAGGTCCAGGGTCTTGAGCAAGCACACTATTTAACGTTTCTCGTAAGTAGCTAGCGCAGTTATAGGTCGGTATCATAACGGACCACAATGGACGCGATAGTCCGTTTTGAACAGGTCGTATTACTGCTTGATGAAGAGGTAATTCATTCATCTTAATTTATTTTCGCTGCTCCAGAACATATAGCGTACCGTCGCCCAGCAGCCATCTTCTGAACGAATACTGCTGTTTCACCATCCATCCAGACTCAGTAATGAATCTAAGTTTATATAAATACTTGAATCTACCTGTATTTTCTCCCCAAAGACAGGTAAAGCTGCTCCAATCTACCTTAACTCGTCTGTCAATATTGCTTTGTTGCGGCTCACAGGTTTCAAGCCGATTTGCAAAATGCCAGCCATTGAATTCAAATCCGCCATAAATTTGTTCAGGTAAAACTTTGGAATCTTCAATTAAACTATTGAGAGCTTGCCACCGTACTCGATTCCACAGCAGGTAGTCATGAGTTGCAGCAACAGTAAAGCTACCGTACACCAGCAGCAGGGCTGAAGCAGTAAAAGCCATTCCTGAGGGCAGCTTTTCTCCTAAAGAATCCTTGCTCAAAACAATGATAAGCATCATCAAAATAGGCATTAGAAAAAGCAAATAGCGATCGAACCAATACTGCTTATCCAGTCCTCCAATCACTACAAAATAAATAAAAGCGGCAGAAATAGCTAAAATAGGTAGCCATCCTTGATCTGAAGTATCTTCTTTCCAACGAGTCGTAAGATCTAAAAAGGCTGGAATGAGATATAAAATAATCACTGCCGCTCCAATAAATCCTATCAAGGTCAAAAGTTCCCAAGTTCTGTTCCATATTGCTTCTCCACCGGCATTGAGGCTAGAAGAGTAGCCGTCAAAGGCTTCGGGTCCTACACCAAAAGTTTCTAGGGTATTTCCAACAAAAGGCATTTGCCTGCCCTGAAGAACAAGGACAGTACCTGATGCTAGAAATAGCAAAATCACTAACAGATCTAAACGTCTATTTCTGAAAGATAAGCTTTTAAAGCGATCGGCAAGGCAAACTATTAAAAAGGGAAATAAAAACAATCCCAAGTAAACCAATATGATAATTGCATTTTCAAGATAGGTTAAAGCGACAGTCACTAACCCTTTGGAAAAGGTTTCTAACAAATTTTTAATCTGAAAACCATACAGGGCTGGCGTCTCGTTAACAGAGTTTAGCCAATGGGAATAACCTGCCTGCAATAATAAGCCTGTTATAGTTGGCAAAAAAGCTACAGTAAAATTTTTTATCTTTAATCCTTTTTTAGCCAGATAAGCCAAGCCGAAACTAGCAGTAATAACAATGCTGGATTGGCGATTTAAAATAGCAATGAATGAAATTAAAATGCCAGCTAGAACTTCTAAATTTGAGTTTAGCCTAAGTCCGCGAACGATGAAATAGAGCGATAAAATTGCAAAGGAAAATGAAGGAACATCACTATTAAAAGAATTTGATGAGCTAAAGTAGACAGGATTGAGAGCAATAACTGAAGCCCCAAGCAGAGCAAGCTGGAAATTCCCTGTCAATTCTCTTAACAGTCCATAAGATGCCAGCACGCCCAATAACCCCAGTACTAGCGTAGAGACACGAAGTACTGTGAACGAAAAACCAAAAGGTAAACAGAAGATAGCTCCCCAAACAACCTGTGATAGCAGATTGGTTGCAGTCCAGTCAGAGAGCTGATACTCTCCTGTTTCTAGAAGCATTTTGACGGTCCAGCCGTAAGCCCAATCATCATTAAGCGGAAAATTGCCGATCGGGTTAATCAGCACGAGCATCGCCATCCAGACAATAGTGACTAGCAGGATGCTGACAAAATCAGGATTCAACCTAGAGATCCTGAGGGGCGATCGTAACGAGTTAGCTTTCATACTTGTTCCGCACCACGAGATAAAATTAATTTGGCTAAATGCTTATTCCTTATTGACAGTTTCCTATTCCTTACGCCTTACAAAAAACATGGTAAGCAAGTCATTAGCTCCTTGTTCCGTTCCTAGCTCTTGAATTTGGTAATCTGGATTGTTCTGTACTCTTTCCTCAAACCACTTTTGGTCTGCTTCGTTTAATACTAAAAACTGATCATGTTCCTCAAGAAAATTGCTGCTTTGAACGCTTTGAATAAAGGAATAGTGTGTGCTAATTGCATTTAAGTGAACGTAATCGCCCGTTGCGTAAGCACTGGTCACGTTCTTAGTTGCAGTTTCCCAATCCAAAATATGGAAGTAGCGGCTTGGCTTAGAAGAGTAGTAGAAGCGCGGGAGAAAGTCATGCCCTGCTTCCATCGCAATCGGCAGTTCTGGATATCCGTAGCTCAAATCATTTGCTCCCGGTTTCTGTGAATACTCAGGAAATTTTCTGGCATAGTAAAGTGGGTAAAGGATTATCGTTAATGTGAGTGCCAGAAGCGCGATCGAGCGTAGAGTCGAATACGAAAATCGGTTTCGTTCTCTATTTCTCTCTCTACTGCTCAATGCTTCAGGGGCAGAAATCATTTTAGAAATCAGGTAGGTTAATAAAATAGACCAACTGACCGTAATCGTTGGCAGAATATAGCGATCGTTTAATAGCGGTTTTACAGTAACAGTAATTATCCATGCTCCTAGCGGAACCAGCAGAAAGAAGATGGAAAGTATTAAAAGTGAAATTTCTCCGTGATCGAGCTGACTCACGAAGGAAGGCTTCGATATTATTTTTTCAGTTGATTTTAAGATACTTAGCAATGCTGAGATGGTTAACAAACCCAATATAAACCAGACAAACTTCGGAAAGGGAGTAAGCAAGTCAATTGCTTCCGATAAGCTGTAGGTATAAAACCATTTTGCCCCATTATTAGATTGATTAATGATTAAAGGGACTAGGGGTAACAGAATCATCCAGCCTGCTAACACTGATAAATAAAGCTTTTTTCTAAAAGTGCCAATATATTTATCGTAAGTTAAAAATGAAGCGAGAACCGCTGTGCTATATAAAATGCCGTACAGATGAGTCAAGACAATGGCAGCGTGAGCCAAAGTGTTGATTAAAAGAGAAGTGAAGGTGTATTCCCGTTTTCTATTTAGCGAGTCGTATTGAAGACATCCAAATGCACAAACTGCGGCAAATAAACCGTACATTCGCAGTTCTGCATTGTGATATAAAACAAGTTCGGACAGGCAAAAAATGCTAGTTGTGCCAACAGTAACCGACCAGAAATTATAGGTTCGCCGTAGTACCGTCCATATCATGATGTAAGCAATCGTGATCGTTACGCCGGAGAAAAGCCGCAGCGATAGTTCGATTGAGCCAAAGGATGAGCCAAAGATTTTGTCCCAAACCCAACCTATGATGAAGTAAAGCGGGGGAGCTTGATTAAACTTGTCGCTCCAGGCAACCAGCATGTGTGGTAGGGAAGGATCGTTTAATAAGTAGAACGACAGAAGCTCATCATTCCAGAAAAACTTTCTAGAAGAGACAACGGCGCATGAAATCAACAGCGATGCAACTGCAAGCGCAGGAATAAAATATTCCCAATACCGCTCATTAAAAGTAATCTTTCTGATATCCATTCAGTACGCTGCCCTTCAAACTAAACTTTTTGCAGCAATATTAATGCTTGCTTTTTAACATTCTTTTCAGCCAAAGCCGACGTAGGACTTCCCAGTAACCGCCGCCTACTTTAATTAGGCGAAATGAAGAAACGCCCATGTCCGGAGTCCGGTTAATCCAGGAGATTGGAACTTCATGCACGGAATAACCCATCAGCATCGGCTGTAGACCTGTTTCAGCATTGATTGCAAATCCGGGCTGTGTGATTTGAAGATTCTCAACAACCTCCCGGCGCATTAGCTTGAGATTATTTGTTAAATCCCGAATATCACCGCGCAAGAATAGAATACGAGCCAGAAAGTGAAAGCCACGATTAGCAATAATTTTCTGAATGGGATAGTTTAGCAAAACGCTATGGCGGGAGAAGCGGCTCCCCACAACGACATCGTATCCCTCTGCTGCTGCATCAAAGAGATCCCTAAGTTCAGGCAAAAGATGCTGAAAATCGCAGTCCATCGACAGAATATATCTACCCGTTGCAGTTCGATAACCATCTGCGATCGCCCTACCTACCCCATTGGGAGGCGTACGAAAAACAGGCTTAATCCTCGGATCTTCTTCTGCTAGCTGCCGTAAAATTATTCCTGTGCGATCTTGACTGTTGTCATCCACAGGAATGATTTCATGAATATAATCGCCGTATAGCTCTTTTAAGCGGGTCACCAATGGCTTCACGTTCATTTCCTCGTTGTGGCAGGGGATAACCACTGATATCGAGTTGTAAAGCGATACATGTTCACAAAGAGAAGCATCCGGGCATTCCACCCCGCGCGGCGGCTTCTGAGCATGAACGAGAATAGAACCTGCTAGGGTTTGAAGGACAGGCATATTTTCGAGGAGGATCGAGAGATTCCGTAAAAGCCAAATTAGTGGACGGTTGAGAGGCGAATAGACAAAATCATTAAAAATGGCAAATACTCTAATAAAACCTAATTCAGAAATCAATTCATACAATTTAGGACGGCTGAGCAAGTGACGGGGATCTTTCTGTCCAAGCCATCCTGCCAGAAGCCGTCGCAACCTGAGAACTATATTCCAGGGATTGCTTTCATAGAATAGAATCTGTCCACCAGGCTTCAGAAGTTCGTAAACGTTTTGCAAGAACCAGGCACAGTTTCCAGCGTCCAACAAATCCATTGCAATGATGAAATCAAACTGCTCCGCTCCTAATTTGTCAGACTGAAGCGTTGCATTGATAAACCGGATCGAAGCGGGAAGATGATCAGGGCGATCGCCAGTTGGGTTGAACGTGACGGCAGTAATAGGATTCTCCCCGCGAGAAACACGCACTAACTGCTGAGTAAATAGTCCTCGACCACAGCCCAGTTCTAAAATCGTTTGCCCTGGTAATAGATGAACCATGTGGCGAAAGGATTGTGCTCGCCACAGGAGACGATCGCGGTAAATGGGATCTCGTTTCAGCCAGTAGCGATCGCGGTATTGCTCACGAATACCGAGTTTCTGTACCGCTGGGTCTATTGTTTCCTGAACAGTAGTCGATGGGCTTAATAAACTCATAATTTTTCTCTAAAGGTGCATTTGACTTGTTAACTGCTGAAGAATGAATAGAGTTTTCAGAATAATTAACTCACCTTCTCTACCAGCAGAACTGTTTCCCAATCTGTTGTAACTAAAGGCTTAACTCGATAAGCAGGATTAGCTAAAATCCTCATCTCTAACCATTGGGGGCACTGAATATATTCCCAATCTTTATCAACACTCTTCAGTGGACACTTCCTCCTATAATCCCGTTCATCTATAACAAGAAAGCGATCATAATTTTGAAGAAAATCATCACTTTGAATAATATTATTTCTGAACCTTTCCGGGTAAACACGTTTTAACGCATCTAAATGCTTGTATTCTTGTGGAGTAAACGAGCCACTATTTTCATTTACAGCAGCTTCCCAATCTAAAATAAAAAAGTGTCGGTATCTTTCAGAAGAATAATGAAAAATCTGCGTAAACCATGATGAGAACTGTATTGCAACCGGAAGATTTCTGTAATCAAGCTCAGATAAATCAACTTTCTGCAAAATAGTTCCGTGAAGCTCCTGCCTTGTAAAGCTTCTAGCAAATTTAATAGGTTGCGAGAGAAAATATGTAATTAAAATTGTGCACAATATCAAACTGGCAAGCTTCTTTAGAATATTGATTAAATTACTTCTTCTGACATTTTCTAAACCAAATTTAGTTTGGAATTCTAAAACAAAATGGGAGCTTGCAAAAGCAATTAAAATGATCCAACTTAAACAGCTAGGAATTAAATATCTTTCTATAAAAATAGGTTTAACTGTCCGTGAAATAAGCCAAACAAAAATAGGAACCAAAAGAAAACTAAGTGCAAATAGTAACAGGGGAAGCTCTAAATTTCTTTGAGTTCTTTGAGTTCTTTGCTGATTTTGGAAGCTTTCATGGTTGAAATGAGAATCATTTTGTCTGAATGATTTGAGCAGCAATAAACTACTAGCAGTTAGAATGATCCAACCTAGAGCACGAGCTTGGAAGAAGGATGATGAACTCAAATTCATCAAACTGGTCAGATTATTGAGAGCGGGAATGGGAATCCATGTACGAGGTCTACCCGCATCTGCCTGAATGAGGAGAGTAGGGATATAGAAAATCAGCGAAAGGCAACCAAGAATAATAGATAGATAAATTCTTGTCTTAAAAACCTTACAGTAGGCATCCCAAACTAACTGTGTTAGGAAGATAGCCCCGCTGTAAAAGATACCAAATAGATGAGTATGAACAATCGCCGCGTGTATGAAAGTATTACACAACAAACCCCATCGGTTTAGTTTGTCAGATCGATTTAATATATCAAACTGCAATAGACCCAGTGAGCAGACTGCCAAAAACAACCCATACATTCGAGCCTCTGCATTTTGGTCCAGGATAATTCCTGACGTACAAAATACAGTTAACAGTCCAAGCGCAGAGGGTAGAAAGCGATAGGTTCGACGAAGGGTTATCCAAGTAATAATGGCAGCAACACAAAGTCCTAAGCAAGAAAACAGGCGCAGCGATAGTTCTCCTATACCAAAGAATCTAGCCCAGACCCACCCAAATAAGAAATAGAGGATGGGAGTGTTGTTTATTTTGTCGTTAAAAGCGGCCAACATGTGGCTGAACGACGGGTCTGAGAGAAAATAATAGGAATAAAGCTCATCATTCCAATAATATTTTTTGAATGAAACGATGACACAAGCGACTATTAGGGTGATCGAAATAAGCAAAGGAATAATATAACTCCAATCCCATACCTCTTTAAATTTCGTGTTGCTCCTAAACATTGAACACCTGATTTACTTGTTCTTAAATACCACTCGATCGCTGATAGCATAGTTCATTGCCGACCCTATCACGATTCCAATCAAGCTATTAACGGCGTAGTTAATGCCCATCTAATCTAGAAGGAGAAACAAAATGAAATCTCTTGCCGCAATCGATGCGCTACAAGACAAGTGATACAAAGGAATCTCTTGCCTAAAAATTTTGCGTATTGGCCAGTTATGGCTCGACCAAACCCAAAGCCGATAAATGGCAAAGCTAAAAAGTACTAAGATTTCGATCGAAATAAAGTTTGCTAGGTTACGCCAAGCCGGTTGCCCCAAGCTGAAAGATTTAACCGGAATCGCTAGGAGTAGGGTATTAAAGGCGGCTGAAATGATACCGCAGATGAGAAACCGAACAATACGATGCTTGAACAGCTTTCCTAAGCTACTTAAACTCTTAGTGAAGAAGATAGAAAACATGATCTTTAATGGCTAAGCACCATATCTTGGCACCATCGCCCAATGTTTGTAGTGAAAATCTCCTCCAGGATGTCTTTGACTGTATAGGTTAAATTCCAATCTGGATAGTGATCTTTGAACTTTTGAACATCGCTGATCCACCAGATATGATCGCCAATGCGGTTAGGCTCTGCATAGCTCCAGTTCAATTTCTTGTCTGCGATCGCTTCACAGTACTGGATTGCTTCCAGCATCGAGCAATTGCTGAAGCGACTGCCCCCAATGTTATAGACTTCTCCCCTACACGGATTCTGGTAGAAGTGATAGAACGCATTCACCAGGTCAAAGCTATGAATGTTGTCTCGCACCTGCTTTCCTTTGTAGCCAAACACTTGGTAAGGTTGACCCGTCATGGTGCATCCCATCAGGTACGATAAAAAGTCATGTAGTTTCATTCCAGAGTGACTGGGATCCGTTAAACACCCTCCCCGAAATACGGCAGTCCTCATCCCAAAGTAGCGACCATATTCTTGAACCAGTATGTCTGCTGCCACCTTTGAAGCTCCAAATAGCGAGTGCTTGAACTGGTCGATACTCATGGACTCATCAATGCCGCGATCGTAGTAGGAGTGGGTTTCAGCAATTTCCCATCGCAGTTCCTGTTCAACGAGCGGTAGATTATTGGGTGTGTCTCCATATACTTTATTCGTTGAACAAAAAGTGAATACCGCATTGGGACAGCTCTGGCGCGTATTCTCCAGTAAAACCAGCGTGCCGTTTGCATTGACGCTGAAATCTATGGAGGGATCTTTCGCTGCCCAGTCATGTGATGGTTGAGCCGCTGTGTGAATAATGAGACGAATATCCTGGTTATAGGTCTTGAAGATATTGGAGATAACTTCTTGATCCCGAATGTCAGCGTTGTGATGAATGTATCGATCGCCATAGCACTGTAAAAGACGATCGCGGTTCCATTTGGTTGAGGCATCTGCACTAAAAAAGACTTGGCGCATATTGTTATCGATGCCAACCACAGTGTAGCCTTTGTCACAAAAAAACTGTACTGCTTCAGAGCCAATTAGTCCAGCCGATCCGGTCACAATGATGATGTTCATACTGGTTGCTGTACTTGCTCTTTCGTCAAAATTTTGAATGGGCAAACAACAGCTCCATCAAAATCAGGTCTGGTACCAAGCTGTTCAGCCCCCACATCAATTACTTCAATTTCAAAGGCAGACTCAATGTGGTCAAACACCACCCCCCGCTCAGGGTTTGCTAACCACAGACCAAATACATAGATTCCCGGATTGAGATAAAGGTGTTCAATCTGAAGATGCACCACATTTCGTCCCCTTTTCAGAAAGATAGTCTGTCCTAATGAAAGGGTGTCCGCATTGACTAACTTCGTTCCGCTCTGGTCAAACAAAATTACAGCTAGGCTATTAATCGATCGCTCTGCGTCTGAGACGATTTGTAAAAGAAAATGAATAGGCCCACCCGAATAAGGCTGCGATCGAACCGATTCCTGCAAGCTGCCGTATTTAACCGCTGTAAAACGAGCTTCTCCGGTTCCGCTGCGAATCGTATTGGCCATGCTGATCCATTCTAGAGGCGAAACCTGGGTATCACCGGAAGACATATAGCGAGCAACCAAACGGGTTGTATTGCCGAAGTCAACGAGTCTGCCCTGCTCAAATATTAAGCTCTGAGGGCAGAGCCGTTGCACTGCGTTCATATTGTGGCTAACAAACAGCACCGTCCTGCCCTCGTTCTCCGCCACGTCCTGCATCTTACCCAAGCATTTTTTTTGAAATGACACGTCTCCTACTGCCAAAACTTCATCGACGATCAAAATTTCTGGCTCTAAGTGAGCCGCAACAGCAAAAGCAAGACGAACATACATGCCTGAAGAGTAGCGTTTGATGGGCGTATTAAGGAATCGTTCAACTTCGGCAAACGCAACAATTTCGTCAAACTTTCGTTTGATCTCAACTTTACTCATGCCTAAAATTGCGCCGTTGAGAAAGATATTTTCCCTTCCTGTAAGTTCTGGGTGAAATCCTGTGCCCACCTCTAAAAGGCTCGCAACTCTGCCCCTAATAGAAACTCTGCCGCGAGTCGGTTCCGTAATTCGGCTGAGAATTTTTAGCAGCGTTGACTTTCCAGCTCCGTTACGACCGATAATTCCAATACGATCGCCCTGTTTAATTTCAAACGAAACATCTTTCAGTGCCCAAAATTCTTCACGAGCTGGATTCAGATGATGTAGCTTGTCAGGCTTCAATAGCGTTCGGGTAAGCGATTTGGCACCATCGCTCAATACATCACGTAGAGTCTTGTAGCTGCGCCCCTTTTCCTGATGTCTGATAATATATTTCTTGCTCAGGTTTTCAACTCGAATCACCCTACTGGACATCTGCTACACTCCCTGGATTTCCATCGCTTTTCATGAAAACAGCAGCTTTGGATAGGTCAAATTACATCAGCAAACGTCCGTTCAACTTTGCGAAAATACCAGATCCCAGTTACCAGCATTAGTAAAACTAGTGCGATCGAAAGCAAAAAACTAGATAGGTCAATAAACGTCTCCTTTCCCAGAATTGCCCACCGAAATCCATCAATCACACTCACCATGGGATTGAGTGAATAAACGAGACGCCACTGTGGTGGTACAATGCTGCTGCTAAAGCCAACTGGAGAAATATATAAACCTAACTGGACGATAAACGGAACGATGTAGCGAAAATCCCGATATTCAACATTTAATGCTGCCAGCCATAAACCGACTCCCATGGCTGCTGCAAAGGCAACCAGGATGAATATCGGTAATGTCAGAATCTTCCAGGTTGGGATAAAGTCGTACCATACCATCAGTCCAACCAGGATCATGCCGGAGATCATGAAATCGACAAAGCTGACGATCACTGCACTGGTTGGCACAATTAAGCGCGGAAAGTAAACCTTTGAAAGCAGATTGGCATTACTGATTAAGCTATTACTGCACTCACTTAACGCACTTGAGAAAAATTGCCAGGGTAACATCGCTGAAAAGACGAGGATAGGGTAAGGAATACCCTCAGACGGCAAGTTTGCAAGATTACCAAAAACAACGGTAAATACAACCATGGTCAGGAATGGTCGGATCAATGCCCAAGTTACACCAATGACGGTTTGCTTATAGCGCACCAAAACATCACGCCACGCCAGGAAGTAGAACAGTTCCCGATAATTCCAGAGATCCTTCCAGTATTGGCGTTCAGCTTGGCCCTCCTCAATTACTAGTTCGTAGGGTTCCCAGTCATTGCGGCTATTTGTATTGTGCCTGTGGTGCTTCAGCATAGGAAGAATGGTGTCCCAAACCAGGAGTTAAAGAAAATCGCACACTGTTCCGGCAGTCCTTTCAAAACGAGGCGTTGCTGAATAAGCATATGATACGCCCCCCTAGCCCCCCAACTTTGGGGGGAACCAGAATTCAAAGTCCCCTAGCATTGGGGGATTTAGGGGGCGATGCAGAAGCTAAATTTACACCGTTCATATCCCGATTCAGCAACGCCCAAAACGACACTCAAGCAAGAACCTGTAAACCTAATACGCACCGAAACCAGTAAGAACTTTTGGAATCGTCATCAGCAAAATTTGAAAGTCTTTCCAGAGCGACCAGGACTTTAGATATTCCAGGTCAAGCTGGCTGACCGTGTCCAGGTCAACTAGATGCGATCGCCCTAAAACCTGCCATAAGCCTGTGATCCCCGGTAATGCTCTAAGTCGATGCAGATCTTCGTGCTTGATCCGAATTGCATCATAAATCGTCCAGGGCTGTGGACCTACCAGGCTCATCTCACCGCGCAACACGTTAATTAGCTGAGGTAATTCATCCAGACTATATTTCCGCATAAAACGCCCGATCGGTGTTACTCTCGGGTCATCTTTGTGCTTATGCAAGCCTTGCTGAGATCCCATGATGGTATGGTGAGTCTCCTCAGCATTAACAACCATCGTACGAAACTTCCAAATCTTAAATAGTCTTCCCCGACCCCCAACACGCCATTGCCTAAAAAAGATAGGACCTGGCGATGAAAGCTTAACCAGGACCATTAAGAACGCCATAAGCGGGCTTAGGACAAGAAGCATCAGTGCCGACAGGAACCAATCGATGAATCGCTTCGTTCGCCAGCCGAGTGAAGAACACTGGTTACGAAATTCCGCAGAAGGCAGCACAGTCAAAAAAACAGGTCTATTTGCATCATGACAAGCATCTGCCCAAGACTGCAATGCTGTTTCGCTTAACTTAATATTAAGGCAAACTGCTGCAACGCTAGAGAGCCGCAAGCAATCCTTAAGCCACTGTTCGCTTCTTAATGCCGGGATACCAGCATCGGAAGCATTCGCAGCATTTACAAATAAAAAATTGCTTCTCCAACATAAGGTTACGTTGGAGAATGTAGGAATATCAAGCTCTACCCAAGAGCTATTCTCTAGCCTTAACACCTTGATGTTAGTGAGGCGAATTCGTGTTGCAGTCATATAAATAGATTTGAAAGGCTTGAACAGGTCACACGAAACCCAACCTTGATTTAGTATTTGTAGAACCCTTATAAATTCCGCTATGGGACTAGTAGTAACTTTAACTACGTTCTACGACTGCTGCATTAACTTGAATTTATCGCTTACGAACTGACACCGCAATTGCCTCGCTATTTAACGCTTTAGCAGCCTAATGTTTGGTTGGATAGTTTAATTCAAGAACATATACGGTCTTTTTGAAAAAGCAAATCTACCTTTGGGATGAGTTACCCTCACAACACCCTGTACCAGCCTTAACAGAGCAGAGAGCAAAAATGATGTAAAAGAGTATGAACCCGAAGCAGATTTTCCCCGATAATAAAAGCTAATACAAATGCTGGTAGAGTCATGAAAATGCATCATCTTATCATAGCAGTCTAGTATTTTTGGTACTGATGAGCTGTTACAGGGTATCAGTCGGCATAAGCAGGCTGGCTTAGGTAATCAAGGAGCCATTTTGAACTGTGTTGAGCAACACTCACGAGTATCTATTTTTAAATTAGCTAAGTGTAAATTAGCTAAGTTCAATAAAGTCACGAAGGATTGGACAATTTAGGGTTAATGCCTTAGAGTTTAGGGCTCTTGTTCAGTCCTTAATTAAAATTACTAGCTTGCCTGATTCAATTTCTACGTATTTCGCACAGGAGTTTTTACTACTCCACGTATAAATTGTTCGTTAGTCCTGCAATAATAATGAGCTGAGAAAAGTAAGCTATGAAGGTCGCACTAATACATGACTATCTGACGCAGCGAGGTGGTGCTGAACGAGTCTTTGAACTGCTCTGCCAGCATTTTCCAGACGCTGATGTTTTTGCGTCTTTATATAGCCCAGACACAACGATCGACTTAGGGGATCGTCCAGTTCAAACAACTTATCTACAAAATATTCCGGGATCAACTCACTTCTTCAGGCTACTTGCCCCTCTGTACTTTCAAGCATTTAAAGCACTTGATCTACAGGAGTACGACCTAATTATTAGCAGCACCAGTGGCTTTGCTAAAGCTGTCCGCAAGCGACCTGATGCAAAACACATCTGCTTCTGCCACAACGTGACTCGCTTTCTCTGGGATACTAAAACCTATCTAAGGGAATATAGACAGTACAAAAGGTTCTACCCGTTGCTGGAAAAGATTTTTCAGCGGATGCGGAAGGCTGACTTAGACGCTTCTAGCAGTCCTGATTTATACATTGCCAACTCTACAACGGTCGCAAACCGCATTCAGCGCATCTATAATAAGCCTGCGCTCGTAGCACACTATCCGATCGACATCACCAAATTTATTTTTTCTAGCCAGAAGGACAATTTTTTTCTCGTTTCTTCCCGGTTACTGAGCTACAAGCGGATTGATGCTATTGTAGAAGCCTTCAACTGGTTGGGGTTGCCCCTGCTTATTACTGGAGAAGGTCCACAGCAAGGACAGTTGAAAGCTAAAGCGTTAGAAAATGTGCAGTTTTTGGGATATGTGAGTGATGTAGAGCGCAGTTATCTTATGTCTAAAGCCAGTTCCGTAATTGTTGCAGCACTGGAAGATTATGGTTTGGTACCGATCGAAGCAAATGCTAGCGGTACACCCGTACTTGCCTTTGGTGCAGGTGGCGTTCTAGATACTCAAATTCCAGGAGTTACGGGTCTTTTTTTTAATCGGCAGACCCCCGATGCGATTCAGGCGACTGTTCTTGCATCTAAAACAGTGCAATGGAGCTATGAAGCCATTCGCGCTCATGTCCTTACCCAGTTTACGGATAAAGCTTTCTTTCAACAAGTCGATAAGATTTTAAATAAAGTGCTAGATTGCTAGTACTCTAAGTTGGATTTTTTACGTTTCTACAGAGCCATATTTCGGTAGTCGTAACGACGATGACCAATAAGGACAAGATCAATTCAGCAGTAGAAGAGAGCGATCTAGGCTACGGTGACCTATTTGCTGTTCTTTTACGTCGTCGCTTCTGGATACTCGGCTCTATGAGTATTGCGATCGCGATCGCAGCGCTATTAGCCGTACGGGAAAAGCCTGTTTATCAAAGCTCAATGCGGCTTCTGGTTGAACCTAACTATCCAAGCTCACAGGCACAATCGAATGTAGTCAATAATCCACTAGCTCCTAACGGTGAGGAGGACTACGCGACTCAAATTAACTTGATGCGTAGCGGCCAATTTCTACGGCGAGCAGTTGATGCTTTAAGGAATGAGTATCCAGATTTAGGTGTTAACGAAGTTTCAAAATCGCTTAAGCTCTCTCAAGTCGTAGAGAATGAAACTCAGACTAAAATTTTTGAAGCGGTATATACCAGTGACGAGCCGATAAAGGCACAGAAGATTTTAGAAACCCTTCAAAAAGTATATCAAGACTATAACTTACAGCAGCAGGAACTCCGTTTGAACCGTGGTCTTGCAACAATTAATAAACAGCTTCAGGAGTCACGTAAGAACTTGATTGATGCTCAAGCAGAGTTAGAACAGTTTTTAGGAAAATCTAGATTAGTTCAACCTCAGGAGCAGGCATCCTCCGCTTTAGGAGCACTCAGCCAGATTCAGCAAACGGAGCAAACGACCCGTACAGAATATGATGAAGCGCGTGCTCGTTATCTAACTATTCAGCGGCAGCTTGCCCTATCGCCTCAGGCGGCGCTCATTACTGCTCGGCTCAGTCAGTCGGAACGCTATCAATTTCTACTTGGGGAATTACAAAAAACTGATTTTGGGCTGGCAGGACTACGAGTCACCTATTCAGATGCTGCTCCTCCAGTGCAATCCCTACTAGCACAACGACAAAGCCAGATTCGTTTATTACAGGAAGAGGTTACGCGAATTGTCGGTTCCGTCGCCGCTCAGAATGGACTTGATCCGAGTCGTTTTCTTAGAAATGGGCAGTTGAGCGAAACGGATATTAATCTTGTGAATCAATTAGTTGAACTACAGTCAACCCTCTCTGGCTTGGCTGCTCGAAGTCAAAGCCTAGAGGCTGCCAAACAAAAAATCCAGGTAGAATCAAGCCGCTTTCCTGCCCTGATCGCAGAATATGAACGGCTACAGCCTCAGGTTGAGAGCGAACGTGCTAATTTACAAAGATTACTGCAGCTAAGGCAGGAATTGAGTGCAAGACTGATACAGGGTGGGTTTAACTGGCAGGTCGTAGAACCGCCTGAACTGGGATATCGAATTGGACCGCAACCGATGAGAACTATCCTGTTAGGCATTGTAGTCGGGTTGTTTCTAGGCGGGATCGCTGCTTTTCTGCGTGAAGCAACCGATACGGTCATTCACTCTGCCGACGATTTGAAGAGGTTGTCTAAGCTTCCGCTGCTGGGAACATTACCCAAACTAGGTTCATTACAGCGATCACCTGTTCATCTTAAGGGCTCAAAGCCTGCATCATCTGCGTCTAGTCTATTGGAAAACTTGGTATTATTGCAAGAATCTCTAGATTTTACCTATAAAAACATCTTTATTTCAGGGTCACACTTCAATTCACTGGTAATCACATCGGCATTATTGGGTGAGGGTAAATCAACTGTTGCAATAGGGTTAGCTCTCAGTGCAGCTCGCCTGCATCAGCGAGTTTTGCTAATTGATGCAGCGTTAAAAAATCCAACCTTACATCATTACTTCCAAGTTGCGAATGACAAAGGACTTTTTACCGTACTCTCAGATGAAGCGATCGGGTTACAGCCCTTAAAGCTTTCAATTCTGGGGTCAGATGTTGATTTTATACCTGCGGGACCAACGCCTGCTGATCCACTACAACTCCTCAGCTCTCGCTCCATGAAGGAGCTACTGCTGGATTACGAATCCCAATACGATTTAGTTTTGATTGATACGTCGTCTGCAATTGAAACAGTAGCAACGCTCCAAACTGCCTCTATTTGTAAAAGTACGCTACTAGTGAGTAGCCTTGACCAGGTTACTAAACTTGAATTGCTGCGAACTATTTCAATGCTGAACAAACTAAATCTAGTTGGCATTGTAGTGAACAATTGTCGGTAAAGTTTCACATGTGTTGATAGGGTATCGTCAACTTAGCCGCTTATGTTCAAAATTAGGTTGTGTCGCAAAAACAGCCGCTGGTAAGGTAGACAAGCCCCGTTATGCCTTCTCGCCCTCCGATGGCTACTGCTGCTCTGTTCAAGTGGCGGCATTTCTTGCCTGAAATTATCCTGCTCAATGTTCGTTGGTACTGCCCTTCGGGTTCGCCAGTTCCCTACGGCGGGAGACCCGCCTGCAGGACTGGACTTACCGTTACTCCCTCAGCTACCGAGATTTAGAGGAGATGATGCAGGAGCGGGGTGTGGAAGTAGACCATTCGATGATCAACCGATGGGTGTTGAGGTACGCCCCAGAACTGGACAAACGCATTCGACCCCACTTGAAGCCGACCAACGATTCGTGGAGAGTTGACGAGACTTATATCAAAAGTAAGG
>NZ_JAMPLI010000040.1:0-47558 GCF_039962475.1 Leptolyngbya sp. GB1-A1 | reverse complement strand
AAAGCCAGGGTCAATTGGAGATTTTCCAGTGCAGGTGCGCGCATTCGGTTAGGGCATCTCTATCCTAAATTAAAGCATGCTAACTAGGCAAAGTTTATTTGGTGAACTACTAGTTGCGGGTGGCTTGATGACTCGGTGTGAAGCCTTAATAGCGATCGCTACAGCCTATAGAACCTATTTGGGATCCTTTTGAGATGGGTTAACCTCAAACATAAATACCATACTCCAGCAGCTTAACCGACAAAGAATGGGAACTCATTGAACCGTTGCTGCCCCAAAAGAAGCAAACTCGACCGCCCAAGTGGACAAAACGACAAATTTTAGACGGTATCTTCTATCAACTCAAAAACGGCTGCAATTGGTGTGACTTGCCCAAAGACCTGCCGCCTTATTCCACGGTCTTCTGGCACTTGCATTCAATGGCGCTCTGAAGGTGTCCTTGACTGCATCTTGGCAACGTTACATCAACAAGTTCGAGCCAACGTAAAAAAAACCGAAATGGACCCGTCTGCTCATCATTGACTCACAAGCGGTCAAAAACACTTGCAACGCGAGTATGGCATCCAAAGGCTTTTGTCACTACAAATGCACTAACGGCATCAAACGCCATCTAGCCATTGATACATTGGGGTTTCCCTTCTTCACCCATTGCACTAGGGCAAATGTTTCAGATGATCAAGGGTTGATTGAACTGCTCAGTTGCAACTTAGATTACTTTCGCACCAAGCCAGTTAATATCCCCAAGATTACAATTCTGCTAGACCACGGATATCACCCGGACAAGCTTATCGCTGCCCTGCAGCAACTCTACCCCCAGATTATGACCAAGATTCGCTTTGAACTCGCCCCAAAGCCGACGAAAGCGGAGAAGGCAGCACAAGGGAAAACGGGCTTTGTCCCTGTAGCAACTCGGTGGATCGTGGAGCGGTCGAATGCCTGGATGGAGCGGTGCAAGAGTTTGGTTAAGAATTTTGAGCGAACGCTTGACCATGCCAGAGCAAAGCTTAACCTATGTTTTATCCGATTAATGCTCAAGCGGTTAGCAAGTGCATAGATCTCAAACGGATTCTATAGTCGATTTCAAAGCGTTAGGGTGAAGTATGAGCGACACTGAGACCAGTACAAACCTCTTGATTCAATTAAAAGAAGCTTCTCAAGGCTTGGTGTATTTAAGCGAGTCAGAGTCATCATTTGAGGTGTTTATCTGGGAAGGACAAGCCAGTGACGGTCTTACTCCCGAACAGGTCGCTCAGCAAACAGGACATCCGGCAGATGCCTCAGTTCAAGTGATGGAGTTGTCTGAATTCTTTAGACCGACCTCGGGATGGTTTGGCTCGGAAGAACAAGAGATTGCAGATCGCTTCAAAACTCTGGAGAATACGCTCGCCAGTAACCTGACCAACATAAAGGTGTATCGAGTTGGTCACATTGAGATTGATGTTTATATTGTGGGTCAGCACGCCAACGACCTAGTAGGCATATCCACCAAGGTCATTGAGACTTAGAGCTATTGCGTATCGACTTTGGATTCAATCGTCTCTTGCAAAGCTTCCGATACATTGCTCAAGAAGTTGTAGCCAGTTGTGGCTTCAATCTGGTCAACCGACGTTCTAAAGCTGCGCCAATCTGTCGTTCTGATTCCCTGGCTGTTCGGCATGTTGACAGCAATCACTCGCGTATTGCTGTTGATTCCCCCAATCCCGCCCCCTGCTGGAAGAACAACTACGACTTTCCAAGTGTTAGCAGGGACAGTAATCCTGCCAGATGCCAAGGTCGACATGGTACCGTTCTCCCCGGTACCCCCGATGCCACTTCCTCCGGCAATGATGTAGAGATCATTACCCTGCTTAACTAAGGTTCGGCAATGCTCTTCCAAGACTGCCCAGGGACCACGATTATTGTCTGGGGATTGGGGCAGGATGTTGGTCATCAAAAAAGTCGCAGAGTTTACCTCAATGATCGCAGTTCGATCTTCTGACGCCGTCATATGTCCACGATCGAACCCGCTGTAGGTATAGTTTGTCGTTGTCACTCGATACCAACCCGTTGGAAGAGTTGTATCTGAGCGAAAATTGTTTTGCCGTGGAGCATCGCCTTGCCACGCCTGACTCAGTTGCCAACTCACCCAATTGGGAATGCCTTTGCTACGACTGTAGGATAAGGCATATTCAGGCTTAATCATGAGGTAATTTTCAGGGCTGGCAACATCAGCCTTTGCATCACTCGGGTTACCCAATAAAAGATGAGCGCTGCTAGAAGTTGTATCTGCTGAAGGGGTTGACTGTGCAACTGTTTGGGAGGGGAATGTTGTTTCCGAAGAGCTGAAGGATAGCGATTCAGTGGCGGAAGCGATCGCGCAGCCGGTTAAAAGCAACAAAAATCCACCTAGCCAGGGCAAATGTTTGAGACCCATGACAATGCTCCTGAACTACTTGATCATTTCATTCACCCTAATCAAGGCAGTCTAGCGCCTCTAAATCCACGAGAAAACCTTCCTTTTGAAATAGAACAGGAACTCGATCGAATCCCTCTTTCTGAGGTGTGCCAGAGCTAGGTGGAAGCGGGACGGCGGTGGGGGAGGGACGAATTGGCAGCTTCTATGTCAACGGACTCTGATCGCCCCTCTCCCCCTGGTGATAGTACGATCGGACAGTTCCTCCTATAGAGGCAGAATAATTACCATAAGCAAAATGTATTTGCAAATATTTTTAACAAAGTGTTATATTTTTGTTACACAAGTTTACAGAAAAGAGCGCCATGACTTACACTGCTGACTCCGCCCTTGATTTCGTCTCCATCGCTCGTGAATTAGGAACAACCCAAGGGCTGTCCCTCAAAGCAGGGGTCAGCAATGGGACTGAATTGACCCCCACTGAAGTTCGTTCCCGGATGCGCCGCGAAGGACGTAATTTCCTCCGTCGTCCGGCATTGAATGGGGCAACGATCGATCGAGAAGGTTTAGCTAACAACTACGCCGTTGAACCCACCCTCTACTATGCACACTTCCCCTCTCCAGAGCAGGCTCGTCAATATGCGCTGCAAGGGGCGATTGCGGTTCTCGTCGTGACTCTCACCCTCTTGACTGCCTTTGCAGTGAGCTAATTAAAGTTTCATCTCGTTTGGATTTTCCCTATCGATAAGCCTCAGTTCGGCACTGAGGTTTTTGTTGTAGGGTTACGTTCCCTATTCGCTGTCTTGCATTTCAACGCCATCCTTCGCCTCTGCACTGATGAACGAAAAAGCAAGGATTGCTTGATTAGTTACATTCAGTTGCTGGGACTCTGGAATAAATCCAAGAACCACGCCTAGCTGTAGACAACTGCAAATGTACCGATCGCAATTGCAAGGATATGACGATTTAGGTCATTCAAGCAGCAATTAAACCCGATCGAAATAGTGCATCAAAGTCTCCTGCCGTCGATGCCCCGTCCGCTTCTGAATTTGAGCAGGCGAATACCCCTTATCGCGCAGCTTTGTAACCTAGGTACGCCGAAACGAGTGCGTCGAAACTCCCTCTAGCCTCACTCGATCGCAAGCTTCCCCTAAAATCTCATCCGCCCGCGATCGTGTCAGGTGTTCTGCTTTAGAGCCGCGCCGCCCTAGAAACAACAATCTTTGCTGCAGCATCCGATCGCCCTCTTCCCCCACTCGATGCGTATCCAGAAAAGCTTGCTTAGCTGTGCACAAATTCTTGAAGGCTTTGATTAACAGACTGCTCTGCATTGGTGGATTGAACTGCCACTGCCCAGCGCTCAAAGTTTCTTTGCTAGGCTAGAGCAAGCGTACTTCAAGGAAGGGTTGTGAGCAACTGCACGATCGTCTGGTTCCGCCGTGACCTCCGCATCTCTGACCATGCTCCCCTCGATCGAGCGGCACGTCGAGGAGCGGTTGTTCCCGTCTTTGTCTTTGATCCTGCCCTATTGCACCATCCTGAAACCGCCCCTGCTCGCGTTGCCTTTCTGTTGAAGTCACTGCAATCGCTGGATGCTGACTTGCAGGAGCGCGGGGGACGCCTGATCCTCCGCTTGGGTGATCCGCTCACCGTCTTGCCGCAACTGATTCGGGAGACGAAAGCTGATGGCATCTATGCTCATCTTGACTTCGAGCGATTGTATGGTCGGGTCCGGGATGCTCGACTCAATCGCATTCTCACAGAGCAAGATCTTAAGATTCGCTGGTTTGAGCCATCCGGTACAACTCCTGACCTCATGACAACGAGGCAGTATCGTCAGTTGTGGTACGACCAGATGCGTGAGGCGATCGTCCCAACTCCCCAACGAATCGAAGTCCCGTCAGAGGTGTTGAGTACATCGTTACCCACGCTGGCTGACCTCAAGCTCCATGATGATGGCAAGCCCCTGCCTCCGGCTGGAACCCAGGCTGCTTACCAACTGCTCGATCGCTTCCTGGAGGAGAAAACGCAGCGCTACTATTGGCAGTTGTCCTATCCCAGTGCTGCTGCGACGAGTGGATTGAGTCCTCACATCAAATTCGGTGTCATCTCATTGCGACAGTGCTATCACGCCGCACAAACCCTCAAGACCGTGCTCGATGAGCGAGTGCAGCGCAGCCGTAAGCAGTTTATTGCTCGCCTGAGATGGAACAGTGGTTTTGCCCAACGCTTTCGCTACCTGCCGCAACTTGAAGTGCGATCGCTCTATCGTCACTTTGATGAACAAGGCTTTGAGTTCGATGAAGACCTGTACCAAGCCTGGCAACAGGGACAGACCGGATTTCCGATTATTGATGCAGCTGCTCGTTGTTTAATTGCAACTGGAGGTTGGCAAGCCTTTAACTTTCGCACCCGTGCCTGTTATGCCAGCTTCTTGAGTAACCTGTTGGGGATGGACTGGCGCTATGGGGCGCTGCACTTCATGCGGCATCTCATTGATGGGGATTGCCCGATCGACCATTATCAGTGGGCCATGCAAGCGGGGATTACAGCCGCAATTGACCAGTCCTGGACGCGCATCTACAACCCAGGGCAAGCCGCAGTCGATCGATTTGACCCCCAAGGACAGTTTATTAAACGCTGGGTACCCGAACTGCGGCATCTCTCGCCGCAACAGCTTGGAACTCCACCGTCAACAAAGGGGTATCCTGCACCGATTCTCGACTATAGGCAAGCCAGAGCAAAACGAGTACAGCAACTCGATCGGCAACGGCAGGAGTTAATTCAACAGGGTAACCTTGTGCCTTACCTTGCGCCTTTGCCAGAAAGCTTCCTTCCGTTTGGCAGCGATCGGGTTCAGTGTGACGTGAGTTGGGCAGGATTAGCCGATCGAGCCTTGTTTCCAACGGCGCTTAATTTAGCTGAACTGGACGAGAGCCAAGCGCAAATGTTGCGAACTTGGTTTGTTGGAGCCGCTCGTCCTTCTAAACCATCAGGTGCACGAAAATCCCCTTCCAAGTCTCAAGCGGAACAACTCACCCTCCTGTAAAAGTGCAATCTAGACAGCACTCTCTTAAAGATGCAGATTGGTGGACTGGGATTAGGACTGGCGATCGTGCGTCAACTGGTCGAATTGCATGGAGGAACGGTCGCAGTCGAAAGTCCTGGGAATCGGAAGGGGCACAACTTTTACCGTCAGGCTGCCACTCATACCTATTCAGGCGATCGCCGATCACAATAGTCGATCGTCAGAGCCATCTTATGACTTGAATGGGATTCAAGTCTGGGTCGTCGATGATGAAGCAGATTCACGAGAGTTTGTGGCGTTTGTGTTGTAGCAAGCGGATGCAACTGTACTTACCACAACGACCGCTAATGAAGCACTAACTATGCTCATTCAAGCTAAGCCAATAGTGCTGCTGAGTGACATTGGGATGCCAGATAGGGATGGCTATATGCTGTTGCAACAGGTGAGAGCACTGCCATCAGAGCAAGGCGGACAAGTTCGGGCGATTGCAGTCACTGCCTACACAGGCGACTTCAACCAGCAACAAGCCCTGCAAGCTGGATTTCAACAGCATGTCTCGAAACCAATCGAACCAGAGAGATTGATTCAAGTGATTGCTTGCCTCACTCAGTCCGCTTAGCGATCGCCTGAAAAAACTTCGCTCTAAAGGATGAGGGATAAAAGCTAAAAGATAGCGCAGATAGAAGGGCATGGTACAAAGCGTTTAAGACCATTACTCAATTACAAGGGATTTATCTATGTTTTTTCATAAAAAAGAGCCAATTCATGCTGTAAAAATTGGTGAGGCAAATCCTCGGTTTGCTCAACTTTTGTTAGAGCAGTTTGGTGGTGCAACGGGTGAGCTGTCTGCCGCATTGCAGTATTGGGTGCAGTCGTTTCATGTGGAAGATGCTGGCATCCGGGATATGTTGCAAGACATTGCGTTGGAGGAGTTCGGACATTTAGAGATGGTTGGCAAGCTGATCGAAGCGCATACCAAAAACGTTGACCAAACGGATGCTTACAAGAGTTCATTGTTCGCAGTACGGGGTATGGGTCCCCACTTTCTAGATAGCCAGGGCAATGCCTGGACAGCGAACTATTTGAATGAAGGCGGCGATGTCGTGCGTGATTTACGAGCTAATATTGCCGCTGAAGCAGGAGCACGCCAAACTTACGAATCCTTGATCAAGCTTGCACCCGATAAAGACACTGAAAAGACACTGGTTCACCTACTAACCCGTGAAATCTCTCACACTCAAATGTTCATGAAGGCGTTGGATTCTTTGGGCAAATTGACTGATCCGATGTTTGGCAATGTTCAGCCCGATGAAACTGTGGCTCTTTACTACAACCTGTCAACCAATGGACAGAATGATCAGGATGATCGCGGTCCTTGGAACTCTGAACCCGATTTCACGTACGTTGCTGACCCAGTTGGCGATCGTTCATAGCTCTTGAGCACTTGTTTAGTAACGTGCCAGGGTTGATATCTCACTGGATTGATCTGTGTGATAGTCAGCCACATCAATGATGCGATCACACAATCGTTTCAGCAAGGCGAATTCATGGCTGATCACCAATAATCCAATCTCGTGAGTGCGCGTATAGGAGAGAACAGCTTGCCAGATGAGTGCCTGGGTATTGGCATCCAGCATGGCAGTCATTTCATCGGCAATTAAGTAATGAGTGGCTGGGTTGAGAACTCGGGCAACGGCAATGCGTTGAAGCTCACCCCCACTCAACTCATGAGGATAGCGATCGAGCCAGTTTTTATGGATTCCTAATCTATCCAATAACTCAGGTGCCGGCAGGTGTCCTTCCTGGAGAATCTGACGAACACGCCAGCGTGGATTGACTGCTAATTCTGGGTTTTGAAAGATTAGCTGTACTGGGGAGTAGCCCCGTAGAGGTAATAGTTGACTGTTCACTGTTACGGTTCCAGCGGTGGGTGTGAGATAGCCTGCCAACAGTTTTCCCAGTGTTGTTTTGCCAAAGCCAGAGGGACCCATCAGCCCAACCCTTTCACCGGGCGCAATCACCAAACTAAAATCGCGCGGAATCTAGGGATGTCTGGGACTATAGCGAAACCTAAGCTGCTTACCGACTAACATGGTGTTCCTCCGCATGAATACATCTGACTGGCGCACCGTGCACCTGCCGAAATGAAGGACGCTCAACCTGACACACCTCTGTCACCCAAGGACAGCGATCGCTAAATAAACACCCGTTGGGTAATGCATCGGGACTCGGTTGGCAACCAGGGACAGGAATGAACTCATTTTGAGGGAGCGATCGCCACAAAGCCTGGGTATAGGGATGGCGAATAGTGCCATTGGAAAAGTCGGTTGCTGCGGTAATTTCAACGGTTGTCCCAGCATAGAAAACGGCAACCTGATCCGCCACTTGCAATGCTGCTTCAATATCGTGGGTAATCAGGATAACTCCCTTGCCTTCATCTGCCAGTTCTCGCAGGTGGTTCAGGGTTTCCTTAACAACATCAGGATGTAGTCTAGAAGTGGGTTCATCGGCAATCAACAAATCAGCCTGGCTGACAACAGCGGTAGATACGAGTACGCGCCGTGCCATGCCACCTGAAATTTGAAATGGATAGCACTGCTTAACTTCAGTTGCCAGATTGTAACGGTCAAAGGTACGATCGACTGCCTGAAATGCCTGTTGTTTGGACAATCCGCACACTTGTGCGACGCAGCTCACTTGTTTTCCAACCTGCACCAACCGCACTAGCAGGAGCATCGCCACCTTCTGGCAGCAGATTTCAGTACTTATCTAATCAGTACTTATCTAAATAGAGATCGAGCACTATACCTGATAGTTCTATTCCTGCTCAAACTTTGAACCTCGGCATAAACCTGAACCGTGGAGTCAAAGTTATTAAACAAAGGAACGCTTGCTTCCTGGGAGTAGGAGTCAGGGCGAAAGACGACTGATAAATATTTGACAGGAGACTGTCCAGGCAGGGAATAGTAGGAATTAATTCTGATCCTGCCCCCTTCGACCCTACCACTGGTAGTTGCAGTCGAGAATGAGGCACCTGGCGCAACATCGACTCTAAAAAAATCCACTTGATCGCTGCGATCGAGTATGCCGCTAAAGCGAACTCTGGCTGAAGAGGCATTAGCTTTGATCCTGCCCAAAAACTTAGCAGTATTGAATGAATTGTTGCTATCGCGTAGAGGTTTTGATAGCGATGGAGCGGACGAGGCGAAGAACGAGGACTGAGTAAAATTGGCAGAAGACGATTGATTCAACATAGATGCTGACCTTTATCGTGAGGCGAAGGAGGCTATCGTGGACGTTACTTAACGGTCTCGCACAATGCAAGGACTAGCATCCGGCAAAAGTTGAGTCTCCGAGCCGATTGCCTTTTTGCGCTTCGAAAAGGCAGTGTCGCAAGTGCGCTGAAGCATTGCTCGGCTTTGTCTACCCGGTGTAAGTCCTGGTTCTGGAAGCCTTGTTAGTCACTCTTCAGTCACTCTATGTAGAAAAAAAGAGGAGTCACTATTGCCCAACACCAGTTCAAATTGAAATTCCATCGCCTATAGCTCTCGAATCATTTGAGCCGCAATTTGGGTTTGGTGCGATAGGTTTCAGGCGGTTTGAGTCGCTCAATCTCAAGCTCAATCTCAACCCGATCGTGCCTGTCTTTCAGGCCTACTGATGAGTCTAGTACAGTTCTGCTCCATAATTACCAGGGCAACACTGCTCCGTTGGCGTGCCAGAACGTGCCTGTATTCTCCAAGGTCAACTCATCGATGCGAGCCAGTAACCCTTGCACCGATTCCTCTGGGGTGATGCCACCTTTCGTAAAGTTCGTCATGCGCGTTTGCACCAAGCCCGGATGCAGAATCGCGACAGTAATTCCTCGGGGCTTCAGATCGTGCGCTAACGACTTCCCCGCCATCGACAGTGCCACTTTTGACATCCGGTAGCCGTAAGCACTGCCAGAGGTATTGTCGCCAATCGACCCCATCCGGCTCGTCATCAACACGATCTTGGAGCCTGTTCTGAGGTTGGGCAGCAAGGTGTGAGTGACCCGTAGCGCACCCAGAGCATTCACCTCAAACTGTTCACGAATGCTGTCAAAGTCTAAATCTTCCAGCGTTACCCGCTTGAGAATGCCTGCATTGTTGACTAAGACATCGATCGCAGTATCTCCCAGACGATTTCGTAAATTTGTGATCGAATCATTGGAGGTAATATCAATGCCATCCTCAACCTGTACCCCAAGCTGCTGCAATTCCTGAGAGGCAGTACGACACACTGCAATTACTGCTTCTCCCCGTGCTTGTAGTTGACGGCAGTATTCGTAGCCGATACCTCGACTTGCACCTGTAATGAGATAAGTTGCCATGTGAATTGTGATCGCCTAATGAGACAGGTATTCTAGAGACTCATCATAGGCGAATTTAGTCGGCCGCTCGTGATTGGCGTACTACACTGCGTGACCTCAGAGTCCTCTATCCTGGAAGACAGAATGATGGCTGGGAAGGTTCGGCAGGATGGAAATCATTGGACGGATGAGCGGAGAAAACCTAGTCGAACTCTGGGAGTGGGTGCAATCGCTTTCCCTGTCGCCAACTGCCATTCAGAGCCGCTACGCTCCCAACCGATCGGTCAAATGCTTTGGCGTTGCCTCAAACTTGCAATCGATTGCCAAAGGACGTGCCAGATTGCTGCGGACGGATGACCCTGGAGAGCGCATTCGGTCGCTGGGAGAGCGATTGCTGCCAGGCTGGCACAGTCTACTGGTCTGCGGCGGCGACACAACCATTCACTGGCATCGCGACCACGGACACTTTGAAGGGATAGCGGTCATGATCAATCTGGGCGAAGCGCTGTATTTTGAGCGCGATTACGAGCAGGGCGAGCTACAGCACCATCTCACTGATGGATTAGTGATTCGAATTAACACTAAACTGCTCCATCAAGCAATTCCCTGCTCCACCCCCCGCTATAACCTGACCTTCCGCCACCTGAAACCTCAATTTCTACCTCAGGTCGAAGAAAGCCAGGCAACTCAGCTACAGTTGCCAATGTAGTCCTGTAATCAGGAACGTGAATGCCATGCCTGATCGTCTCTACGATATTGTCCTCTACGGTGCCAGTGGTTTTGTTGGTAAACAAACGGTGCAGTACTTTGCTCGCTGTGTTGACCCGCAACAGGTTCGCTGGGCAATTGCCGGACGCAACCGCCTAAAACTAGAAGCGGTTCGGGAGGAAGCGGGGATAGCTGTGGATGTGTTGGTTGCTGATAGCCAGGATCAGCAGGCGATCGATGCAATTGTTGCCCAGACGCGAGTGTTACTGACCACTGCCGGACCCTTTGCCCTTTATGGCAATACCCTCGTGGATGCCTGTGTTCGCTTCAAAACTCATTATGTCGATATTACAGGAGAAACGCCCTGGGTCAGACGCTTGATCGATCGCTATCATGCTCAAGCTGCCGCTGATGGAACGCGCATTATTCCCTGCTGTGGCTTTGATTCTGTTCCGTCTGACCTGGGAACTTATCTGGTTGTTCGGTCCATGCAGCAGTTGGGGATGTCCGTTCAGCAGGTGAACGCCTATTTTCAGGCAGTGGGCGGCTTTAATGGAGGGACGCTGGCATCTGCCTTCAACCTTTATGACTCCCACGGAACTACCCAGATGAACAACCCCTTCTTGCTGGACCCAAGCCCTCCCCCTTCGCAAGCTCAGATCGGTTTCCCCCAAGGGGGAAGTGCTGCGCAGCGCAATCGTGACCCACGGATTCCTGCATTTGATCCCGACCTCAACACCTGGGTCGCTCCCTTCTTCATGGCTCCGGTCAATACTCGCATTGTGCGCCGCAGTAGTGCCCTGTATTCCGGGTGGCAGCAACCCTACGGAGCTGATTTTACCTATCAGGAATATCTCAAGTTTGAGGAACCTTTGGCATGGCTGAAGGCAACCGGCGCAACAGCGGGACTTGCCCTCCTGACAGGCATTCTGCAACAGCCGCAAGCTAGGTCACTGGTACAGCCCATCCTGCCGCAGCCGGGCAGCGGACCTTCAGAGCAAACGATGAACGAAGGCTGGTTCTCCTGTGAGCTGATTGGCACTGCTAAAGAGGGGCGCAAGGTACGCGGACTGATTCGGGACCAGGGTGATCCGGGCAATCGTGCTACAGTCAAGTTCGTCTGTGAGTCTGCTTTGAGCTTGGCAGTGCAAACCGATGAGCTACCGGACGGTAAGAGCCGAGGTGGGATTCTCACACCCGCAACAGGGTTAGGGGATGTCCTAGCAGAACGGCTACGGAGAGCCGGAATGACCGTTGAAGTTGCCCTGTAACCGAGTGAGCTAGGATCGATTGAAGGACGTTTTGGACCATAGTATGGCAAAGCAGGAACAGCCACTTCAAGGAGAGGCGCTGATCAAGGAAGTGTGTCGGCGCATTCGCGTTGCCCGTTGTTATTGGGATGCCCATAACAATCATGCCTGTCGCGGAGAGCGAGAACGGGCCTTGGCTCTATACAACACGCTGACAAAAGAGCAAAAGGACAAGATCCCGCAGGAGTTGCGAGTGTGGTTGCGCTACCGCAGTGAAAAATACTTTGGCGAACACCGCACGCCGCCCCATTCAAAGCGAAAGTCGAAATAGTGCTTGAAGCTCCCTCCTTATTGAAAGCCTTTCAACCCTCATGCTGCCTACCCTCGCCCCGCGATCAATTCTTGCCACGCTCCTGCCCCATTTGCGCGTTGCGGCTGCTTACGCCCGTCAGATTCAGTCACAAATTGTGGCGCATCCTGAAAAGGACAGTGACAACTTCCTGGCTGCTGCCCTAAGTGACGCAGATTTATCCATTCAAACGTTGATCGAAGTCGCAATCCTAAGCACATTTCCTAATATTCGCTTTTACGGTGAGGAGCACGAGCGGTCTTATAACACCCGCTATTTTCGGGCGATCGATCTAGGTGAAATGGGGGATTACCTGGTGACGCTTGACCCAATTGACGGTACGCGCTTTTATCTAGATGGACACCAAAACTATCAAATTATTCTGAGCATTCTGAATGCGGACGAATACGAAGCGGTTATCGCTGTGACTCCGGCACAAAACATTTACCACTATGCACTGCGAGGGAAAGGCTGCTGGAAAGGAAACTTAGAGACAGACCTCGACAACTGCGATCGCCTGATGCTTGGAGACGCAGATCGAGCAGTCTTTTTTGGCATTGCGATGGGTGCAATTGCTCCCCATTTAGAAGGCTATAGGGCGATCGACGTAACACAGGATTACTCCAAGGACGCGCAAATTCCCTTGATCAACGGACTGCTGACGGGTGAACTTTCAGGGGCAATCACCCGTGCCGGAAACTGGATTGACGGTGCGGCACTCGCATTTTTGGTGCAAGAAGCGGGAGGAATAGTCACAACGCTGGAGGGAACTGCGCTGCCACCGCTCCATACCTGCTGCAACTACCAGCGTCCAGGATTGATTATGGCAAATTCAACTACAGTCCATCAGGATTTGCTAAAAGCAGTACAACAATTGATGAAGCAGCATAGTGCAGCTGTCCCCTAAGGAAAAGTGCTTTGCCCGTTATCCTAATGCACAAGAAAATCTGGCGTTGCTGAATAGGAATATGATTCGCTGAGGGATAGGTACATCACCAAATTGGAGGTAGTGCAGTAACAACCGAATCGAGTGCTGCAGCATCTCCACGGATTTGGAATAGCACAATGTCTTGCGATGTAACCGAGCAAGATAGTGTCGTAAGCGTGTATTTTCTCCTTTAACTTGGGTTATGTAGGTCTTGCTCGCCATCTGGTCGCCCTCTGGAATAAATCCTGGATAAACAGACCAACTAGCAGTGACATAGAAGGAGCACGGCCAGCTCACCACGATCGTCCAGAACGGGCGGAATGTTTCAGCACTAGGGTCGCCCAACACCCAACCTAGAATCCCTTTTCTACAGTGGTCAACGGCAGTCCACAACCAGATTTTGTTTTTTGGGTTGTATCGCAAAAACTTTTTAAAGACAAACGATACCTATTAAGGTCATCGTCTTAAGCAGTTACGCCCAAGAGTGCTTCGATAAATCTGGCCTGAGATGCAATATCCCCTTTGTCAATACCATTCACTTGTCCTTTGCGGATCATATTCATCGCTGGAGTTGTGATCAGCCCTGAGCAGTTTTCAGCAGAGCAACAACGATATCTTGTGCATCAACATATCCACGCTTTACGAGCATTATCCTAAACACCCATTACTCTCGTTGTAACACCACTTTCCCGATCGCCTGCCCCGACTCAGCCCGTTGGTGTGCCGTTGCTACTTCAGAAAACTTGAACACCTGACCATCGAGTAGCGGTTGTACCTGTCCGGCATCGACTAACTGAGCCAGTTGGGTCAGAATCTCTCTATGCCGCGATCGCCCCACATTACGCAACAGTGGAATCAGCATATAAACCAGATGCAGCGTCAGTCCTTTTGCATGTAGCAGGGTTAAGTCTTGCTGAGACAGAGAAACAATTGACACCACTGTTCCATTCAGCTTTGCAGCTTTGAATGCGTTTTGCAAATTGTCATTTCCTACTGTGTCGAACACCACATCAAATCCTTGCTCATTGGTGTGTTCTGCCACAAACTCTTCAACAGGCTGCTGATGGTAGTTGATGGTGAAATCAGCTCCTAGTTTACGGGCGATCGCTCCTTTCTCTTCACTCGATACCAGGGCATAAACTGTCGCTCCTGCTGACTTCGCCAGTTGTACCCCAATATGCCCTACACCGCCTGTTGCTCCATAAACCAGAACCTGTTGTCCAGGTTGAACTTTGGCGCGATCGATTAGCCCTTCCCAGGCAGTGATTGAAACGAGGGGTAGAGCGGCAGCTTCTGCCATCGTGAGCGACTTGGGCTTGTGAGCCACTTGATCTACATCTGCCAGCATATACTCCGCCAATGCACCCCCCAACCCTTTCACGCCGCCTGCACAGGCATACACTTCATCTCCGGGTTTAAAGGTGGTGACTCCCTCACCGATTGTTTCCACCACTCCGGCAACATCTCCATGCAATACAGCAGGAAAATCGGGGGCAATGTCTGGAACTGCACCCTGACGAATTTTGTAGTCTACTGGATTCACGCTGGTTGCCATGACCCGAATCAACACATGATGGGGTAGGACTTGAGGAGTTGGGACATCGGTTGTTTCAAAAACAGTGGGGCTACCAAACTGGGTAATGATTTGGGCTTGCATTGCAATTGACCTCAGAACTCATATTCCATGAGTACCATTGAGACATTGCTGCCCGAAAGGATTAACGGCAAAGTGCATTAGTTACTTTTTGGTAAACATGGTGATCAACCCGAATTCTGACGCTATCCAATTGAATTACTTGCCGCAGCCTGCGCTCGATCGCATCGCTAACATGAACCTGTTCGACACCAATTGTGCAGGGCATCAAATGCTCGAACACATTGCTAATAAGTGGACAGTGTTGATTGTGTACGCCCTGACGCAGGAAAAAAAGCGATATAGCGAACTCAAGCAGCAGATTGTTGGCGTATCTCCCAAGATGCTGATTCAAAATTTGCGGAACCTGGAGCGATGTGGATTGATCGAGCGAGAAATTTATCCCACCGTTCCGCCGCGGGTCGATTACTCATTGACTCCATTAGGAGAATCGCTGGTAGAACCATTGGCGATCTTGGGGGAGTGGGCATATCGTCATATTCCAGAGGTCAAGACAGCAATGGAGCAGTATGACGATAACCCTACAGAAAACTACTGGGAACCCAAGTAATTCGGCAGCAGGTTTATTTCAGGGCAACATGCTTTAACTTCAAATAAGATCGGGCATGCATCAGCAGTGTAACCGCAAAATATTGATAAAACAGCGCAAGAATCGGGCTTCAAGTTTAAGAGGCCTTTTTCTAATCTTGAGTTATTGAAACCCAACTCAAATCGAGAAAGGAACTATGAACGTTATCCAATCCCTGATTTCAACTGGCACAATCGCGATCGTTTCCTTCACTTCTCTCCCTGTCGCTCTGTCAGAGACAGTCAATTTTGATTTCCTTGCACGCGAGTCTACACAAATGATGGCTGAACTGCCTGCATCCTTCCAACCCGGCCTCAATCGGGTTATCTTTCAAAGCGAGGGCGAACGGATGGTGGGTAACTTGTACCTGCCAGCTTCCTACCAGTCTGGAGACAAACTTCCCGTGATTGTTGTGACAGGTGCCTGGACGACGGTAAAAGAACAAATGCCTGCGGTGTATGCTCAACGGCTCGCCGATCACGGATTTGCGACTTTCACGTTTGATTTTCGCTACTGGGGTGAGAGCGGTGGTACTCCTCGCCAATACGAATCACCTGCGGCTAAAGTTCAAGATATCAAGAATGCAGTTGCGTTCTTGCAAACCTTACCTGTGATTGATGGCGATCGCATTGGTGGGTTGGGTGTCTGTGCCAGCGCAGGCTACATGGCACAAGCCGTTGCAGAAGATTCAAGCTTCAAATCCTTTGCAACCGTTGCCGCATGGTTGCATGACATGGATTCGCTCAACACATTATTTGGGGAAGAAACGGTGCAGCATCGGATGGAAATCGGGCGGGCTGCCCGTGAACAATACGACCGCACGGGCAAGGTGGCTTATGTTCCGGCTTATTCTCAAGGCGATCGCAGTGCAGCCATGTTTGGCGATGTTAGCTATTACGCCAGTACGGATCGGGGTGTGATTCCAGAGTGGACAAATCTTTTTGCGGTGATGTCCTGGCACGAATGGCAGGGATTTGATGCAATGGCGATCGCGCCCCAAATTACAACTCCAACGCTGATGGTTCACAGCGATGGTTCTGCTCTGCCGGACAATACCCGCGAATTCTATGCTTCGTTGAGTGGCGAAAAGCAGTTAGTTTGGACGGAAGGACAACATCTTGATTTCTACGATCGCGATCCTCAAGTTGCAACCGCTGTCGATGCATTAGTAAGTCATTTCCAGGCAACATTGCCCCATCTCACATCAGTACAGCATTAGTCAGTTTGAAATATTCAACAGTCATTACACATTATTTGGAGCAAACAAAATGAGTGGACGCATGGATGGGAAAGTGGTCATTGTGACGGGCGGAAGTTCAGGAATTGGTCGAGCAACTGCCATTGCCTTCGCCAGAGAAGGCGCAAAAGTGGTGATTGCGGCACGACGAGTCAATGAAGGAGAAGCAACCGTCAAACAAATTGTGGAAGCTGGCGGAGAGGCAATCTTTGTACAAACGGATGTCACTCAAGCAAAAGAGGTACAAGCTCTAGTCGATCGCACTTTAGAAAAATATGGTCGTCTTGATGCTGCCTTCAATAATGCAGGTTCCGGTAAAGGGATTCGATTGATCGATTTGACCGAAGACGAGTGGGAACAGGAAATTACAGTCAATCTCAAATCCGTGTGGCTCTGCTTGAAATATCAAATTCCTGCGATGCTGAAGTCTGGTAAAGGGGCGATCGTGAATATCGCATCTCAAGGGGCAATCCTGGGTGTTCCCAACTATAGCGCTTATGGAGCAGCGAAGGGAGGAGCAGCAGCATTAACCCGTGCGGCGGCGGCCGAATATGCGGCAGAGGGAATTCGGATTAATGCGGTCAGTCCGGGTGCAGTTGAAACGGAGCTATGGGCGAACGCGCCTGCCGGAATGCTGGAACAGGTGGCAGCGGGTATTCCGATGCAGCGCGTTGGACAACCCCAGGATATTGCGGAAACGGTTGTTTGGCTCTGCTCTGATGCGGCTGGATTTATCACCGGACAGAACATCGCTATTGATGGTGGCTATACAACCTCCAACTAAAACTCACTGAACTCCCATGAAAAAATATTTGATTGCGCTCTTTGCTTTTGTATTAACGATCGCCTTCATGATGAATTGGAAATCAGAACAACCTGCGATCGCCAACAACATACCTACCAGCCAGGAACAAGCTAATGTTCAACTGATTCAGGATTACTATGCTGCCTATGCAGAAAGCGATCTGAAAGCCCTTAAAACCTTCTTCGCTCCCAATATTACCTGGCGTATTCCTGGTCATCATCCTTTAGCAGGCGAGAAGCATGGTGCAGATGAAGTGATTGCATTTTTTACCCAACTTGCAAAGGGCAATTTCAAAGCTGATCCCATCTTTTTCCAAGCACAAGGGAATTATGTTGTAGACATCCACCGAGGATGGAGCAATGTTGAAGATGGTGGTACTCAAGTCGATCAGCTATTCACGCTCATGTTCAAAATTGAGAATGGCAAAATTGTTGAGGCACAAAATTTCTTAACCGATCAGCACCAGGCAGATGCTTTCTTCTGGAGGGTCTATTCCCTCAAGCCGTTGCCCGATCGCTTAGCCCAGTAAAGTGATTGTGAAAATTTGTACCACGTCAACTCTCGTTCATTTAAAGAAAAAAGCCATGCTCAAGAACAAACGCCGCCAATGGTTGCTGATTGGAAGTAGTGTAATTGCCTCCACACTTCTCTCTAATAAAGTTGCAACGGCTCAACCTTCAAATGATCGAACGATGACCTCAACTACTGATCGAGATGCCATCACCAATGCCGTCAATCAAATTGCCATCATGGCTGATCTCCGAAACTGGGAAGCCTGCCGAGATGCATTTAGCGATCGGGTTGAAACCGATTACACCTCTCTAACGGGTGGAGAACCGTCAACCGTCACTGCAGAGGATTTAGTCAAGGGCTGGGAGACTTTCTTCTCACAAACTTTCAAAGTCACGCAGCATTTGATTGGAAGTCATGTTGTCATAAGCACAGGAAATACCGCAACCTGTCTTTCCAACTTTCAAGCCCACCATGTTTATTTAGATACCACAAAAGGAACTTGGACATTGGGTGGCGTTTACGAACATGGCTTAATCCGAACTCCTCAAGGCTGGCGAGTAAACCGAATGAAAATGACCTGGACTTGGGAATCCGGCAATCGTCCCTAACTAACTGCACTGCAAGCGATAATCTTTTGGTGTCACCCCGGTTGCTTTGCGGAAATGAGTGGTAAAGTGGCTTTGGTTGGAAAACCCTACTCGATAGGCAACTTCTGCGATCGCTAGCTGAGTCACCGTCAATAGAACTTTGGCACGTTCCATGCGGCGTTGAATTAAATACTTGTGTGGAGTTTCCCCTGTTGCAGCTTTGAAGGCACGGGCAAAATGAAACTGGCTCATCGGCACTAAAGCTGCCATATCTTCGATCGCAATGTCTTCTTCCAAATGCTCCTCAATGTAATCTTGAATTTGCTTTAGCTTTACGGCATCAAGCGCACGACCCGGAACAACAAGCTTCTTCTGTAGCATTCCGGATTCACAATAGTTCCGTAACAGATGAACCGTCAGCAAATTTTTCAGCGATTGAGCAAAAAGGTTTCCGCCCAATTCTTCATTCAGCAGTTCACCCTTGAACCAGTGAGCAACTTGAGTAATGGTGGGATCAGGAAAAATCACTCGATGGCTCAATTGCGTTTCTGCGAACAATTCATTTTCTACCGCCGTCTGTTTCAAATAATCTGGATCAAGGTAAAGGGTGACATACTCACTTGCCTTCTCCCGGTGATGCCAGACAAACTCGCGATCGCCATACAGAAATGCACTTCCCGCAGGCAGGGGAGTGGTTTGTTTTTTGCCATCGACTGACCAGGTAACGCGATCGTGCGGGATAAATGCCACACTAATCGCGTGTTTAGGCATGGCAAACTCAAAGTCGCCTACACTTTCGAGCAGACCATACTCAACCGTAATATCCTGCCACTCCTTCTTGAGGAAAAGGGAAGGTTGCTCCGTCATCTGCCACCACTTCAGAAAACGTTACTGCCCTTATCCTATCGAAATACAATTTCCTGGCAAGCCTTTCTCCTCACGGTACTGCTTGGGTGTCGTCTGCAATACACGCCGAAACACGGTCGTCATGTGACTCTGGTTGCCAAATCCAGCTTCTATGGCGACTTCAGCCAGCGATTGCCTCTTATCCTGCAAAAGTTGTTGAGCCAATTCCACCCGGCATTGCAGCACGTACTGATAAGGAGGGATTCCGGTTGTGGCTTTAAAGGCTCTGGCAAAGTGATAGGGACTCAATCCAATTATGGTTGCAATATCGCTCAAATTTAACGACTGTGAAACGTTCGCTCGAATGTAGTCCAGGACATTCTTTAACAACTGGGGTTCCAGGAATTCTGGTGGACGTTTGAAGCGTTGAGAAAGGGTCGATCGCTGATAGATAATTTGTCCGAGGACTGCTGTCACAACGGATTCCAGGTAGAACGCACCACCCAGCTGCCCATTGTCAAAAAACTCCTGGATGGCGATCGCTGCACTCAGTCCCCAATGAGTTTTGAAAATTTGTCCTGGCAGTAACTCCACAGTTTCTCCCTCTGCCACACTATGGGATAGAAACGCCTGGGAATAGCCAAACACCACGAAGCAAGACGCATCTTCCACCGAACGATAGGTACTGCCCTGAGGCACAATGTCAAACCCTCCCGGTGTTGCCTTGTAAGGTTTGAGGCGAGCGCTATCGAAAGCCGCAACACCCTGAGTCAACCCAAAACTGGTGGCTACAAGATTGAGGGGAGAGCACAAATTCACCTCCAGATGACCGGGTGGAACAATCGCCACCATGTACTCTGGGGTTTCGATCCAGTGCCCCCATTGCGGCAGGTTCTCCAACGGAGGTTGATCCAGAGGGATCTTACGATCGGTCGGGTCAAACAGAAACTCTTGCAGTAGGCTCATCGGCAGGGGAAGGAAATTTCATTCCATCATCTCGTCATCCGATCACCTCCGCAAGAATCTAAAAGACAGTGATCGCTCAAAGTCAGTAAGCTCATTTCAGCATTGTGATGATTGTTGTAATTCGATGATTGTTGTAATTCGATGTCTGTTTTAATTCCGATCTCAACTTTCTTTATTGGCTGCCATGGATTACTGGCTTTAGGGCTGTCCTACCAAGTTGTAATGGAACGCATCCGAACTCGTGTTTGGCATGGGGCAACCACTGGAGACATTGCCTCACAACCCGATTACCTGAAACAACCCAATGCCTGGGCAGCCTTGATCGAGAAGCTGACACAACAAACCATTGCAACCAAGGAATCCGATAATGGCGTATTGCAACGAACGATTCGGGCGCACGGAAATTTCATCGAATATGTACCGCTTGGTTTGTTATTTCTGATTGCCTTAGAGTTCATGCAAGCGTCTACTGCCTTGCTCTGGTTACTGGGGGCAACATTGATTGTGTCGCGCATTTTCCATGCGTGGGGAGTGCTTGAAACCTACGGGCCCTCACCGAAAAGAGCGATTGGCTTTTTTGGAACCTGGATGGTTTACATCGCTGGTAGTGCAGCGTGTCTCTACTACAGCTTGCAGTCATTCCAATCAACGCATTGAGCAATTGGCAAGCCATAAACTCTTCGAGCACATTCTGACTCAATATGCACAGGCATCTGCTTTTAGATAGAGATATTTAATGCATGTGAAGTTAGTTGACAGCCAGAAAATTAGAAGAACTTTTTCCGAAATTTCAGAACTAGTGAGTGTAGTTCTAACGGCTCATCGCCCCAGATTGAAGTTTATGATTCAAGGGATGAAAAAAGCCTCGCTTCGCTCATTTTTCTTGTTTGGTCTGACTGTTTTACTCACTGTCAGTTGTACAAGTGTTAATTCCTATAACGGGAAAGCAGATTCAAATAGTCAAACTAGTACGCCAATCGAAATCACAACATCTAACATCGATCGCAACAATGAATTACGCGATCGCATTGAACAAATCTCTCAGGTTGCTCAAGGACGAGTTGGAGTTACAGCCACAGTACTAGAAACTGGGGAATCAGTCACTTTCAATGGTGATCAGCAATTTCCGATGCAGAGCGTTTACAAGTTTCCGATTGCAATGGCGGTTCTAGCTCAAGTCGATCAAGAAAACCTGAAACTAGACCAGAAGATCCGGATTGAAGTAAGCGATGTCGTTCAAGAGAGTCGGATTCTGGAGGAGAATTCACAAGGAAGGGAATTCCTTTTATCCCAATTGTTGCAGTATATGGTTTCTGAAAGTGATAGTACGGCTTGTGATGCGCTATTACGACTCGTTGGTGGGCCACAGCGTGTCATGGAGTATTTAAGCAGCCTTGGCGTAAATGATATTGTTGTAGCGAACACAGAGAATGAGATTCAGTTCGGGCAAGATACCACATTGCAGTATCGTAACTCTGCAACGCCAGATGCAGCCGTTAACTTATTACGTGCTTTCTATGAAGGGCGAGGGCTTTCAGATTCTAGTCAAGCTTCACTGCGACAATGGATGACGGAGACCTCGACAGGCCCAAACCGGATTAAGGGTCTGTTGCCTGAGGGAACCGTTGTAGCGCACAAAACAGGAACTTCAGCAACTGTCGATGGAGTGACGGCTGCAACCAATGATGTGGGAATTGTGACGCTTCCAAATGGGCGACATTTGGCGATCGCTGTCTTTGTTTCAGATTCTAGAGCAAGCGGTACGATCCGTGAGGGAGTCATTGCAAGGGTGGCAAAGGCAACTTGGGACGAATGGAGCCAATAGACTTTCTTTAGCGTTTGCAAATTTCGTTCAGTCGCGGTCTGCTCATGCTGATTTACGACATGCAAAATCTGGTTAAAGTTTATCCAGCGCAATCTCAATCTGTTAATGATCTCATGACCTTCCAAATTTACCAGGGCGAAATTTTCGGCATCTTGGGCGATAACGGGGTAGGTAAAAGCACGCTAATACGCATCGGTATAAAAGCAGTTGAAGGAGCTAATTTTTTGGATTTTGTCCATTCATAAGATTTTTTCTTTGGCGAGGCGAACGGTGATAGACGCACCGTTATAAAAACTCCCCTGCTGGCACAGCTCAAATTCCCCTAGCAATAGTGCTAACCATGCTTTAACAACTGGTAGACCAGTACCTCTAAGAATTTCTAAAAACGCGATGCCCTCCTGTTTCTGCACGTGTCTCTGCATCCAGCTCTCGATTAAGCGAATCCATTCCAACACATTCTCATCGTGTGCCACCGCCAATGCTTGTGCTTTCGTTTGAATCGATTCCTCCTGTGCTTGGACAAATGCCAGCACCTTTTCTTTCTCAACAGGCTGGGCGATCGAAGGATTGTCTTCCGGCTCTGACTGCTTCTTCCCCTTCGATCGCCGGGTTGGTTTCTTCGTTAGACCAGAGATGTCAAGGTACATTGTGCGTTGTACCAACCCATTGAGTAGGTCTTCCTGCATGGGTGGACCCAGAGGATCATGCCGTTCTTCCCAATCGATCAGCAGCAGGTTGGCATAATTCTCATAGCGTTCGGCAAGCTGAAAAATTACATCCCCCAGCAGGTGAAGCTGCTGCCAGTTTATTTCTTCCTGCTGCAATTGATCGATCGCCTGCCAGATTTCCCGAAATTCCACGCTTTCAGCATCAGCCTTTGCTGCCGCTACCAGGAAAGACAGTGTATCTATTAATGGCTTCTCCTGACTCTCCTCTGGCGGCATTGCTACAGCCCTCGCAATGGACAAGGATCGATTGGGCACTCTCTGGGGTGCATTAAAATTTCGGGTTCAAATTCTCGGATGCCGTACTTCTCTTCCAGCGTTGCCAATACTTCCAAGAGGTACTGCCTGACATAACGATTTGCCATGCCCATGCAGTGCTTAGGGAGAATGCTTGCTAACTTCTGATCGCCCTGCCAAACGCTAATCGCGATCGCATGGAGGTGAGCATTAGGTCGATCCTCCCGATACAGGTAGAGTAGTGCCACTGGCGGCGTTTTTGGGACGATATCCACTTGATCAGTTGTAGCCAGTTGCGCTAGTTGCGTGAGCTGCTTCAGTTGTTGTTCAGCGGCTCTCTGTCCCCGTCGCTTCGCGTTTACATCTGGACGATTTCGATAATGCGATCGTCTCCGATGGCAAACATCAGGATTCCAGCATCCATCCCCACTCTCTCCATGCTGTTCGATCGCCTGCTCAATAGTTAGGCGACTGCATTCTAAGCACTTCAGATTCAGCGATCTCGGCACGGCTAAGGGTTTTAGGTAAGATTCAATTGTTAGTGTAATTCGTAGTGTAAGTGAAAGGGAAGTTGATGGCAAGAGCAAATCTAGCATCTGATAGGAAAAACATAGCTCCCCCAATTTCTCTGGTTATTTCATCCAAGTTGGCGTACTTATAGGTCATATCCCGTTCCCCAAATCGCACTAATAATTCCTGTTCCTCAGTGTCGATCGCGCTGATAATGCTTAAGTCACTGTTGAACACTTCGTGGTTGTGGTCGTTCTTCAATTGCAAGATGCGATCGCCTACTCTGAGCGTGATGCACCGCGCACCAGTTCTGCTTTGCTGGGATGGGCTGGATTGATAAGCTGTTGTAACACCTGATTCAGGTTGCAGGTGCCCATTTCTCTCTGCCTCATAAGGCAAAGCACCTGGACATCTCGTGTCGGCTCGAATCCTAGCTGTTGGATAAAATGAGTCACAATATCTCGAGTTCCAGCCACGCTATACTCTGGGTTTTCAGCAATCAACCAGAGACAGTCGGATTTTGGCTTGTTGCATACCCGTTTTAGCTGCGGCAGTCCTCCTTGATTAATCTGGTGAGCGTTGATGACGATCGCATGCTGCTGTGTCTGTCGAAAAACCTGAGTGAGTCGGACAATGGGCATGAGCCCAGAAGCAGTCAAATCATTTAGCCTGCACGGAGACCGACGCTCCGTAAATGATCCGTATCGCCCACAATCAAGAGATGAGCATCGGGTGCAACTGCCTTAAACAGCAAATTGGCTAAGAATAAATCTATTCTCAAAGCCTCATCTACCACGATCGCTTCAGTTGGGAATCGGGTTGTCTTGATCTCGCTTAAATTTCATTGTTTTAGGAGCGATCTCCAGCAAGCGATGCAGTGTTTTAGCTTCCTGCCCAGCTATTTCACTCAGGCACTACGCAGCTCGGCTGATGGGAGAGGCGAGCGTAATGGTCTTGCCCATTGCTTTCCGGAGCGCAACGATCGTCTTACAGATAAGGGGTTTGCCCGTGCTTGGACCTCCTGAAAGGATGAGCACCCGATGTGAGGCTGCCATGACAACTGCTTGCTGCTGCAGCAGGGATAACTGGAGCCCGGTACTGACAATGAAGCGATCAATCCAACGCTCTACACGCGGCATATTAATGGGGATGGCCTGGCTCAGCAGGTGCTTAACTCGGTTGGCTAGGCCCGTTTCGTGTAGAAAAATGGCGGGGCATAGCAGAGGAATTATCCCTGAAAGTTGCCCGTTCCGCCTTGCATGACCAGTTTCCCATCGATTGCTATGTCGATGGCGAGGGCAAGAATATCGCTCGCATCAATGCGATGGCCAGGGAGAGCAAGGCGTTCTACCGTGTGTTATACCAGTTCAAATTGAGGTAGAAAGCCTGGAATTGTGGACCATACTTGGGATGCTCTCGCCAAGCGCCCTGCATTTGTAGGGTCTGCCCTGCCTGAAGGTTAGCGAAACTGCCACCCATCGTAACTCGCTTACTCATGCGAGGCGCTTTGAGTCGCGCTACGGTGTAACCTGGCTCTGTTAAATATATCTGTTAAATAATAAGTGATTCGTTCGACGACACCTTGAAGCAGCTCAAGCGATGACTGGGCATTGGGGGTGAGAGGCTTTTCCATTGCGATAATCGTTTTGTCTTCAAGCTGCCACTTGTATTCTGCGTTCAGGGGGGGGAGACGATTGATACGATATCAAATATCTTTTGCGGAAGCTGCTATTCCGGCTTGTGGATAACGTTATCCACAAAATCTGGAGCGACATTAATGCTTACTGGCTTCTTCATGTATCAATTCCTCTAAAGTTTTCAAAACTGTCTCCAATTTTTTTTGCTTGCCAGGATTATTCCAAACCTTCGATTTCCTAGCTTGTTGATATACTGTTTCAAAACGAGTCTTCAGGTTGGGGGTAGCCTCTTCAGCTTGCTGTCTCCTAGTTTCAGAAATTGCTGCTATTTGTTCCTTGATTTGGGTCAAAGACAAATCTTTCTTAATCGCAGAGTCTAACAGTCTCCTACGTTGATCTTCTTCTTTAATCCGTGCGATCGCTCTGGCTTTTGTATAAGCAATCTTTCCTTCTCGAATGGCAGTTAGAACGTCAGTTGGCAAACTTAGTAAGGGAAGGCGATTTGTGCGAAAGCTTTCAGGTGTAAAGCGTCCAACGGTATCAAATACCTTCTGAAGGGTCTGCCATTCCTCGCTGTGGATAACGTTATCCACAGAATCGGGATTGCGATCTGGGTGTGCTGCTTGATTCAGCAGTCCAACTACATAATCTGTTCCCTTTTTAAGTCGAATCGCGATTAGCTCTAAGATGCCTTCAGTTTCTTCTATTGGGTTGAGGTCTTCCCGCTGGAGATTTTCAACCAGAGCGACCTGAAAGGCTTCATCATCGCTAAAATTCCGGATGACGACAGGAACTTCAGTAAGTCCAGCAAGGGTTGCAGCTTTATAACGACGCTCTCCTGCAACCAAAATATATCCGCCATCCTGTTTAGGACGTACCAGGATTGGTTCTAGAATGCCGTGCTGTTTGACAGATTCAACAAGCTGGTCAAGTTTTTCGGGATCGAAGTATCGGCGCGGCTGTTGTTTGAACAGGGTGATTTCAGCGATCGGTAGGCAGCGGTCTTCTATTGAAGGTTGATCAGGTTCACCAAACAGCGCATCGACGCCTTTAATTTGGTAAGGCTGGCTAGCACGTCTTTTCATACAAGCGCCTCCAGGCTGTCAGCAATTTCATTAAATAAGGCAACTGCCGGATGCTTAGGATTATGGAGTGCCAGCGGTAAATGTTCCTGGGAGGCATCAGCAAAACTCACTGAGCGCGGAACAGCCGGAAAAATCGTTCCAATTCTGGATGCTTGAATGGACTGTAATGCCATGCCTCCCTGCACTGTTCTGGCTTCGTGCATAGTAGGAATAACGCCAGCAATTTTTAGGTTTTTATTGGGGCGAGCTTTGACACGAGCGATCGTGCGAAGTAAAAGTTCAGTGCCTTTCAGGGATTTGTAGTGAGTTTGAATTGGAATGAGAACGTGAGTTGCTGCAACAAGGCTAATGTAGCTCAAGATGCCAAGACTAGGAGGACAGTCAATCAGAATATAGTCATATTGATTGACTGCTTCACTCAGAGCTTCCTTAAGCCGGTAGTCCCGCATGTCTGCTACGACCAGTTCCAACTCTGCACCGCTCAGGTTGATGTTTGCAGGCGCAAGATCTACACCATAGATGTTTGTGTGAATGGGAAGTGGCTCAGAAGCCATTACCGATTCATATATCGTTTTTTTTAGCTCAAACGGTTCTAAACCCATGAAAGCGGTTAGGCTGGCTTGAGGGTCCATGTCGATCAGCAGAACCCGGTGCTCATGTTGTGCGAGATGATAACCCAAGTTCATTGTTAAAGTGCTTTTTCCGACGCCACCAGACTGGTTAAAGACAGTAATGATTTTGCTCATAGTGGGGTTATTGTCATTGTTGATAATGGGTGGGGTTATTCTTGAAAGCGAGTAGTCTTTTGCCTCTCCTTCAACCTTAAGTGACTTCCAATGCAGCAGTCGGTCAATTGTTTCTGATTCATAGAGCCAAAAGGCAGATACCCAGTTCAGCAAATCCTCTAGTTCCTCAACCGAGTAATCTTTGCGCTTCTTCGATCGGGCGGTGGGATAAGGGTTAAGGACCCCTTCTACGGCAATCAGGAAGTCAACAAGAGGCAGAAGCGATGCAGGTATCCAGCGGCTATCTCCACGTCCAATTGAAGGTTTACGTCCAGCTTTTTTCTCGGACATCGCCTTTATCTAGATCTGCTTGAATGAGTTTCCGGTAGATTAAGAGGATAGCTATTTTTGATGATCTGTATCGTCCTTGCCCAATATCCTGCTTAGCAAACTTGATAAATATGGGCTTGATCGATCGCCCTAACTCAGTCCCTTGCCTTGATTTCATCGCTGCTCCTCCTGGAACAGCATGTTAGTCTAAGACTAATGAAAGTTCAAGAGTTAGTCTTAGGCTATGTGTTAAGAATTGAGGCGGGTGGTGAAAGTATCTCTACAAGGCATACTATCCACTTCGTATTTGCAGCTATTTTGACTCCGACAACTCTAAGATAACTTTTTGCTTGAGATTGCTCAGGACTGGGAAGCCTACAACGGAGTGGTACTCGCCTGCCCCAACTAACAGGCACTGGAGCATTGTCGATTTCAGCGATCAACGAGCGTCAGTCAGGTGCAGGCGATCGCTAGACAGTATATTGCTCGATCTGGAATTTGCTAGAGTAAACCCTGTATCACGATTTCGAGGCTCGGCAGATGGTGCGTGAACAATTTCCTCAAGCGCAATCGACTCCAGTGCCGGATTGCCCACCTTTGCAAAGCGGTGATCATTTAACGCGCCCAGAATTTGAGCGGCGTTATGCCGCAGCCCCTCACGTCCGAAAAGCAGAACTGATCGAAGGCATTGTTTACGTGGCATCTCCTTTAAGGCACGAGCAGCATGGCAAACCTCACAGTCGAATCATCACCTGGCTCGGTGTCTACCAAGCAATGACTCCTGGCGTTGACCTGAGCGATGCGCCAACTGTGAGGCTCGATCTTGATAATGAACCGCAGCCTGATGCAGTGCTGTTTATAGAATCGGCGGCAGGAAGGCAAACTCGAATTAGCAGTGACGGCTATATTGAGGGATCGCCCGAACTGATTGTCGAGATTGCAGCGAGCAGTGCTGCTATCGATACGGGCATCAAAAAGCAGGTGTATCGGCGCAATGGGGTGCTGGAGTATATCGTTTGGCAGTCCTACGAGAACCAACTTGAATGGTTTGTTCTCATAGAGGGAGAGTATCAACGGCTCCCTTCAGATTCAGCGGGGATTATCCGTAGTCAAACCTTTCCAGGATTGTGGTTAGCCGTGCCAGCACTACTGAGTAATCAAATGGCACAGGTGCTGGAGGTGCTACAAGTGGGATTGCGATCGCCGGAACGTCGGAAATTTGTAGAGCGACTGGAAAAAGCGAAATGATGTCTTTCAGTTTCTGTCCCTACATTACAACTATCCAAATGCCAGCCGTACACGCACTAATAAATTATTCAGCGCTGTTTTTGTAGAGGGAGCTTCCGGCAAATGGCTGTAATCGCTCTCTGCTTTCAAAGTTTCTACCAACCGCTGATACTCCTGCTGATGGAACGCCAGATCGGTTTGACTCAGAAGTGCTTTTTCGCTGCCGCTCAACTTTCGGGCAATCAGATCGGCGAGGTAAGGAAGTTGAAACTTCTCATTCAGCCTCACCAAATTTGCCTCAATCTCGCCTGTCTGCATTAGGTGAATGCCTGTCAGCAGAACACGATAGAGATAAAGCAACGGTTTGACACGGTGGGGTGTTTCCTTCTCAAATAACCGCCACTGCGTTTGAGCAAACCCCAGGTAGTGATGGCTATGATAGCGCGTGATGCAGCCTTGGGCGATTGCCTTCAGTTCCTCATGTTCTGCGATAGCGTAGACAACGTGCGGTGAGTAAAGCTGCTCCAGGGCATAGCCGTTTCGCTTCAATAGCAACCCACAAAACTTCTTGAGGTCATGGGTGACTAAATCCAACTGTAAGCCGTCTTGAAGCTGCGAAACCTCGATCGTTTCCTGTCCCATATCCAGTCCAATCACCTGCTTGAGCGGCAGAATATGAACGCCTCGCAGATCATAGTCAGAGTCGGGCGAGGGAAAGCCATAAAGGTGTGCGCCGCTAATTGTGGCAAATAGAAGCGGATAGGGTTGTTGTGTCGCGGTAGTAAGCAGTTGGGCTGGGAGTGAGTTCATGGTTCAGCGGCAGCCATGCTGCGACGTGCTTCAATCAAAAAGGCATTTGCCTTCTCGTAGTTTGGACGTTCAGGAAGTTTCGTGTTGGTGAAGGCGCGATCGAACGTTTGATGCAGCTGAAGCCGCCATTCGTTGACCGCATCCCACGACATCTCCTGATGCCGGATGGCTAAAAGCTGCGATCGATAGTCCTCAACTTGTACGGGCACAAAACCCTCCTTTAGCACGGTAATTCCCGACAGCAGCAAACGAATTAGGTGCATCGCGTGCTTCAAGCGAATCTCGCCTTTGGTGCGGAGATCTTGCTCCATTTTCTTGAACTGCGACAGCACATAGCTGTTATAGGTCTGATAGACCAACTGCGACAGGAAAATTGCCCGGATCTGCAATAGTTCCGTTGCGATCGAGGTTGTTGTTTCAACCAGGGGCGTGTAGAGGCATTCCAGCACATTTGGATTTGCCTTCAGTGCCAGGATCAAAAACTTTTGGAGTTCCCAGTAGCATTCCTGGGTGGCAGCATTTTCTAGCTGCTCTGGAATGCCATAAAGTGACCAATGCAAGGTGGCAGGGGGTAAATAAATTCCCCGACGATCGATGTCCGAGACTTCGTTATCTAGCCCATACGCCCTGGAACCGACGATACAGCGATAGATTACAGCATCGTACAGGTTATAGTCGTTCAGCACTGCCTCAGAAGTCTGTAATCCCTCATTCTGGTAGTGCTTGCGGATGCTGAACTCATGCCGCCGCAAATTGACAGTAGACCCATCGGGCAGTTGAATTTGATAGGCGTGGGAGTTATCAGTGGGGGATTTGACGATCGCGCCTACTGCTCCCCGCAGGCAGACGAGTTTTCCGGTCGAGGTTTTAACCTCCACACGGGCGACGACCTGCGTACCCACAGGCAAGATCAGATTGTAGGCAGGAGTTCCCTTTTGCATCATGCTGCCTTTCCAGTAAATATGTTTGTAGTATATTGTAGTGCATTGTCGTGCAAGAGCAAGCTTGCATAAGCAAGGGTTGCGTTCTATACCAATGTGCCCATCTGTGCTCTGTTCTATTTCACGAGCGCAGCTTGTGCTTGGAGCTTGCTGCAACCCCAGCCACACCCTCGATCGCTTCTGGGAATGTTGTTGCTCTAAGCGCAGATCTCTACCCGGAACTGGCATGAGAATATGGTTAAGTTGAGAAAGTAGAAACCGTAGTTTATTCAAAACCCAGTTAAGAATGGCAGTTGCGATAGAACCTTTGAGAGGCAAAGCTCTTTTGAGCAAATTAAAGGAAATTCCAACCCTTTCCAAGTCGGAGAAGGCAAAAGCCTGTGGCTATGTCACAAGGACAAAAGATAAGGAAAGGGCGAACCTATCAGAGTTTATCGAAGCCATCCTGGAGGCTCAGGGCTTGGCGGTAGAGCCAGAGCAGGTCGCTGGAAGGGGTAGAACGCCCACTTATCGTGTCACTGTTCACGCTAATGGACAGATTGTGATTGGGAAAGCCTACACCGAGATGATGGGTCTAAAGCCAGGAGACGAGTTTGAGATTAAGCTGGGCTATAAGCACATTAAGCTCGTTCAGGTTCAAGCTGAAGGAGACTTGACCAACGGCGAGATTTGATTTCCCAAGTCTACGAATGAACTGCATCCAATTTTGGCTAGCAAAGAAGTAGAGGATTTGTCGCTTGATCTTCGTCGCTCCTTTGCTCTGGATTGTTCTTTAACCTCTACAAGCTACAAGAAACCCAGAGCAAACCTGAAACTCAAGAGCATTCTGACTTCTACTATTTCAGTTAGAGAGGGAATAATCTATGATGAAGGGCGATCGGGATCAGCGTTAAACAAGCAAAGCCGAGCACGCCGACAGCCCCTTGCGCGACACAGCACAGTCCATAGCTGAACGGCTCAATACTAGAAGCAGTCTCAGTCGCGTCAGCGTCGATCGCAGTAAATGCAGCAGTAGCAGGCAACTTTTCTATCTCAGTCGTGAAACTCATAGATAAAACTTGATAGACACCTTTTCTAGCATCAACACCAACGTGCCAGAAGTAAAGGCATAAAAAATGAGCGTCTGAAATGAGTGCTATTACCGATGCTATAGGCTGCTTCACTACTATCTTTCATCCAGGTCTTTGTAGACTTTTGTACATTTCTCCCGGCTGCTTGCAAGGGCTAATTCAATCATGCGAATCGTATTTCTCGCTTCTTCGGGCTTCACAGCAAGTTCTGCCCCTTGCACGATTGCCTGATAAATATTTTCATAGAATGCCTGATAGCATCCCGGCACTGTCTCGATTTGTCCGTAGAAGTGTAACCCATGAATCTCAGTATTTAACGTCCCCCACTGCGCTTGTGGCTCCTGTCCCCAATCCAATTCAGTGGGAGTGAGTCCACGCCGCAGTGCCCCTTCTTGCGGGTCCATGCCGTATTTCACAAACGATCCCTTGGAGCCATGCAAAATGAAATGCGGTCCCAGTTCTCTCACCAGCATTCCGGCTTTCAAGGTCACTTTCACACTTCCGTAGTCCAACCCAACCTCAAAATAATCATTGACGTTTGCTCCTGCTCTTTGCGCTCGAACGTCTGCCGTAATTGCCTGGGGCAGACCAAACAAAACCTGCGCCTGATCGATTAAATGCGACCCCAGATCAAAGAGAATGCCGCTGCCTGGTTCTGACGCTTCCCGCCATGCTCCGGGTTTTAGGGTGTTTCTAAAGCGATCGTAGTGCGCTTCATATTCCACCAGTTGCCCTAAATATCCCTGCCTGACGATCTGTTGAACCGTTTGAAAATCTCCGTCCCAGCGGCGATTGTGATGCACGCTCAAGATCTTGCGAGTTTGTTGAGCAAGCTGGATCAGCTGCTGTGCTTGAGCTGAAGTGAGCGTGAAGGGTTTATCGACGACGACATGCTTTTCTGCTAACAGTGCCTGTTTTACCAGCTCAAAGTGGGATGAATTAGGCGTGGCAATCACCACCAAATCGATCGCAGCATCGCTTAATAGGGCATCGATATCCTGAACGACTTCGACCCACGGATAACGCTGGCGGGAAGCTTCACCGTGACGTTCCACAATTTTCGTTAGCTTCAGTTCGGGAACAGCATTGATCACGGGTGCATGAAACACTCGCCCCGCAACACCGTAGCCCACTAATCCTACCTGAAGCTGAGTTGCCATGTCTGTATCTGCCTCCAATCGTCACAGGGGATGAACTATGTCCCGCTTAGCTTCGCTTGAAGCGGGGGTTTCTGTCGCTTCTTCCTCCCCAGTTGCTTCATGCTTCCGCAGAAGTAGAGCTAGGCGACTCTGCGACTGAGGAAGACGGTTCCCGCCTCCCATACTATATCTCGCACACCTGCGCGGAGTTGACATCCCGATCCTCGACATGACCACAATCAGGATTAGAGCAAACGTGCAATCGGTCAGACAATATTTTAGGCGTAAGTTGCCAACATTTTGCACAGCGTTGTGTCGATTTCAATTCGCGTGTAGGAGCATGGATCAAGAATCCATTTCCTTCCAGCAACTTGTACTTGATTGCATCTTTCAGAATCCCAATCCCGACATCCAGCAGAGAACGATTCAGCCCTGTTTTTTGAGCTTTCTGCTTCCCTATTTTGGCTTTATGGGTCGGTGATTGCTTTAATCACTCTTACTGCTGAAGTTTTTGCGGCATAAACCAGTGTGTTTCAACACTTAATAGAATAACTAGAATTGATTTAGTGAGCGGGTTACTACGAAATTTTGAATAAAAATAATGCATCCATTCCTGATAGTGTTTTTACGTTTTTTGATGCTTGCTAATTAGAGTTAGAGACCAAATCCATAACGATTGATATACAGCCCTATCACTGATCGTGCATCTGATCAGATTCACATTCTTAGCACTTCGGCAGGGTTATCGGTTGTGTCGCAAGACTTATGGGGTGACAGAGAAGCTAGAAGGCAGACTGAATCAAGCGCATCGCCCGTAGCCCTTGCAGAAAAAAACGACGTTTTTGCGGCTTGAGGTACATGAGTTGCTCTGCCCAATTCGACCACAAATCCATCGAGTGAATCCATACCTGCCCGTACAATCCAATCCAAAAATCACTATGCCGTTTTTGGGGTCGAGTCGATTCTGCCACTCGTCCCACATGGTGCTGGATTTTACTTGCGACGAATGCGGTTGCTCTGCTCGGTTGCGATCGTGTAGGCAATCGCTACCAACAGAGCTAAAGCGTGGAAGCGTTGTCCAGTGGCGCGACAGTGTTCGAGGTTGTAGCCCCCGGTTTTGAAGTCTCGAAACATCGGTTCAATCGAAAACCTTTTAGCGTAACTATTAAAGGCAGTTTCGATGTCAGTGAGATTGGTCAACAGATACCAAACCTGATTGGCTTTCGATTGGCGATACACTCGCTTCCAGCAGGTGACGAGATTGAAGCGACCAAACCCTTGCTGTTGGGTCACCTGCACCTGTACTTCAAAGCAGGCAATGCCTGGAAATTGGAGTAACTCATCGAGTCGCTCAAATTTAGCGTCTGAGTGGGACTTGACCGTGGTGCTTTTGGGCAAGCGGAGCACGAATCCGACCCGTTGTTAGCGCAGCCAATGGGCAAGCGCAACGCTGTGAAACTCCCGGTCTCCCAGCACACAATACACCGATAGCGGTTCATCAGAGCTAACGCCGGGCGTAGAACGGTTTGCTGCTCCAAAAGTGAACTTGCCCCTGGATGGTCAAGACAATGCCAAAACACCGGGACGGCTCGCTTCTGATAAACAATACTTATCATCAGCAAGTTATGGTGCTTCCACTGCGTCCGGTCGATAACCAGATACAACTGGTGCCCCTGATGCTAATGTTGCTTGAGCCAATATTTGACAATGGGAAACCATAGTGCTTTGAGATTGAGTTGCGGAAGTTGTAGGAACCTTTGGATATTTCGACGAACACTTTCAAATTGAATGGGTTGAGCAAACAAGGTTGCCAAGCGCTCGATACTGACACGACGTTCTCGCTGTAACAGGGCGACCAGCATCTTCAAAGCCAGCAATTGGATTGAACTCAGTTGCGCTTGTAGACAAGCTTGATAGAAGGCAACATTTTTGAATTAGGGGTGATTTTTCGGATTCACCCTATTTTTTGGGCTTTGGGTTGTCCCTGTCTACCACCAGCCTTGCATTCTAGCCTCGTTTGTTACCCCCTGAGCAATAACCCCCACCGCTCGACTGCTGAGTGAGCCGAAATCTAAAAAAGCTAAAGAAGCACCTTGAAAGGGCTGGCTCTAACAACTTAATGCCAAGTCAGCACATCAATAATCTGCTGAGCAAGAGTAAGCGGACGGAAGGGTTTGGTAAAAATGGCTGCAACGTCTAAATCGTGAAGATTGTGCTGCTCTGAGGCTTGCACTTTAGCAGTCATCAGGATTACGGGAATGGATTGAGTTTCAGGTTGTTGCTTGAGGTGTTGTAAAGTGGCACGACCGTCCATGTTCGGCATCATCAGATCGAGCAGAATCGCATCGGGGTGATGTTGAGCTGCGATCGCAATTCCTTCAGCCCCAGAGCTAGCAGTGAGAACTTCCCAGCCCGCTCCCATTTGTAGACCGAGTGTTGCGATTGCTCTTACATCTTCTTCGTCATCCACAATCAAAATTTGCTTATTCATCGCAATCCTCTAGCAACCTAATGCTTATAAGGTATCGCTGAATCGGGGAGAAGTCGGGGAAACACGATTGAATTAAGCGTTAAGCGGCAATTCAATATAGAATGTGCTGCCTTGGTTGACGGTGCTTTCTACCCAAATCCTGCCACCGTGCTGCTCGATAATGTTACGGCAAATGGAAAGTCCAAGCCCGGTTCCGCCTTTTTGGCGGGCATCGGATGCATCTACCTGTTGAAATCGCTCAAAGATAGTCTGGATCTGATGGAAGGGAATACCTCGCCCTTGGTCACAAACACGAATACAGACACTTGAAGTGTCAGCTGAACTGTAAGCCTGCATTTGAACGGTTGTTTGAGCGGGTGAGAACTTAATTGCATTACTCAGAAGATTGGTCAAGGTTTGCACAATGCGATCGGGATCAGCATTAAGCAAAATTGACATCGGTTCTGTAATCAATTGAATTTCGGAGCGATCAGCCATTGCTTGCATTTCTTCAGTTGCCTGAGTCATTAAGTCAGCAAGATCGCACGATCGCCAATTCATCGTGATTTTGCCCGAGCGAATCCGTTCGAGGTCGAGAATGTCATTGATTAAACGAATCAAGCGTTCTGCATTTTTTACGCCGATACTGAGAACGTGCTGCCCTTGCTCAGTCAAGCTGCCTAACTGCCCACTACTGAGTAAATCAAGCGACCCCATCATTGAGGTTAAAGGAGTGCGTAGCTCATGGCTGACTAAGGAAATGAATTCGTTCTCCAGACGTTTACGTTCAGTGATGTCGTTCGCAATCAGTAAAGCGTAAGTTGTTCCGTTCAGTTCAATGCGATCAAGGGATAGCAAAATACTTTTGACACTGCCGGAGTGGGTGAGCAGTTCAAATTCTAAGTTGTGAAAGGTTTCGGTTGTTTGAAGACGACGCAGAAAATTCGCTGAATCGTGCCCTAAATGGAGCTGCGTAATCGAATTGCCGATGACTTGCTCCCGTGTGTAACCGCTAATGCTGAGAAAACTAGGGTTCACTTCGATTAATTGCCCTTCAGGAACGGTCACGATCGCAATCGGGTTGGGGCTTTGTTGAAAAATGGTGGCAAATTTTTCCTCTGCGTGTTTGCGTTCGCGAATTTCTTGCTGAAGTTGTTCATTCTGAAATTGCAGTTGATTCTGAAGGCGTCTCAAGGTTAGGTGGGTTTCAATTCGAGCAAGGACTTCTTCGATCTGAAAGGGTTTTGTAATGTAATCTACACCACCTGCTTGAAATGCCTTTACTTTGTCGCTCACGGCTTCTAAAGCACTGATAAAAATGATGGGAATATCACGGGTGCGATCGTCGGCTTTCAGATGTTGACAAACTTCGTAGCCGCTCATCTGCGGCATATTCACATCGAGCAGGATTAAATCCGGCGGCATCACTTGTGCGCCTCGGATGCCCGTCGAACCCTTCGTAACGCTACGAACCTTGTAGCCGTGTTCAATCAGCAGGGTCGATAACAGATTGAGATTTTCCGGCGTATCGTCAATGACCAGAATGTCGGCTTTGGGTGTAGGCTCAGGCATTGAAGCATTTCATTGGAACTCCCACCCGATCTTAAGATCAGATCACTAGGATCTAAAGTAACCTCAGCAAAAAAACGGATTTCCCCAATTCATGAGCGAAACGGATTGAGAACTCCCCGGCTTCTCCTCGATCGTTGCCTACAGTAAGGGACATCAGCAAACCAGGAATTAGAGGTTACTATGTTTCATCACATTTCAATCGCCGTGGATCATCCGTTGCACGTTGCTAATGTTCTGGCGGAAGTGTTGCAGGGTCGTTGTTTTCCCTTTCCTCCCCATGAAGGAAGCTATATGGTCATCGTCGATGACAGCTTTGGAACCGGAATTGAGCTTTATCCGGCTGATACTCAGTTAATTCCAGAGCCAGAACAAGTTGGCTTTTCTTCAGGAAATTCTCAAAACTTTACGTCTGTTCATGCCGCGCTTTCGATTTCGGTTTCGCAAGAACAAATTGCACAAATCGCCGATCGCGAAGGATGGTTGGTGCGATTGTGCGATCGCGGTCCCTTTAAAGTGCTCGAATTTTGGGTAGAAAACAAATTTATGCTCGAATTGCTTACCCCCGAAATGGCGAAGGACTATCTACAATTCGTTGCCAACTATGAAGCATTTTTGAATCAGGCTGCGCCCCAGCTTGTTGAAGCTTAGAAATTAACTGGAGCGAAAAGAATCATGATAACAATGGAAAAAGTAGAAGTTGCTCCGCAAGAGACGATGCTGAGTTTGATCGGTGGCTTTTGGATTGCTCGATCGATTTATCTTGCTGCTAAATTAGGCGTTGCAGATTTGTTTGATGATCAACCGCAAACGATCGCTCAACTTGCAGCAGGAACCCAGACTGATCCGCAATCGCTCTATCGCCTCTTACGCGCTTTAGCAAGTGTTGGCATCTTTACAGAAGTGTCCGATCAGCATTTTGCGCTCACTCCATTAGGGGAAACGCTCAAGAGCAATCGTCCTGGCTCGATGCGATGTGCAGCAATGGCACAAATGGGCTATGACCATTCTCTGGGCTGGAGCAATGGACTACATAGCCTAAAGACAGGTGAAATTGCGTTTGATGCCGCAGCAGGAATGCCCATCTGGGAGCATTATGCTCAACATCCTGAAGATGGCAAAGTTTTCTCAGATTCGATGACCAGCATGGGAACTGCGATCGCGCAAGCAGTTGTCGCAAGCTATGACTTCTCTCGATTTAATACGATTGTGGATGTGGGCGGAGCGCAAGGGAGCTTAATTTCTACGATTGTGCGAGCAAATCCCCATCTCAACGGCATTTTGTTTGACTTACCTGAAATCATTGCCAACGTTCAGGTCGATCAGAATATTCAACCTGTTGCCGGGAACTTCTTTGAGTCTGTGCCGACGGGCGGCGATGCTTACCTGATGCGATGGATTATTCACGATTGGAATGATGAAAAGTCTTCGATCATTCTGAAAAATTGCCATCAAGCGATGCCAGATGATGGCAAGCTGTTGCTCATCGAAAGCATCCTTCCACCGGGAAATGAACCCTCTCCAGCAAAGTTCATCGATGTGATTATGCTGTTGATGGCAGGTGGACGAGAACGCACTGAGGAAGAGTATCGATCGTTGTTGCGATCGAATGGGTTTGAACTGACGCGCGTGATTCCGACCCCTTCGTTGCTTAGCATTATTGAGGCAGTAAAAATCTAGCAGAAGTTCAGCCTTCTTGTGCTTCCTGAGAAAGCTCGGCAATTTCGTCAAAACAGAACTTGTAAACCAACTCCGTTAATGCAGTCGCTAGATTAGCGTCTGAAGTCCGTTGAACCAATTGCAAGATTCGGTCAGCATCGACAGCGAGCGAGGCTTGATGCAGTTCTGCAATCCAATCTTGGGGCATTGTCGCTAGCATTGAACGAGTTAACGTTAACTCATGCGATGAATTTTCAATCGGATGTTCGTTATCTTCTTCGTACAGATAGTTCACTCCAAGATGCTCAGCTAGTTTCTCAAATAAGTGAGACTCTCGAAAGGGTTTTGCCAAAAAATCATCGCAGCCAGCCGCCAAAACTGAAGCGCGTTGTTCTTCAAAGGCACTGGCAGTTAATGCCAAAATCTTAGGTCGAGTTTGAGCTGATTCAAGTGCTCGAATTTGCCGAGTTGCCTCATAGCCATTCAGGGTCGGCATTCGCATATCCATCAAAATTAGGTGCGGTTGCCATTGCTGCCATTGTGCGATCGCATCTTCTCCATTCACTGCTGATTGCGTTTCAAATCCCACCATTGTTAACAATTGCTCTACGAAATCTCGGTTCTCAGCCCGATCATCGACGACTAAAATTCGATATTGGGGTTGCTGCGGTGTCAAGTGCAGCACTCGTTTTGAAGTCGAGGTGGGTGCAACTTCTGCCGGATTTGCGATCGCGATTTGAATTTCAAAGGAAAACGTTGATCCTTGTCCCACGGCTGATTCAATATGCATTTCTCCACCCATCAATCGCACAAATCGACGACTAATGGTTAACCCAAGCCCTGTGCCTTCTCGCAGCTGAGAACCGCTACGGGTTTGGATAAACGGGCGAAATAGCTGCTCAAATTCTTCTGGAGCAATTCCCTGTCCCGTATCTTGGACTTTGAATTGCAGCATTAATTCTGACTGCACCGTTGCTTCTAGCGTGATGCTGCCACTGTCTGTAAATTTCATTGCATTGCTCAGCAAATTGATCAAGACCTGGCGTAGTTTATTCTCATCGGTTTGAATGTACTGAGGAAGATTGGGCGCGATCGCAAAATTCAACGCGAGTTTCTTTGCTTTTGCTCGAATCAAAAACATCTCTTGCAGTGTCTGTAAAAGATGATGCAGATCAAAAGCAACCACATTTAAGGTTGTTCGTCCTGCTTCGATCTTTGACATTTCCAACACATCATTGATTAGATTCAGCAAGTGTTCACCACTGCGATTGATAATGGCAAGGGAATCGCGTTGGCGATCAGGAAGGGCAGCATCGCGTTCTATCAATTGCGAAAAGCCTAAAATTGCATTCAATGGTGTGCGTAACTCATGGCTCATGTTGGCTAAGAATGCACTCTTGGCTAGATTTGCTGCCTCAGCCGCTTCTTTGGCAATGCGTAAATCAGTTTCGGCTTTATGTCTTGCTCGTCCGATCGCAATCAGTTCGCTCACAAGCTTGAGACAGTCAATATCTTCTTGGCTCCAATCCTTCTGAAAATGAACCGTGTCTATTGCTAAAAATCCAGTCACCTGACCTCGATAGATCACCGGAACACCGAGCACCGATTGAATCGACTGACGGACAAATAGCTGGCGCTCGGGTCCTTCTGGTATCGTCTGAACATCAACCGTTTGCAGGGCTTGTCCTGAGAGAAACTGTTGATGCAAATGGGGATGCTCGAAAATGCTTGCCCCTCTTGCTTCAGACGTCAGTGGGGCAATTTCATCCCCACACCATTCGTAAACTAATTGGCATCTCGTCTGGTCAGCGTCATACTCGAAGATTGTGCCTCGCTCTGCACCAATATGACGGGCGATCGATTCTAAAGCACTATGAATCGCAGTTTCTGCATCCTGGTCAATAAATTGCCGAGAAAGAGAGCTAAGTAAATGATCTAACCTGGCTCGACGTTGCAGAGCTTTTTCGGCAGCTTTGCGATCGCTAATATCTCGCACCATCGCTAAAACATGCGGTTTTCCGTTGTAAAAACAGGTGGTTCCTTTAACTTCAACATCAACCAGGCTGCCATCCTTGCGAACATCAACTGCTTCACCACAGAACGGCTGCTTTAAGGTCATTGCTTCGAGAAAGCGATGAAATACCGATATGCTGCCTGGATGAATATACTCTGATGGATGTAACGTCAAAAACTCCTCGTATGAGTACCCATGCATTTGGCAAGTAGCAGGGTTCACTTCGACCACAGTGATTGTGTCAAGATCCATGATGAACAAGGCATCAGTAATCGCCTCAAAGATAGTGCGATACTGTGCTTCTTTCTCCTGTAAGGCTTGTTGTTGAGCTTGCAATAGTGCATTTTGATGCAGCAACATTGCTTCAGCTTGTTTTTGCTCAGTGATATCGGTTTTAGTTCCAATCCATTCTTGAATGTTGCCTCGCTCATCGAGTATCGGTACACCTCGAACCGCGAACAGTCGATACTCGCCAGATGCTACTTGAATGCGTTGCTCTACTTCGTAGACTTTCCCAGAGTTCACTGCTTCTAGCCAAACTTCTGCGGTTGCAGTTCGATCGTCTGGGTGAATGCTCTCGAGCCATCCCCAACCATTTGCGCTGGCCTGGCTTCGTCCGGTTAGTGCACACCAAAGTGGAATATCTTCCACTACTTCTCCCACTGCGTTGGTCATCCAAACAGCTTGAGCGGTTGCCGTCACGAAAGCCCGATAGCGCGCTTCACTCAGACGCAAGGCTTCTTCGGTTAATTTACGATCGTGGATGTCTCGCGCGACGCCAACAATTTGTAATTCTCCGTCCACTCCAAGAGTAGGCGCAACGTTGACGACTTGCCATCGGTAGCTGCCGTCTTTGTAAAGCGATCGACATTCAGTTCCAGCCACCGGTTCACGGGTCTCGACCATCTGTTGGTTCAGCTTAAAACACGACTCAGCATCGTCAGGATGCAGAAATTGAGGGAATGGTTTACCAATCATTTCTTCGGGCAGGTAGCCCATGACGTTAATAACGTTTGGCGAAACGTAGCTAAAAATCCCTTCTGGTGTATTGACAAATAAAATATCATTTGCATTTTCTACAATGTTGCGAAAGTGCTGTTCGCTGCGTTGCAAAGCCGCCTCGGTTTGCTTACGATCGCTAATATCTCGAAAGAGTGTAATGCGCCCATAGTACTCGCCAGTAGAAGATTTGACTGCTTTACTATGCCGTTCGATCGTCCGCCCATCTCTTAACAAAAGCTCATCGTGAAAGACTTCATCTAGGTTTTGATAAAGCGCTTCGATGCCTGCTAAAAAGGCTTCTGAGTCTTCAAGCTGATCTGCAACCATCTCGGCAATCTGCCGAGAATTTTGAGTTGGCAAAATCTGGGGCAGTCGCCAGATGTCGCAAAACTTCTGATTGTAATCCACGATATTGCGATGTTCATCTGCCACTAAGATGCCATCGATCAACGCTTCTTGTTGGGCTTTTAGTAGAGCATTACTGCGACGAAGTTGCTCTTCAATGGCTTTCTGCTCGGTGATATCTCGCATAATCGTGGAGATGAATTTGAGCGATCCATCTGCGTTTTTATGCGCGACAATGATTTGAGAAGCTGAAATTTCTCGTTTATCTCTCGTGACAACAGCCGTTTCTCCAATCCAGATTCCGTCTCGAAGCGCGATCGGAACAGCTTCTTCAAACAAAGCTTTAGCAGCTTCGGGCGGATGATATTCTGAAATGGGTTTTTGTAATAAGTCTTCGGCGTCCCCAAACCCTAAGGTTCGACGTGTAGCCTGATTGGCATAGAGGGTTTTTCCGGTTGCATCGGCAATGCCAATTAAATCCACAGCGGATTCTAAAACCGAAATCAAGTCTTCTCGTTGCAGTTGTTGAGATTGAGAGGTTAGTGCTTCACTCATGAATCGATCCTTCTAAGCAGAGACTCGCAGTTTGATAGAGCGATCGTAGCGTTAGCCCATCAGTTGGATAGTCCACGACAGCAAAACGATAAATCAGATTCGGAGTTTCAAACCGTTGTTGTTGCAGCATTGCTACGACTTCTGATAATTGCTGCTGAAACATTGCTTTTGTCGTGTGAGAACTGGCAATCATGAATTCACCATTTCTCCAATAGCCAAGAATTTCACCGTTGCAAAAACTAGATTGCAAACATTGCCCAGTTTGTTTGAGAATCTGATTTCCAACCGTGTGCCCCTGCTGAATGTTGATTTGTCTGAGGGTTGGAATATAGAGAATTGCAAGGGAAGTCGTTTGATGATTGTGGAATTGAGCTTCGATCGCTTGACTCGAATAAAACTGATTTGCAAGTCCGGTAATCGAATCTTTGGTGCTCAACGTTTGTAACAATCGCAATCGCTCTAACCGTTGTGTAAGCCGTGAAAGTAATTCTTGCCCCACAATCGGTTTTACAACATAGTCATCGGCCCCGGCTGCAAAGATTTGTTGAACGGTTGCAGTATCTTGATGAGCGGTAAGAAAGACGATCGGTAAACTTTGCCAGGTTGGATTTGCTCGAATCGCCTGACAGAGCGCAACTCCATTCATCTGCGGCATTTCGACATCCAGAATCAGCAAATCGGGATTGATCGCTGATAAAACCGTCCAAAATTGTAGCGGATTATCGATTCCGGTAAGGCACATTCCCCAGGGTTCAAGGAGTTGTTTCAAGGTGGCAAGAATGATCGGATCATCATCGACTGCTAGAACTGCCCAAGAGCGGAGAGACTGTTTAGATCTCCCATTGTGGAGAACTTTAGATTCAGAATCCCTCATTTCTGGAGAATTTAGACGGCTTTCCCCGGTTTCAACCGGACCCGAAAGATTCAGAATATCACCCAGGCGCCGAACCAGTGATTTCGTAGAGATTTCTGCTTCAGCAGATCGCACTTCTTCCGCTGGTAATTTGGCTTGTTCTTCAAACTGTTTTTCAAGCTGTCGGGCAATCTGTGTTCCTTCATCGCGATTGAACATGCCTAAAACACCCGCTAACTTATGAGCCGCGTTTTCTGCTGCTTCTCGCAGTTCAATCGATAAGGGGGAAGTATGAGCTGCTTGATGCAGTACCGCGAATCGTTCTTCCATTAACCCGCGATACTGTTCCCAAAGCTGTGCAAGCTGGCTGTCATAGGACTGCGTGGATTGTTCCGGATTGGCTTCAATTCCTTCGCGTAATCGATATCCCAATCCATACACGTTCTCAATCCAATTAGCTGCACCTCCTGCTTTTAGCTTCTGCCGCAATCCTTTAATGTGGGATTTAACGCTCTCTTCTTGGGGCGGATCATCAAACGTCCAAAGGTGCTCGATGATGTCTCCACAACTAAAAACGCGACTGGGGTGGCGCAAAAACAATTCGAGCAAACTATACTCTTTCGGTGTCAGCGGCAGTAGTTTCTCAGCATAGGTCACTTGGCACGCTCGTGGATCGAGCTGTAATTTGCCAACCGTCAGAACCGGGCTTGCTGCTACCGTTCCCCGCCTCAACAAGGCTCTAACTCGGGCTTGAAGCTCTCCCAAGTCGAACGGCTTTGCTAAATAGTCATCTGCTCCTGAATCTAAGCCTCGAATCCGATAGATGCTGTCATCCTTGGCGGTCATTAATAAGATTGGGGTTCCACAACCGCGATCGCGAATTCTCTGGCAGAGCGTGATCCCATCCAATTTAGGCAATCCTACATCGATTAAAATCAGGTCATAAGTCGCGCTCTCAACGCATTCCCAGCCAATCGCGCCATCCTCTGCTGCGTCTACTGCATAATGATGTTCACTCAGCGATCGTGTAATCGCATCTGTCACGATCAAATCATCTTCAACCACTAAAACCCGCATACCTATCGCTTACCTAACCCTAAAGTGATTGTAAGGTAGGTCATCCTGCGTCTTGAAGCATTCTTACAAGAACGCAACAATCGAGCAAGCATAAATTAGTTTTTCTCCTCTAGTTCTCCTCGATTACTCTCCGTAGAAATTACGATGCTTTGGGATCTCAATCCATTTGCACACTGATACTCACAGTTCGAGCTGGGTTACAGCCTTAAAGTACTTATATCCGGCTAAAATCAGCAGCCGTAATTTGATTGACACGTACTCCAGATATAATTGCTAGTTGATCATTTCCAGCACTCACCAAGATGCTGCCGCCGCGTTGAATGATTTTTAGGTCTTTGAAGCTCAGTCCTGATGTCAATCCAAGTTTGTCCTGGCGATCGCTAAAATCTTTAATTACATCCCGACCCACACCATTTTCTAAGGCAAAAATATCTCGCCCTCGATCGCCCTTCAGCACGTCATTGTTAGTCCCGCCCCAAAGCTGGTCATTTCCTGCACCACCAAATAGCTGATCATTACCATTCCCGCCTTGGAGGATGTCATTATCTCCCGCTCCTGTAAGCTTGTCGTTGCCGTCTAAGCCAAGCAGCGTATCTTTAGCAGCAGTTCCCATGAGCTTGTCGCTGCCAGGAGTTCCTTTGCCACCACCCGTCCCTTGATCTGGAGGAGTGATTGGGACTGGAGGAGTGACTGGGACTGGAGGAGTGACTGAACCTGGAAGATCGATGTTTTTGGGACCTCCAGTCAACTCATAAGTAGTCGGTTTGGAATCAGGATCTTTGGGCTGATAAGTGCCGTTGACCAAAACTGCATCATCCAGCAAGATGTATTTGCCGCGAGCACCTTCGCCCTGAACCCAAAGCTTGTGCTCTGTCGTTAGTCCCGTCGTTTTAACTTTTGTGGAATATACTCCACCGTTGAACTCCCTTGTCGTTTCTTGAACTGGAGTCATCGTGATCACTCCGTTCATATCAACGATATATCGACCAACGGTAGTCACCTTAAAATTAACTCCAACCTGACCGGCGGTAGTTGCATCAAATTCATAAGTACCATTGGGGTTGAACGTGTATGTAGTGGTGCCATTGCTTGTAATTGTCCATTGCCCATGCAGCAGAGCCGGATTATTGACGTTGCCAGGTATCTGCCGAGCTGGCAGGCGGTCTTGATAGGCATAAATGTGATAGTGGCTGATCGTGGGTCTCCAATCCAGGTTTGCAATCTGGGTTTGGGCAGCACTACCTGTGCCATCAGGGTCAAAGAATAGATTGCCGGTGGTGTTGTCGTAGATGAAGCGATCGTTCGCATCGATCGCCGCTGTTCCTTGATGAAACTGATCAGCCGTAATGCTGGTGTTAGGTGTGAGCCCGGCGTTGTTGTAACCAGCCGAATTTATATCAACGACAATGTAATCTCGCGCAATCTCAAAATCGTCAATCTTGTCGATGCCATCAGCGAACAAGTTATTGAAGATAAAGAAATCGCTACCGAATCCACCAATTAGCCGATCTTCGCCAGTGCTGCCAATTAAGATATCTCTGCCGGGACCACCACTAAGTTCATCATTACCCAAGCCACCATCAATCAGATCATTACCTCCGCTCCCACGACCAGCACCGACAACGTCGCCGAAAAGAAGGTCGTCAGCGGCTTCGCCAAAAATTACGTCATTACCATCACCACCGTAAACCCAGTCATACCCCGTGCCAGCGAAGATTTGATCATCGCCCTCATGACCTGATATGACATCACCATCAAAAATGTATTGTTCTTGATCAAGCCCGCGCAGAATATCATTGCCGCTTGTTCCTTCGATCGTCATTGCTAAGACTCCATTTAGTTATAAAGAATTGCCGAGAGCAACCTGGCTGACCACACAATAGGAACAAAAAGGGGAAAAGTAGAGGAGTTGAACAAATTTGGTGACCTACTCTACAAAGAAGAGTAGAAAATAAATCAGAGCGATCGTGTTTGAACTAGTTCAGAATTATTACTTTGGCAGTGAAATAGGAGTCAGAACGGAAGGAGAGGGATAAGGAGGTTTTCTATGGATAAACCCGATGCCCGGCACCTAACGATCGAGACCCAGAATTACCTGCTCTAGCTGGTTGTGTCGCAAAAGCTGTTTAAGGACAAACAATCTATATCGTTTGCATTCCCTTAAGCAGTAATTCCAAAGAGTGCTTCAATAAATCTGACTTGAGATACACTATCTCCTTGGTCTATTCCTTTTACTTGTCCTTTACGAATCATGTTCATTGTTTCGATTCAATTCAACGTTCTTCTCGCGCTGTTAAACGTCTTGAATCCCAGCATCGGTTTCACAATTCGTTTAATGTTCCGATGGTCTTGCTCAACCACATGATTCAAATATTTGCTCTGCCTTAGTTCGGTCTCTTGGTCGGCCCTTGCACCCTTGCGGTAACTGCGAAGCAGATCGTCTCATCCGCTTTGAGCGCGTCTATTGCCATCGGGTAAGCAGTATTCTTGTCCACGTTAATTATCCGTGGAGCCTGAATGGGTCGTGTCGCAAAAACTGATCAGTGGTAAGGTAAACAAGCTCAACTCTGCCGATTCGCTCTCCAATGTCTACTGCTCCTCTGTTTAAGTGGCGGCATTTCTTGTCTGAGGTCATCCTGCTCAATGTTCGCTGGTATTGCTCAGAGGGTGACAACGAGGCTAGAAGGTAAGCCTGGCGGCAGACAGAGGCAACCCAAAGCCGAAAAAATAGGGTGAATCCGACGAATCACACTCAATTGTAAAAATGTTGCCTTCATTTTATCAGGCTTGTTTACAAGCGCAACTGAGTTCAATTCAATTCATCACCGTGAAGATGCTGGTTGCCCTCCTACAGCGGGAACGCAATGTCAGTATCGAACGATTAGCGACCTTGTTTGCCCAACCCATTCAATTTGAAAGTCGCCGTCGCAATCTCCAGCGATTTCTACAACTGCCGCAGTTGAATCTCAAAGCCTTGTGGTTTCCCATTCTCACATATTGGCTGAAGCAGCATTTCCATCGAGGGCAAGACGTGTACTTGGTGATTGACCGCACCCAATGGAAACACCATAATCTGCTGATGGTCAGCGTAGTTTACCACAAGCGAGCCATTCCTGTGTTCTAGCATTGCCTTGACCATTGTGGTTCAAGTTCACTTTCAGAGCAACAACGGGTGTTGCGTCCGGTGTTTGCCTTAATGAAAAGCTATCAGTGTACGGTGCTGGGAGACCGGGAGTTTCACAGCGTTGCCCTTGCCGATTGGCTGCGCCAACAAGGGGTCAAATTTGTGCTGCGCTTGCCCAAAAGCACGACGGTTATAGCGCTACGCAATCACGTTAGGGCAGTTTTTGAAAGCAGCGTCGACACAATCAAAGGTTTCAAACTCATCCCATCGCTGTCGCATCCAGTTCTTCAGGACAAACCACCAATGCTCAATCTTGTTCAAGTCTGGAGAATAGGGCGGCAGGTACCAAATCTCACATCCTGCGTGAGTGACGATCTCCTCAATCGCTTGACGATGATGAAAACTAGCGTTGTCAATGACGATGACATCTCCTGGCTGCAATTGCGGCACTAAGCATTGCTCCAA
>NZ_JAMPLI010000004.1:0-319886 GCF_039962475.1 Leptolyngbya sp. GB1-A1 | reverse complement strand
GGCATCCGTTAAATCGACGATGTAACGCTTCTGACTCATAATGATCTTCCTGGATTTGAGTCACCTTACCAGAAATAACCCCACCAGGCAAAGTTCCCTTGGCAGACTACTAGAATTGCTCAAGACCTAGAACTGCTTCAGATTCCAAAACTGAGAACTTAGGAAATTATGGAAGTCCGAGCTGAGCAACCAGAGGATATAGAAGCCATTCGCAAAGTCAATCTTGCGGCATTCGGGCGAGAAGACGAGGCAAATTTAGTCGATCGACTTCGGGGAGCCGCTTCTACGCTTTCCCTCATTGCGACTGAATCTGGGCAAATCGTCGGACACATTTTCTTCAGTCCAGTCACGATTCGCACCCAGCCCAACGTCGATCGAGCCTGCGGGGAATGTGCGGATGCCTTCGTGCTTGGACTTGCACCCGTTGCGGTTCTACCCGGCTATCAGCGACGGGGAATTGGGGCACTGCTGATTCGCCAGGGTTTAGTAGAGTGCGATCGGTTGGGCTGTCAAGCCGTTGTCGTGCTGGGCTCCCCGGCATACTATTCCCGATTTGGGTTTGTTCCAGCCCGCGAAAAGGGGTTGAAATGTGAATACAACATTCCAGAAGAAGCGTTTATGGTGGTAGAGCTAGCAGCGGATGCCCTTAAGGGCTGCCAGGGAACGGTGAGCTATCGATCGGAGTTCAACGCGCTGGAGTAGGAGTCAGCGTATCAACCACAAAGGAAACGACTTCGATCGCCTCTTGTAGAACAGGCATTCTGGAAAAAGAATTTGCTCAGGCAATCTCGCCTTCCTGAGGCAGTGCAGGCAGTTCCAGGCAATATCCTGCCCCATAGACAGTTTTGATATAGCGCGGATGGCGTGGGTCGGGCTCCAGCTTGGTTCTCAGGTGACGAACGTGAACCCGAATCGTTTCAATGTCATCATTCGGGTCGTAGCCCCAGACTTCTTTGAGAATTTCGCTGGGGGAAACGGTTTGTCCGTGTCGCTGAAGCAGGCAGTGGAGCAGCTCAAACTCTAGATGAGTCAGCTTTACCGTATGGTCAAACCAGATCGCCTCTAGCCGTTCGGGAACAAGCGTCAGCGGACCAAAGTTAAGAATTTCGCTGTGCTTAGCAGCCTGAGGAATGCGATCGGTTCGTCGGAGCAGGGCACGCACTCGCGCCAGCATTTCTTCGACTTCAAAGGGTTTCGTCAGGTAGTCGTCTGCCCCTGCATTGAATCCTTCTACCTTGTCTTGGGTTTGCCCAAGAGCCGTCAACATCAAGACGGGAATATCAGCAGTTCGTTCGTCACGCCGGAGACGCTGGCAAACCGTAAACCCATCGACCTTAGGCAGCATCAAATCCAGCATGATCAGGTCTGGAATGAGCTGAAGCGCAAGGGCTTGTCCTTTGATGCCATCTGGAGCTTGACTGACATCATAGCCAGCCATTTCCAGATTTACGGCGACGAGTTCGGCAATTGCAGGGTCATCATCGATGACAAGAATACGAGGCATCTTTTAAGAGTTTTGATAGAGATGTTCTAGAACCGTTGAGGAATGAAAAGATTCCTGTACAGATTATAAGCAAGGATCTTTAATTCTTTCTGAGCGCATCAATCTTAATGCTTATATTTAACCCGTTTACAGTTTACAAGGGAATCTTTCGTTTCTGAGACAGAATGCAACATGCTCGTAGCCACGGCAAAAATACCCCTAAAACGACGGTAGCCGCGTCTATTAGCTTCCTCACGTCAGAAATTGATTAAGTTTGCGTCACCCTTATGGGAGAATCGATAAGCAGAGATAATAAGTAGATTTACTTATTAAAACTTTACAAAAAACTAGTCAGCAGGGCAATAATGGGGTAATGACAGGACAAGGCTCGCCCGTTAGTGAGGAAAGTCAGACATGGTAGCACTTACTGAGCGCATTCAAAGCCGCTTAACGCTCCAAACCTTAGAAATAGCCGATAACACGACAGCAATTCGATCGCTTGACTGGGATCGCGATCGCTTTGACATTGAATTTGAGCTGCAAAACGGCACAACTTATAACTCCTTTTTGATCCGGGGTGAGAAGACTGCTTTAGTCGATACCTCGCACGAGAAATTTCGCGAGCTTTACTTTGATACCCTGACCGGGCTGATCGATCCCCAACAGATTGACTATTTAGTTGTCAGCCATACTGAGCCCGACCACAGCGGTCTGATCAAAGACCTGCTCCAGCTTGCGCCTCACATTACCATCGTCGGTTCCAAGGTAGCCATTCAATTTCTTGAAGATCTGGTACATTCTCCCTTTGAGCGGCTCCAGGTAAAAAGCGGCGAGCGGCTGGATCTGGGCAATGGGCACGAGCTGGAGTTCGTTTCTGCACCTAACCTCCACTGGCCCGACACCATTCTGACCTTCGACCACAAAACCAGCACTCTCTACACCTGCGATGTGTTTGGGATGCACTACTGCGACGACTACAGCTACGACGAAGACCTGGAGCTGCTGGAGGCAGACTATAAGCTTTACTACGACTGCCTCATGGGTCCAAATGCCCGCTCGGTACTGGCAGCCCTGAAGCGCATGGGCGACCTTCCAACCATCGAGACGATCGCCACCGGACACGGCCCCCTGCTAAAGCACCACATTTCAGAACTGGTGAACCGCTACCGCGAATGGAGCCAGGCACAGGCAAAAGCCGAAACAATGGTTGCCATTTTCTATGTAGTGGACTACGGCTACAGCGACGAGCTAGCCCAGGCAATCGGTCAGGGCATCCAGAAAACAGGCGTGGGCGTCGAGCTGATTGATCTGTGCACGGCTGAGCCGCACGACATTACTGAAACGATCGGTCTAGCATCGGGCATTGTGATCGGGATGCCACCTCAGCCAGGTCGCTCGATCGGCAGCACGGAAGCGGCACTGGGTACGATCCTGGCAGCCGTGAACTCCAAGCAGGTCGTGGGCTTGTTTGAAACAGGCGGCGGCGAGGATGAGTCGGTCTATCCGCTTCGCAATCGCTTTCGAGAAGTGGGGGTGCGAGAAGCGTTTCCGCCGATTTTGATCAAAGAAACGCCGAACGACAGCACCTTTCAGCTCTGCGTCGAAGCCGGAACCGACCTGGGACAGTGGCTCACCCGCGATCGCACCGTCAAGCAAATGAAGGCTCTCGACAACGATCTGGATAAAGCACTGGGGCGGCTCAGCGGCGGACTCTATATCATCACGGCACAAAAGGGCGACATCTCCAGCGCGATGCTGGCATCCTGGGTGGCACAGGCAAGCCTGAAGCCTCCTGGCGTGTCGATCGCAGTTGCAAAAGACCGGGCAATCGAATCCTTTATGCACGTAGGCGATCGATTTGTGCTGAACGTGCTGGAAGAAGGCAACTATCAAACCCTGATGAAGCATTTTCTCAAGCGGTTTGCTCCCGGAGCCGATCGCTTTGCCGGTGTCAAGACCTATCCTGCCACCAACGGTTCGCCGATCCTGGCAGAGTCGCTAGCCTATTTGGAATGCGAAGTGGTTAGCCGCATGGAATGCAGCGATCACTGGATTGTCTACAGCACGATTCAGGCAGGTCGCGTATCTAGGGTCGATGGCTTGACTGCAATTCACCACCGCAAGGTCGGCAACCACTACTAGGCACAGCTATTAAGCACAGTAGATTGGGGCAACGATCATATTCACGTAGATGAGGGGCGATCGGAGCAGTATTAAAGGTTTTGCATCGCCTCCTCTATTTCCCTTTCTGGCTCCCAATCCTGGAACTGTTCTGCATTACCCTTCAGTAAAACGCTAATTCAATTAATCAGCTTTTTTGAACATTAAGCTATTTATAGATAAGTTAACTTGAAGGTAAGCTAGGGAGGAAATCTTGATGGAACAGAAAACCGATGCAGAATGCTATGAGTTCCACAACCGATCGCTACAACTGGATTAAGCGTCACTACGTCGTCCGCGCCCTGGAAGCCGTCCAAGATTTGATTGTGATTTCACTCTGTATCGGCTTATTCAGCTTCATGGTGATCCAGCTTCGAGAAATGGTGCTGTCGCTGCTGCCGCCGCTGGCCTTTACTGCCGTCACTGCCGATATTTTGTTTCTCCTCATTCTGGTTGAGCTGTTCCGGCTACTGATTATTTACCTGCAAGAACAGCGCGTGTCGATTGGGGTCGCGGTTGAAGTGTCGATCGTCTCCATTTTGCGAGAAGTGATTGTGCGAGGCGTCCTCGAAACTCCCTGGACACAGATTGCGGCTTCCTGCGCGTTTCTACTGGTGCTGGGTATGCTGCTGGTGATTCGCGTCTGGCTGCCTCCTACGTTTGAAGGCATCGATCCGGAACAGGTGCTTTCTGCGCGACGAACAAGAGAACTGGCGGTGGCAGCGGCGATCGAAGAAGAAATGACTGATGTGCCAACTCGCACGAATCATCACGCCAATCATCATCGAGAATTAGAGCAGCCTCAGTTTTGACAAAATTAAGTGCAGTCGTGAAAAGATGGCGCGGTAAAAGCTCCCGCATCCCTCCCGCTTCGATATCTGAGCAGTGCTCTGATTAGTTTTGCCGATCGTCTAGTTTTCCAGTCCCTTTCTATCCTCCCCCTATGACAGACATCAAACCCCGTGACGTTCAAGTTGCCGAAATCGGAGCGCAGACGCTGGTCTTACGATCGCGCACCTGGGATCGGCTCAAGTTTGAGGTGGAGTATGCTCGTCAAAAGGGAACGACGGCAAATTCTTACCTGATCCAGGCAGACAAAATCGCATTAATCGACCCGCCCGGTGAATCGTTCACAGAGATTTTTATTGAAGAACTGGCGCACCACGTCTATCTGCAAAAGATTGACTATGTGATTTTAGGGCACGTTAACTCAAATCGCTGCGCCACCCTCAAAGCACTGCTCAATGTCGAAACGGCTCCGCAAATTACCTTTGTCTGCACCCGTGCGGCAGAAGTCGCGCTGCGATCGGCACTTCCCAATCTGGATTTACGAATCATTCTGGCAAACGTGGAAGAGACGATCGACCTGGGGCAAGGGCATCAGCTTCAGCTCATTCCCACTCCCACACCGCGCCATCCCGACGGACTTTGCGTTTTTGATCCGGCAAGTCGCATTTTGTACACGGACAAGCTATTCGGGGCGCATGTCTGCGATGATGCTGTCTTTGATGAGAACTGGAAACAGCTTGACGAAGACCGCCGCTATTATTTCGACTGCATTCATGCAGCCCAGGCAAAGCAGGTTGAAGCTGCCCTCGATAAGCTTTCAGAGATTCGCGCCAAGATCTATGCGCCCGGTCACGGTCCCTTAGTGCGCTATAGCCTCAGCCGCTTTACGTTTGACTACCGCCAGTGGTGTGAACAGCAGAAAACTCAGGATCTCAACGTAGCTCTGCTCTATGCCTCTGCCTATGGCAACACCGCAACCCTCGCAAATGCGATCGCTCAAGGCATGATTCAGGCTGGTGCTTCGGTGCAGTCAATCAACTGCGAGTTTACTGATCCCGCCGAAATTGCAGCCGCTCTGGAGCAGTGTGACGGCTTTATCTTTGGTTCGCCCACCCTGGGAGGACACGCCCCGACTCAAATTCAGACTGCGCTGGGCATTGCCCTCTCTACTGCTACTAAGACCAAACTCACAGGGGTATTTGGCTCCTACGGCTGGAGCGGTGAGGCGATCGACCTGCTGGAAACAAAGCTGCAAGACGCAGGGTTCCGCTTCGGATTTGAGCCAATTCGCGTTAAGTTCAAACCCACCGAAGCCACTCTAAAACAGGGTGAAGCCGCCGGAGGCGAGTTTGTCCAGGCACTTCGGAAAACCAGAAAGATTCGCGCCCCTCGTCAGCTTGCTGCCGAATCCCAGAGCGATCGCACTGGGCATGCGGTCGGACGCATTACCGGATCGCTTTGTGTGTTAACCACGCAGGAAAACGGAGTCAATCGCGGAATGCTGACTTCCTGGGTGTCTCAGGCAACGTTTAGCCCTCCCGGATTGACGATCGCCGTCAGTAAAGAAGACAACGAAGACGCAGCACAGCTCGGCGGTTCCTTTGTCCTCAACATTCTCAAAGAAGGGCGTAACCTCAGGCGCTATTTTCAGCGAACTGCCGCCAGCAACGATCGCTTTGCCGAAATTGCCACCCATTCGGCAAACAATGGCTGCTTGGTATTAGACGAAGCCCTTGCCTATCTTGAATGCCGGGTGCAGGACCGAATGGAATGCGGCGATCACTGGCTCGTCTACGCGCTGGTCGAAGACGGAAAACTGCTGGAATCCAATGGGGTCACCGCCGTGCAGCACCGCAAATCGGGCAGCCAGTATTAGGGCGGTATTAGGGCAATATTAGGGCGATCGAAGTCGCGACAATGCTGCCGTGGGAGAGTGGGTTGAATAACCTGAATGGCTGGGACGATCGCTTCCTGAGATAGATTCGCTCCTTGGCGCGATCGTCCTGAAAAACTTCCTGCGTCTTGTGACTTGCAACGAAAACGACTTTGTTGGAACTGGAGTTACCGGAGTTAATGTTGTTAACCCCAAGCTAGCTCCGTGGATTTTATCGTTGGAGAATCACTGTCAGGTTACATCTCGCGCTGATACTCTTCCAGGACATCCATCAGATGCACCTGTGACTGCATTGGCAGCAGTTCTGAAAGGGGAACTTCGAGCTTGCCACCGCCCAGTTTCACAGGGACTTTCTTCAGCAAATCAAGAACCTGATTTTCCTGGAGGTTGCCATCCTGCATCTGAGGATAAAGCTGCTCTGCCAGAACAGTATGTAGGTGAGCATCACGCAGATAGAGATGCCACTTTGCCACGTCGATGTAAACGTTTTCACCGATCGCCGCAGCGAGTTTTTCGATCGCTTCGTTGGTGGTTGCGTATGCCATTGTTCTGTTCCTGTTTTGATTATTGGTATTGATTTACTCTTTTTTACTCAAGGTTGGCGCAGGAGTCGCCTCTGAGTAATCTGCAATTGTGAAGATATAAATTGCATGTGCCGCCAGGACAAGTCCCCATAGCCCAGTGAGCCAGCTAATCCACTCCCAGTCTGCCTGCTGCAGGTTGTGAGCAAACCATACACCGGAGTTAACGGCAATAAAGGAAGCGACGTGAACTGCAAAATTCATGCGATCGTCCAGCTTGCGGTAGTCAGCATCTTTGCGATCGGGTTTGCGCGACCAACGGGGAGGCATAGCGTTTGGGGATAAGGTAGGTTTCTTCTTCTAGATTACTGCAAGGGTGAAGAGTGAAGGGGGGATAGGGGCATTGGGCATGGGGAGATAAGGAATTTTTGGCATGAAAAAAGGCGATCGGTTGACAATCGCCCTAGCTCAAGGAGATATGGACATTTAGGGAGACGAGACGCGAAAACTTAGGGATCGGTTTGCAGGGTTTGGGGCTGTAAGAAGGTGAGCATTTGCTCTAAACCGCGATGAATACGGCGGGTGACAGTCATTGGGCTGACTCCGATTCGCTCTGCAACTTCTTTGCGGGACAAATCGCTGAAAAAGACAAACTCGATCGCGGCTCTGGTTTTCTCTTCGAGCTGGTTAAGAGCACGCTGCAGCTGCTGGCGGTCTTCTTCGAGCTTTTGGAGCGTTTGGTAGTGCATATCGGGCAGGGTTTCGCCCAGCGTCATCGGCGAGTCGGTCTGGTGGGAAATTGTGGCATCTAGACTCAAGGGCATTCGGTTTCGCATTGCCAGCTTCACTTCGCGCCACTCGCAGGCGGAGACACCGAGCCGCCCTGCAATTTCGTTGTCTTCGGGCGTTCTGCCTAAGAGCTTGGTTAACTCTGTCCGCACCCGCTGCCCTTCTTTGTCGAGATCCTGCAAACGGCGGGGAACTTTAACAGAGTTACCGCGATCGCGCAGGAAGTGCAGCATTTCGCCGCGAATGTAGGGAACCGCAAACGAGCTAAAGGCACAGCCCTGGCCAGGATTGAACCGCTCGATCGCCCGAATTAAGCCGAGGTAGCCAATCTGCTCCAGGTCTTCGTAGGGTTCAGAGCACTTGTGGCAAATTTGATGAGCAATTTTGCGAACGAGTCCAGCATTCAAACGTACGAGCCGATTACGGAGGGCAACAGATGGATTCTGCTTGTATGCCATCAAGAGTTCCATGCTGTCAGAGCGAAGAGAAGATTGAGTAGCCATGACCTGAAGAACCACCTTGCTTTCAGAGTTAGGCACATTGTCGGGATAGAAGGGGGGTAGTAACCATCGTTATTCCACGGGGAATGGAAAGGGGCGTATGCAGAGGAATCCGAGAAAGTACGGAGTCATGACCGACACTCCAATCTGCGGATGCGTGCAGAATCGATTTACGGCTGCATTAGAGCCATTCCAATGGTTAGACTCGCGATGCCCAATTGGAGCGATCACCTACAATCAAAGCAGAGCGGATTTTTGGGCTTTGCTCTACCCTGTGAACCCAATCTGTGAGTTTATTCTGTGAATCTGTGGTTTAGTCAATTAACTTTCTGACGAATCGACTTGAGGAAATAGAAGCGTCATGAGTAACACCAGCAATTTTCGCGGCGCGATGCGCGAGGCTAAAGGACTGCCGATCGTCGGTCCAAACGTTATTTCTAAAGCACTGCCTTTTTTAGGTGCAGGTCTAGTTCTGACCGCACTGGGCGCATACGGCGGCTTGGGGGTTATCAGTTCCAATCCCAGCCTGTTTATGCCGACCTTCATCGGGGCATTAATTGTCGAGCTGATTCTCTTCTTTGTGGCTTCCAGCGTCGCTCAGCAGGGCAGGAACAGCGTTGCGCTCCCACTTCTGGCTGCCTATAGCTTGCTCTCTGGATACACCCTGAGTGGACTGATTTTTGTCGCGCTGGGAACGCAGGGGGTTGGAATTATGGGCATCGTGGCAGCCGCTCTGGGCTGTGGTGTCACGTTTATTGGGGCACGATCGATCGGCTCTAACCTGTCTGATCAAGATGGATTGGCACTCTCGAAAACCATCAGCATTGGGATCATTGCCCTGTTTGTGGTAATTCTCGGTCAACTGCTGTTTTCGTTCTTTGGGATATTCACGCCGAGTTGGCTAGAAATTGGGATTTCTGGGCTAGGGGTTTTGCTGTTTGTAGGTGCTTCGGTGGTTGATTTTTATATCCTGCCGCGTAGCTACAGCGATCAGCAGTATCTCTCCGTTGCCCTTTCGATGTATCTCACCTACATCAACCTGTTTGTGTTTATCCTGCGTCTGCTGATTGCAATTAATAGCCGCGACTAGTTCATTGTTTTTGCGGGTTCATCATTCTTCACAGCATCGCTTTTTCGGCAAGGGGCTTTCGTCCCTTGTTTTTTTGTGTAAGTTGAACCAAGTCAGGCTCCTCCGTCCAATTCCGTGATGTTGTAGGCTGAAAGGAAGAGTTCAAGTCTGTATTCGCAATGGCAATTGACCCAAGTTTGCTTCCGGTTATCTATCTGTCAGTCCTGTTAGCCCTGCTATCAGTCGCAGGCTGGTTTCTCTTTCGACAAATCCTTAGATCGCGCCGCACTGAGGGAACGTTCGCCCGTCTTCAACGCAAGCTCACCAAGGAGAAGGGAACCGCTAAGGAATATTACGAGCTAGGCGGTATTTATCTAGATAAGCGGCTCTTTAGTCAGGCGATCGCCATGTTCCAAAAAGCCCTGAAGGCAAAAGATTTGGAAGGTGGAGAAAACGCTGCCCTGATTTATAACGCACTGGGGTTTGCCTATGCTGCTCAGGAGCAGTATGACCTGGCAATCCGGCAATACAAAGAGGCACTGGAGCGACAGTCCGAATATCCCACGGTGCTCAACAATCTGGGATTTGCCTACGAGAAAAAGCAGCTCACCGCTCAGGCACTTGAGACCTACGAAGCTGCGCTCAAGATTGACCCGAAAAATTCAACGGCAAAGCGACGGGCAGATTCGCTCCGCAAGCGATTGGTTCCTTCTTCCTGAAGGAATGTTTGATTGATCGCGGATGTCTTACACTGCCCCTTAATCCCCCGATTCTGGGGGACTTTTTGTTTTTGGGGCTAAGTGGCTTCCCATGCCAGAATCAGCAGGGCGTTGAGAATTGCCGCCGCGATCGCTGACCCCCCCTTGCGCCCCTCTACGCGAATCTGGGGAATAGGAGTTTGGGCAAGAGCTGCTTTGGACTCGACGACCGAGATAAACCCCACGGGCGCACCGATCACCAGCGGAGGCATTGCAAAGGGAGAGGCAGAGCCAGACTGAGCCATCGCAATTCGATCGCCACCAATTCGCTCGCAAAGTGCCAACAGTGCCGTGGGCGCATTGCCGATCGCATAGATTGCCCCAGGAACTGCTTCCCAGCAGGACAGGAGACCTGTTTCGGTGCGTGTTTTTCCGGGTAGTGCGGTCTCTGCCTGATCGACTGCCACCATGATCGGATTTTGAAAGGTGCGATTAACTACGCTGAGAATCCCCTGTTTCACCATGTTCACATCAACGACGATCGGCACGCCCTGCTGAAGAGCCTGCACTGCACCTGCGATCGCATCAGGACTAAAGCGAATCAGCTCCTTAAACTCAAAATCTGCCGTGCTGTGAATTACACGACGAACAATCGCATACTCGGCAGGCGTGAAGGAATGGGAGCCAATTTCACGATCGATCACGGCGAAGCTCTGTTCCAGGATGGGGTGGTTGAGGGAGGGCATGGGGTTATTGGATGCGAACGGCGACGACAAGCGCATTGCTTGGCACAGGGTTTCCCTGAGAGACGGCGGGTTCAAACTGCCATTGCTTGACCATGCAGACGGCAAGATCATCGTAGACGGGACTGCTGCTGGGCTGGCGGACGCTGGCATCAGTTGCCTGTCCTGCTTCGTTAGTGGTGACTTGGACAGCAACAGTTTCGCCTAGATAGGGAATGACTTCAGGGGTAATCAGGCAGGGTGAGCTGCGGGGGTCGGCAGCAAAGGTTTCAGAGTCCTGAAGCGGACGGGCGATCGTCTCGGGAAGTGCGTTCGCGTCGGATGCGGGTTCAGCCGGGATCACGCTTGCTGTGAGCATTACCGGAACTGCTTGCTGTGGAGTTTCAACCTGTTCTAATTGCGCCACAGACGGCGATGGAACTGGCAGCGTTTCGCTTACATCAGGAACAGGGATCTCGATTGGCAGCGTGACAACTTGGGGAGAAGTGGGTGGAACAGGCGCAGCAGCCGATTCAGAATTTGGGATAGATTCGCCTTCCACTGGGGAATCAGCAGTTGGAGACGCAGGTAAAGCCGGATCGGGCGCAGTTGATTCTAGAATCGGGGAAGGATCCAGCTCAGGGAAAGGGTTGCCGATTACCCCTGGGGGGAACTCTGGAGCAATCGCAGGAGAACTCGGCGGCAGGGGTGCAGGCTCAAGCTGGGGAAGCGGGGCGGAAGTCTGAGCGGGGATGGACGGAGGAAGAGTAGTCGTGGGAGTCGGTGCTGAAACGGGCGGAATCGGGGCGGATGGAATGGGTGGAACAGATGGGGCAAAGGCAATATCGCCAGTCGGCGCAGGAGGCGTGTAGCGAGGAGAATTCGCGGCGGTTGGGGCAGGAGCAGAAGCAGACGGGTTTGCGACAGGTGCGGGATTCGCTGGGGAAGCTGCGGCAGGAGTCGCCGTTGCAGGTTTGGCAGGAGGATTTGCAGCAGGTTTATCGGGCGTTAGCTCAATCAGATCGATCGCAATCGGATTGCTGCTGGACAACGGGCTAGATAGACGGCTGCTGAAGGAAAGCGTCAGATTCAACAGCAGGACGTGAGTGGCGATCGAGCTGCCGGCAACGAGCCACCAGAGCCAAGCCGGATCATCGCCTTTTTGAACGCGCCACTGACTGATCGCGGACTTGGGCTTGCGATCGAGTGAATTCGTCATAGCAATCCTTTACTTCGTTTAAGACGGCTCTGCCGGAGAATTGGACATTGCTCCAGACGCAGTCGAACTGCTTGGTTCTTCCGCCGTAGACGCAGGGCGGGTTAAAAAAGTTTGGCGAAATCCCTGAGTTGCTAAATGAGACAGTAAGCCGATCGGACCCGCAAACAAGCAGAATAGCAGAGAATGGGTCGTCCAGACTCCGGTTCGCTGACCCTCCCAGTAGATCCAGCGACCCACAAACAAATCCATCACAAGAAAATGAATCCATCCGGTCGCCGTGACTCGCTCATCGGCAAACAAGCGAGCAAGATCGGCAAGCTGCGGATTAGAAAACGCTTGTGCTGATTCCGGGTCGAGGCTATTGGCAAACAAATAGATATAGAGTCCAGCCAGCGCGACAAACGGCAGCACTGACCCCATGACTTTGCGTGTTATGCCCCAGTTCGGCAGCACGATCATCAAAAACCAGAAGGGCAGGACAAACAAGTTTGCTGCGTTAAACAAAAAATCAAGTGTCATGATTCTGAACTCACCAACCGCTAAACTCTCCCCTATGGTGAGCGATTTTCTGATAGAAAGACAACTTTAGTCTGGATCGGGTTAAACCCGAATCAGGATTCGATCGCCTTTCGAGCTGGTCTGACAAGGGAATCTCGATCGGGCGGCGCCAGGAAATTTAGGGGGCGATGTCGAATCTCTGCGACTGCCCAAACCCCTCCTGGAACGTGCCTCGTTTTAGCAAAGCTCCAACAGAACGCATACAGTGGGAAACAGGCGAGGTACAAAACACCGTGAACGAGAAAGGATTGTGGAACAGGTTGTCACCGTATTGCTGAGTGGGCTGGGCTTTTTAGGCGGAGTGCGATTTGGGCGCGTACTGCTGCGGCGAGGGGCAACGGCAGATAATCTGTTTCAAGGTAGAAACTGGCTGTCGCTGACCTTCCTGGGGGTCTACATCGGGCTACTGGTGCTGGTGTCCTACCTGTCTCAGGTGCAGGCACTCCCGATCGAATGGCGCGTTTCGGGAATGCAGTTTACCTGGACGGCAATGCGCGTGATTCTCGTCGGGTTTTGCGGGCTAGCATTTGTCGTGAGCTGGCGAACCGCTCGGCTTCAGGTAGTCGTGGTTGCGCTGTTGGGGCTGCTGGGGTTAATGGCATTTCATTCTTCCGAGCGGTACTTTCTCGCCCCGATCTACAGTTCTTTGGAAAACAACTTGCAGCCGAACGGCATCTTTCGCCAGACCTCGGATAGTAGCTGTGCCCCGGCAGCTCTGGCATCTGTCTTGCGGCTCTGGAACATTGAGGCAACTGAATCGAGCGTCGCGCAGCTTGCCGGAACCAGCTCTCTGGGGACCTCGATGCCTCAATTGGTGGGTGCACTGCAACAAATGAACCTCGACGGAATTGAGCTAACGCCCACCTGGGAGCAAATGCGGCAAATCAACCGTCCCGGTGTGTTAGCAACCTGGCTCGAACTGCGACGGGGTAAAGCTCCTCATGCCGTCGGGCTACTCGCTATGGATGAAGATACGGCAACGATCGCCGACCCTGATCGCGGCAAAATCCTCCGCCTGCCCAAAGCCAAGTTTGAGCAAATCTGGCGTAAACAGTATGTTCCGATTCTGCGTCCGGGCGACACCGTCTTAGTACCAGGGGATGCAGCGCGTTACCTCATGCAATTGGGCTACCTGGCGCAGTCTGAATCCGTCATGCCCGATGCCCTTCAGACCGCAACTCGCAGCTTTCAGGCCCAAATGGGGCTTCAGCCCACCGGAAAACTCGATCCCGAAACTGTCTTGCTGCTAAACGGTGCGTTTCTCGCAGGAGTGCCAACCCTCGATCGCCCGATCGTCACTTTTCCCGGCATAGAACTTCAGCAAGGCTCAGAGGCAATGGGCAAGATTCAATGGATTGACTAGCTCACGCTGAGCCACCTCCTAGCGGGTCAATTCTGGGAGAAATCTAACTCTCCTGAAGGTTGCGAAGTTCCCCCTCGCTCTTTTAGAGCAGCAAGTCAAAAGTTGGGAAATTAAGTGGGCAATGTCGCACCGCTTACACGCCTCAAATATCCTCAGGTAAATTTCACCTTATACATCTGAAACACTTCTCCCGGCTGCGTTTTCACAATCTTTGCGCCCGTGGATTCGATCGCCTTTTTCCAGCCGTCTAGCGATTCGAGGAAGACTTCTGCGCCCAGGTAGGTTTCCAGGATTGCCCAGTTTTCGGCGATCGGCGTATCAGGAATTAGCACATCGAAGACACAAAACCCGGTAGGCTTCAGCACTCGCTTTACAGCAGTGAGAACCTGCTGCCAGTAGGCGATCGGGTAATAGCAGCTAAACCCAGTGGCGATCACCAGATCAAAGAAAGCAGGGTCGTATTTGAGTTGATCGGCTCCGCCCAACTGCACGCCCTTAAACAGCTTCGAGTTGAGTTGGGGTCCGCGTGTGTTGAGAATATCTTGTGCTTCGGTGCTGACATCCTGCCCATAAAAATAAGCGTCCCAGTCGCGCCAGGGATAAATCAAAAAGCTGACACCACAGCCGATATCCAGGCATTTTTGTGATTTTTGTGGCTTGGCAATTTCCCAAAAAGGCGAATTGAGCCGACTTGTGAGCTGTCCGGTTACCCACTCTCGAAAAATCGGCATTTCTTCCACTTCTGGCGGTAGATCGATCGCTTCCCGTCGATATTCCCGGTTAAACCGCAGCATCACTGCCTCGATTTGAGGCTGCCAATCACCCGATGGCTTGCCCAGAATATCGCCCAGTCCACTACCCGCCGTTTTGCCTTTCTCTTTTGCCATGCCTTGTTGCTGTGCCCTTCAGGATAATAATGGTCTCAAAGCCCCCCTAATGAGGAGCCAAAGGGAAATAGAGAGGGCAATGTAGTGAATTTGCCACACTTCAAGCATCCTCATCCTTCGATCAAGGAAGATTCACACTGGGAAAAACAGGTCAATGAATGCGTTTTGTCAGAAAAAACTAGCCTCTCAAAGCACGGCGGAAGTTTTGTCGATAAGAGGGATTGCCCAAAATCAGCAGGGGCCACAGTAGCGCCAGGTACAGTCTTCCACTGCTAAAATTAGTACGGTGGAACCCTCTCCAGAACTTAATTACACCGCCCACATAAACCCCGATCGCCAAGAAAACCAGAACATTTAGCATTGATTTAGCCTTCTTTGAACCTAAAGCTTTCCTTCAAGTGTAAATTAGCAACCTGAACTCCTGCTATAGGTTGCGACGGCTTCGCAATTATCTAGTTTTGCCTTCGTTAACTATTAACAATTGTTGCGCACACTTTAGAATCTCTCCTGACGGACACCCCAACCCCGATGGACTGTAGGAGACTAAAAAAAGCTCGATGCAGTAGCTAATCGCGTTAGCCATGCCTTACCGAGTCGGCGAAATTCAAGGAGGGAAGTATGAGAGCAGTGCTGATGGCAGGGGGGTCAGGAACCCGGCTGAGACCATTGACCTGTGACCTGCCCAAGCCAATGGTTCCGGTGCTGAACCGTCCGATCGCCCAACATATTGTGAATCTGCTGCGCCGTCATCGCATTACCGAGATTATTGCGACGCTGCACTATTTGCCTGATGTCATGCGCGACTATTTTCAGGACGGCAGTGAGTTTGGGGTACAGATGACCTACGCAGTCGAGGAAGATCAGCCCCTGGGCACGGCAGGCTGCGTTAAAAACGTCGCAGAGCTTTTAGACGAAACATTCCTGGTGATCAGCGGCGACTGTATTACCGACTTTGACCTGACGGCAGCGATTCAGTTCCACAAAGAACGGCGATCGAAAGCAACGCTAATTCTCACTAGTGTGCCGAACCCGAGCGAATTTGGCGTGGTGATCACCGACGGACAGCACCGGATTCAGCGATTCCTGGAGAAACCTTCTAGCAGCGAAATTTTTTCAGACACGGTGAATACCGGAACCTACATTCTGGAGCCGGAAGTTTTAGACTACCTGCCGCCCAACCAGGAAACCGATTTTTCTAAAGACCTGTTCCCGCTGCTGCTGGAGAAAGGCGAGCCGATGTATGGCTTTGTGGCAGAAGGATACTGGTGCGATGTCGGACATCTGGACGCTTACCGTCAGGCGCAATATGCCGCGCTCAACCAAGAGGTGAAGCTGGAATTAGACTACCCGGAACGATCGCCCGGAATCTGGGTCGGACAAAACACCCATATCGATCCCTCGGCACGGCTGGAGTCGCCCGTTTTAATCGGACATCACTGCCGCATCGGGGCACGGGTGCAGATCTCTGCCGGAACCGTGATTGGCGATAACTCGATCATTGGTAACGATGCCAACCTGAAGCGTCCGATCATCTGGAATGGCGTGATTGTGGGCGAAGAGGCGCAGCTCCGGGCTTGTGTCGCGGCACGGGGAACCCGGATCGATCGGCGGGCAAACGTTTTAGAGGGTGCAGTGGTTGGCTCACTTTCCACGGTGGGCGAAGAATCGCTCGTGAGTCCAAATGTTCGTATCTGGCCCAGCAAACGAATCGAACCGGGCGCAACCCTGAACATGAATCTGATTTGGGGACACGCAGCCCACCGCAACTTATTCGGACAGCGGGGCGTTTCTGGTCAGGCAAATGTCGATATCACCCCAGAGTTTGCGGTGCGATTAGGAGCTGCCTTTGGTTCCACGCTGAAGCCCGGTTCGCAGGTGATTGTCTCTCGCGATCAGCGTCCGATTTCGCGCATGGTGTCGCGATCGCTCATTGCAGGATTAATGTCGGTCGGGGTGAATGTGCAAAATTTGGAAGCCACGGCAATTCCGGTTGCGCGAACGGTGACTCCCACGCTGGCGGTTGCCGGAGGCATTCATGTCCGGATGCATCCTGAGCGATCGGATCATATTTTGATCGAGTTTTTTGACAATAAGGGCATTAACCTCTCCAAAGCGCGAGAAAAGAAGATCGAAGGCGCATACTTCAAAGAAGACTTTCGGCGGGCGCAGATTCAGGAAATTGGCAACGTTGCCACTGTGACGCAAACCACCGAAATTTATAGTGCTTGCTTCGAGCGAATGCTGAATGCCGAGGCGATGCGAAATGGCAATTACAAAATCGTGATCGACTATGTGTATGCCGTGACCGGAGCCGTGCTGCCGCAAATTCTGGGTAAGTTTGGCTGCGATGCGGTGGTGCTGAATGCCAGCCTTAGCCATACGGTTCCATCGACTGCCGATCGCGAAGCGTTGCTCAGCCAGCTCGGTCATGTGGTAGAAGCCTTGAAAGGGAATCTAGGCGTTCAGGTTTCTGCTAACGGCGAACAGCTCATTCTAGTCGATGAATCTGGCAACACGATTCACGGCGAAATGCTAACTGCCCTGATGGTTCACCTGATGCTGATGGATCACCCACGCAGCGTTGTTGTGGTTCCGGTGAGTGCCTCCAGCGTGGTCGAGCAAATTGCCCGCCGTCATGATGGCAAAGTGATTCGCACCAAAGCTAACCCAACTGCGCTGATGGAAGCTTGCCACACGAATCCGAACGTGGTACTGGGCGGCAGCGGCGACACCGGGTTCATTTTCCCGCAAATGCACCCCGGCTTTGATGCCATGTTTTGCATTGCCAAGCTGCTCGAACTGCTCTCGCTTCAGCAGCAAGACGCCTACCGCACCCCCCGCACTCTGGGACAAATTCGGGCAGAGCTGCCGCGCGTTTGTCACCGATCGCTCACCGTACGCTGTCCCTGGGCAGCTAAAGGAGCCTTGATGCGGCATCTGGTTGAAACCCGCTCCTCCAGCCCGCTCGATTTGACCGACGGCGTGAAAATTTTTAGCCCCGATCGCGATAGCTGGGTGCTGCTGCTGCCCGATGCCGGAGAACCCGTGGTGCATCTTTATGCCGATAGCTTCGATCGCAACTGGGTCGATGAAACCTTGCGGGAATATCGTGCCTACGTGCAGGAGTTTGTTGATCAGGCGCATAGTCACGACGATCGCCCGGTTGACCTGATGGATCTAGCCGAATAGGAAGCGAATCGAGGAGAGCAGAACCAGGGAGGGGGACAATACAGAGATGTCTGGCTTGGCACAGGCTCAGAGCGCAGGCTCGGATGAACAAACTTATCTAACCTTGATTTTTCTATACCAATCCCCATTCTCCTGGTTTAAAGTAAGATAGTAACCCGAAGTAATACATTTGTACAGTCAGGAGCCTGCTGACCTATGAATAGCTGCATTTTGATGGGAGAAGTGACCCAAGACCCGCAACTGCGCTACACCCCGGATAACCAAACACCGATCGCCGAAATGTGGGTGCAGTTCCCCGGGCTGCGTGACGACGACCCGCCCTCAAAGCTGAAAGTGGTCGGCTGGGGTAACCTGGCGCAGGAAATCCAGGAACGCTATCACCAGGGCGATCGCATCATCGTTGAAGGGCGACTCAACATGAATACAATCGATCGTCAGGAAGGCTTCAAAGAAAAGCGGGCAGAACTCACCGCGCAGCGCATTCATCACGTCAACGCAGATGCTACCCTAACCACCGTTGCCAGTGCCCCCAGTGCCCCTGCTGCATCAACCCCTAAAGCCACCCCTGCTGCGCCCACTCCCACCGTCAAGCCAGCGATCGGCAAATCGGCAAAAGCAGAATCGAGCAAACCCCCTGCATACGCTGCACCTGCTGCTGACCCGGTAGACTACGACGAAATTCCCTTTTAAATCCCACAACCTAAAATCAACCGCCGAAACGTGTAAAGTTAGCAGCCAGGCTTGCACTTGCGAGTTACTGGCTCGTTTTGCATGGGAACGTAATTTTGAGGCATTGCCATACACTACCGTACCGTTGCCGCCCAACTGTTTATTCTGGCCGTTGAGCAGCGTTCGTTAGGGTTTAGGGCAAACAGTCGAGATAGGTTTCCATATCCCAATTGCTGGTGGTTGCCAGGAATCTTTCCCACTCGTCGCGCTTGTACCAGGCATAGAGCGGATACATTTCTCCAGGCATTGCAGCACGAATGACCTCATCGGCTTCCAGGCGATCGAGGGCTTCCCCCAGGGACATCGGCAGCTTTTTCACCTGCTTCCCGGCTTCCATTGCCTCATAGAGATTGCGCTGTTCTGGTTCGCCGGGGTCGAGGTTGCGCTTGATGCCGTCGTCGAACGCCTTCAGGAGCGCAGATGCCATTAGATAAGGATTGACCATCGAATCAACAGCGCGATACTCAAACCGACCGGGAGCTGAAACCCGCAGGCCACAGGTACGATTCTGATAACCCCAGTCGGAGTAAACGGGTGCCCAAAGCCCGGTATCCCACAGCCGTCGATAGGAATTCACTGTCGAACAGCCGATCGCCGTGAGGGCGCCCAAATGTTCGATCACGCCGCCGATACAGTGCAGTCCAATCGGCCCCGGCATTCGCTTCGAACCTTCCGGAACGGGCATAAAGGTATTTTCGCCGCCTTTGCGGTAGGTGAAGTTTTCGGGCATTCCGGGCAGGTCTTCCATGCCGAACGGATTCAGCGTTTCTTCACCATCGCGCCAGAGGGAAAGATTGTGATGACAGCCAGAAGCAGACACGCCCATAAACGGCTTCGACATAAAGCAGGCAATCAGATTGAACTCGCGGGCAACCTGGGCGCAGATCTGGCGATACGTGGTGAGGCGATCGCACGTCCGCAGCGCATCGTCGTAGGTGAAATTCAGTTCGAGCTGTCCGGGTGCGTCTTCGTGGTCGCCCTGGATCATATCCAGACCCATTGCCCGGCCGTATTCAATCACGCGCAAAAACACCGGACGCAGTTCTTCAAACTGATCGATGTGATAGCAGTTTGGCTTCGTCACGCCGCCCACCGGTTGACCGTCTGCGCCTTTTTTCAGCCACATCATTTCGGGTTCGCAGCCGTGTCGTAAATGCAGCCCGTGTTCGGTTTGAAATTGAGCGTGAATGCGCTTCAGGTTGCCGCGACAGTCGGAGGTGAGGAATGCGCCCGGATCAACTTCTTCTTCCCGGTTGCGAAAACAAACGCAGTACACCCGCGCCACTCGCTTATCCCAAGGCAACTGACAAAAGGTTTCCGGGTCGGGAATGGCAACCAGTTCAGCCGCTTCAGGACCATAGCCAATGTAGTTGCGATAGCGATCGAGAAACAGATTTGCCGTGGAGCCGTAAACCAACTGAATGCCTTTTGCGGCGATCGATTCCCAGTGATCGGCGGGAACACCTTTACCCACAACGCGCCCCGTGACGGAAATAAACTGGTAGTAAATGTATTGAATGCCAAGCTGATCAATTTTGGCGCGAACCTGTTGAACCTGCTCATCCCGTCCATCCGCAGAAACGTATGCTTCCACGTCGGTTAATGTCTCAAGCTTTGTTAAAATGCCTGTCACCGATCGTCCTCCCCCCTATTGTTAGAGCGTAGTTAAAGCGTATTGGTTGAGAAGTGTTGCGAAGTTTTGCGAATCTAAAGTTGAACCGTTCCTCTGGTGTCTACTAAACTCAAATTGTTATAACAAGTTTGTATCTCACAATACGAGTTTTAGATTTCTTTCTCCCTGTTCCTGCGATCGTCATTGACCAAATCATCATTGATCAAATCATCATTGATCAAATCGTTATTGACCAAACGGAAACGGTTTCCAGGGAATCCACTTTGTCCAGAGCTGTGCCATAGTGCCATCTGCCATCAGAGCCTCCAGCGTTTCATTGAGGGCATCCCGCAGCGCAATTTGTCCTTTTCTAACGCCAATCCCAAACGGAACCTGAGTCGGCAGCGTAAACGCAACGCGCAGAGAACGGTCTTCCTCCGCGGGGACAATTAGCACCAGTTCATCATCAATTACTGCGTCAATTTCACCCGATCGAAGTGCCGCTAGCATTTCGGGAAGCACTTTGTCGCTGCCGGGAAAGGGAACAGCGATCGCGTCAGAGAAAGTCTCAACCAGGGCAATATTGGTGCTGTCTGCCAAGCCGCCCACTTTTAATCCAGCCAGGTCTGCGATCGTATGAATTTCGCTGTTCGATCGCACTAAAACTGCTTCATCAAACAAACCATAAGGACGGGTAAAATCGACCCACTCCTGTCGCTCTTCGGTGATTGCCTGATTAAACCAGACCACGTCATATTTACCGCTCTGGGCACGGCTATAAAACTCATTCATGGGTAAATTATGCCACACAGGTTCCAAGGCCAGTCGAGCGCACACAAGCCTTACCAAATCTGGCTCATAGCCCGATCGCACTCCCTGGCTTACATTAGTCATAGGACGGGCATCGAAGTCACTGGCGATAATACGCAAATAGCCTGCTTCAACAGTGGTTAAGGTTTGAGATGTCATGAATTGTTGAAGAATAGGAGAATCGAAACGTGAACTTAATAAATATCAGATCGCGATGAACCTAATCAAAATCAAGAATTTAGAAGATAGCGAAAAAAACTCAAGCAATCAGGCAATAGATATGCTCGATGAAATTGAGCGACAAAGATAAATAATACTTAAAAACAATACTTAAAAAGTGTCGTGGGACGTAGCCAGAAATACACTTTCTCGAACGAGTGAGCTTATTATAACAAGTAAGGATTTTCAGTAAAGATCGTGGTGAACTTTATTTTTGAGAGGTTGCTTGGAAAGTAGCCTATCTCCTACATTGCCCCCTCAATTCCTCAACTTTTGACTTACCGCTCTAAAAGAGCGAGGGAAACTTTGAGTGTGAGCGTGATTGGCTTAGTGTCCCTCAAGATTAGGGGGCTAAGGGGGCGGTTCGGGACAGGGCAGTCGTTTAAACAACTTCTCATCCAATCGCGTTCAGCATTCGATCGCATCACTTAACCCTGCCGATCACCTTATCCGTTTCTCTTCACCCTCAGGCCAGCAAAAACGATGACTTACCACCCCATTCAACTTACCGAGGCACAGATTCAGCAGTTTCAGGAAGACGGATTTTTAATTCTGGAAAACTTTCTGCCGCCGGATTTTGCTCAGCAGTTAGTCGATCGCATAGAGCCACTGTTTCACGGTCAGTTTGAGACGGGCATTTATCCCGATGAGTGGCACTGGCGACCAGGGCTAAGTTTGCCGGATATCACGCGGGAAATCTGTAATGCCTGGAAGTGTGATTTGACGATCGCTAGTCTGGTGCTGTCGGCGGAAATTGGGCGACTGTCGGCAGCACTGGCAGGCTGGGATGGAGCCAGAATCGGACAAGACAGTCTGTGGATGAAGCCGCCGGGTGCAAAGGAAATTGCGCTACATCAGGACGGAGCATATATTGATTATCTGAATCCCCCCGCAATGATGACCTGCTGGATCGCGCTCAACGATGCCACTCCCGCAGATGGAACCTTGGTCTATGCCAGAGGCTCTCACAAGTGGGATCTGGTGAACGTGGAAGGCGAATTCCATGCCCCCACAAAGGACTATCGCTGGGCAATGTTGCAGGCAGCAGAAAATGCAGGCGTGACAGAACCGGAACTGGTCTTCGTAGAAGTTCCTGCAGGCGGCTGCGCCTTTCATACCGGACGGACCTGGCACGGCTTATGCAAAACAACCCGCACCGAAGGCGTGTTTCACAGCATCGGACTGCACACGCTTCCCTCTAACGCGCAGTTCCATCCTACAAACAAAGCAGGCTACATTTATGGACGCTATAAGCGGGTCAACGACACTACCATGGACGAAAGTTTTTTCCCAATTCTGTGGACAAAAGACGGCGATCGATCGTCCTTCCTAGCCGATTACTGCAAGGATGGTTTGCTATCACGAGTGGGGTCGATCGCTTAATTGATAAGGTAAGGTTTTGTCCAGCGATCGTGCGTTACTTAGTTTCAGACGAACCGCCGAAAGGGAAACAGATAATTGATGTTGTCACACAGATTGTTTGTGTGAAATGATTCATCTTGCTAAAAACCAGTGCGTCCCCTATGAAAGTTCTGCACTGGCTCAGGCTCCACTGTTGATTTAGGAGGCAGTTGATTTAGGAGGCAATGATTTAGGAGACCATTGATTCCGACTAATGGGAATCGCTTACGAAAGCAGTGGGCTAGGGTACGTCTGCTATCCCCAATGCAGCGGGTGGAAGTCGCATGGTTTTATCACTACTCCAATGCTGAGGATAGGTCAAACTTCTGCAGCGTCTCGATCCAGAATTCAAGTTTTAAGTCGGGTCAATGCTTCTCCGGGCGACTCCTATTTCTGAACAAGGAGACTGCTTTGCATCACTATACTTCTTCCCGGTCTTGCCGCCGCACACCGTAATCTTCAGAGGATTCGGGGTCAAGCTCCCAGCGGCGATCGTCACGCTGCTCCAGAATGTCTTCGGTTCGCAGAAAGGCACGATCGTCCATTTCCAGCCCCACTGCTGCGCCAATTTCGTCCACGATGTCCATATCCGGCGTATTGACCGTGCCGCCCACCGATTCATCGCCGACCGTGCTGGCTTGATAAGGATCAGAGTCAATATCGCCGCCTACGACCTGTTCATAGTCCTCAGGAATTCCATTACGGCGATCGTTCATGGTGCGTCCGCCAATATTCAGTCCTGGCAGATCGTGAACGCCCGTCCCATACGACTCCGTAAGCTCCTGAGGAACATCATCACCGTAAATAATTTCTTCGGTTGCCTCGTCTTCCAAATCAGGAGGCATATTGCCTCTAAACTCGCCCGGATCGCGAGCGTCTGAGTGCATCTCTTCGCGCATAGGTCACTCCCGCATTCTTGCTGATGCTGCAAGGTTAGCCGAAGCTTTTACCGCAACGAATCTTTAATTAGGCAGAAAGGCGATCGGCGGGAAGAGAGATTAGACGCTGAGAACAATCATAGCTAGCCGCGATCGCCCCAACTCCCTTAAATCGATTCCGGCTCTTGCCCCGAAACCACAGGCGCAACTTTTCTCAGCTTCAGCTCCGGGTGGTCGCCTTCGACTTGCTGACAGTTCCACTCGTTGCGGAACAGCAAGACAGGACGACCCCAGCTATCTTTTGCAGCTGCCGTATTGAATAGGCGACCAACCTTATTCAGTGCCTCCCAACCGCCCTCAACCCATCGCGCCACGCTAAAGCCCAACGGTTCCAGCAGGGTTTCAACGCCATACTCGTTTTGCAGACGAAACTGCACCACTTCAAACTGAAGCTGTCCCACTGCCGCCAGAATCGGATCGCGCTTTGCCTCGTCTACTGAGTACATAATCTGCACCGCACCTTCTTCCCGCAGTTCGCTCACCCCTTTGCGGAATTGCTTAAACTTCGACGGGTTCGGGTTCTTGAGATAAGCAAACAGCTCCGGCGAGAACATTGGGATGCCGTCAAACTCTAGTCGCTGACCGCTGTAGATTGTATCGCCGATCGCGAACACGCCCGGATTGTTCAGACCAATCACATCGCCCGGATACGCTTCCATCAGCGACTCTCGATCCTGCCCAAACAGCTTTTGCGGGTGAGACAACCGCACCGTTTTGCCCGATCGCGCATGGCTCACGACCATATCTTTCTCAAACTTACCAGAGCAGACACGAATAAAGGCAATGCGATCGCGGTGGCGTGGGTCCATATTCGCCTGAAGCTTGAACACAAACCCGGTAAATTCTGGCTCGGTCGGCTGCACTTCGCCCAATGTACTGCGGCGTGAACCGGGCTTCAGGGCATAGTCCAGAAAGGAATTGAGAAATAGCTCAACGCCAAAATTAGTCATTGCGCTGCCAAAGAATATCGGAGTCAGTTCGCCTGCATGAATCGCTTCCAGATCAAACTCTGTGCCCGCCATTTCTAGCAGTTCCAAGTCTTCCTTCAGCTTGTAGTACAAATCAGTTTCCAACAGATCCTCAATACGCGGATCACCCAGATCCACAACCGTATCTACTGCCTCACGGCTGCCGTGCGCCGATCGCTCAAACAGGTGAATCTTGCGCTCCCGTCGATCGAACACGCCTTTGAAGCGATCGCCCATGCCGATGGGCCAGTTCACTGCATAGGTTTTCAGCCCCAGCTCTTTCTCGATTTCGTCCATCAGCTCAAACGGATCTCGTCCGGGGCGATCGAGCTTGTTGAAGAAGGTGAAAATTGGAATGCCGCGCATCCGGCAAACTTCAAACAGCTTACGGGTTTGGGGTTCTAGACCTTTCGCCGCATCCTCCAGCATCACCGCATTGTCCGCAGCCGCCAGCGTCCGATAGGTGTCTTCACTAAAGTCCTGGTGTCCCGGCGTGTCTAGCAGATTGATCCAGTAGTCGTCGTACTGAAATTGCAGCACGGTCGAGGTAATCGAAATCCCCCGCTGCTGCTCCATTGCCATCCAGTCCGAAGTTGCATGACGCTGCGCTCGCCGAGCTTTCACCGCTCCCGCTTCATGAATCGCACCCCCGTACAGCAGCAGCTTTTCGGTGAGGGTTGTTTTTCCGGCGTCCGGGTGGGAAATAATCGCAAAGTTACGGCGTTTCTCAACGGCAGCAGCAATCTCAGTCTGGATCTCGGTCTGGAGTTCAGTGGACATTCTCAAGCTCTGTAAACCCAACTTTCATTATAAAGAATGTTGTCGGGCAGGAGGTAAAAGCAGCATAGAAGAGAGGCGATCGAGCTGATCAACGTTAACCATGATTTCATTCGCATTGCTTTGAGGAATGACATGATTGGTCATCGGTTGCCACTCTAGGTGCATCGTAACGTTGTGTGAGGTTTGCCTAACGGCAAAACGCAGCAGCGGTAGATAACCCTAGCATCTCCACAGGCAGCTCTCGTCCGTCCGCTGCCGTGAAGTGTTGAGCTGGTGTGCACACTGCTCATACCACATTAATCTGGTCAGCGTCTTGATAACTGAATAAACTATGAAGACAAAGTGGGTTCAATTTTGCTTTATTAAAGAACTTAACTTTTGAGAACAGAAGAATAGCTTATGGCAAGAACAGGGTTGGAGATACGGAATGAGATGAAGAAGATTGAGCAATCTTTTCATATCAAAGCGTATTCTAATATGCGGCAACTATTATTAAGTCTTTATACGTTTAGAGAGAATTATCTTCTGTTCAGACAACACCTAGAAGCCCATAACGATATCGATCTTCTTCTCAATTCAGATGTTTTCAAGCGTAAACCTCTTAGATGGGAGTATCATCCCTTAGAGCAAAAAACTTATCAGTTATTTCTAAATTTTGTCGCCTCAGCAAAAGCTCTCATTGATCACACTAGAAATATTGTTGAAAGTTTATATATTGGAACAGATTTTCATAAGGAATATAAAAATAAAGTTAGCAAAGAGCTAGCAAGTATACCTGTTCGTGTATTTGTCCAAGATTTACGGTCCTATGTTCTACATAATAAATTTCCATTTGTTAGTCCCCAATTCAAACTCCGACGTGTGTCACCAGTTGGGAGTTCTGAAAATCTCGCTGTTTCTACAGTTAAATTGACACTCAGCAAGCAGCAGCTTTTGAAGTGGGATAGCTGGACAAAACCTTCAAAACACTATCTTGAAGCCCAAAATGATCAAATACCCCTCGACACTCTCATTGATGAATACTATTCGTTGATAGACAACTTTTATTTGTGGTTGGATAAACGTCAGCGAGAGATGCACGAATCAGAATATTCATGGCTATTAGACCAGTGGGAAGAACTGTACCAAAAACTTGAAGATGCTATGTCTGCACAGTACAAAGAATTATAAGCACTTGTTCTACCCTGACAAAATAACCTCTGGGTTACTGTCTCCACAGATAACTTAAAGCAGCCCAACAAGTTATTAGACTGAATGCTTCTGCCTAAGATCCCTGGGCAGCGATATAGGCTGAAATATCTCCGCATAGGATCTCACTTTAGCTGTTTAGACGGAAACAATTCTGTATAAGAGCCTAATTCAGGGGTTTAGGTAGAAATATTCTGTATAATCCTCCTTCCCTGCCTCAAAACCAGTTGCTTCGCAGTTCCCCGAAGGAGTAATCGCCCTAAACAGGTTTTTAGCAATCATGTTTAGGCTGTGTTGATTGTAGATCGATGGGCAAGATTTACGCCGATCGTCCCTGCTCCTTTTGCACAAGGCAAATTGATGAGCATATTAGAACGATAGGCTCAAATCCCTCTTGCAGGGAGTTCAGGAGGATCGAACAGTTTTCAGGTTGGCAACTGCCAGATTCTCACCGTTTTATCTGAACTGCCGCTCACCAGCAGCTTACCGTCTTGACTAATCGCCAGGGAGTTTACAGCATCGGCGTGATCTGCCCAGGTCATTAGCACTCGACCGCTTGCTAAATCCCAGATGCGAATGGTTGTATCGCTGCTGCCGCTGACCAGCAATCGATCGTTTGGCGTAATCACGATCGCATTCACATCACGAGTGTGTTCAGCCAGCGATCGCAGCATTTCCCCGGTCTGGTAGTTCCAGACGCGAATCGTTTTGTCTTTGCTGCCTGTAACCAACGTTTTGCCATCTGCACAAAAGGCGATCGAATTAATCGAGTTGAGGTGGCCCGATAAAACCTGGAGGGGGCTGCCCGTTGTCAAATTCCAGAGCCGCACTTTGTTGTCCAATGCACCACTTGCCAACAGTTTGCCATCAGGACTGATTGCCAGCGTCCGAATCATGCCTGTTTCACCGCTCAGAGTTCGCATTAATGCGCCCGTGGTCAGACTCCAGATGCGGATCGTGCGGTCTTCGCCGCCGCTGACAAACAGTTTGCTGTCGGGGCTAACACTGACGGCATTGACATCGCGACTGTGACCCGTCAGGGTTCCCAGCAGCGTACCCGTACTGACATTCCAGATTTTAAGCGTGTAGTCATCGCTGCCGCTAATCAGGGCTTTGCCATCAGGACTGAGGGCGATCGTATTGACGCCCCGGCTATGCCCTTTCAGGATAGACATTTCTTGACCCGTCATGGCATCCCAGATCCGCACTGTATCATCCAGACTGCTGCTTGCCACTTTTTGAACATTGGGGCCAATAGCAACGCACGTTACCCAGGAAGCGTGTCCGGTGAGAATGTGCATTGCGCGGGACGATCGATTGCTGCCCCGACTCGAAATCACGTTAGGCTGACCCGAATTGGGTGTCGCAGGCAAACTCTCCCAGGGCGGCTGGACCTGAGGTGGCTTTGGAGTGGGCGGAGTAGAGGCAAACGGATTAGACAGAGGGGGTTTAGACGAAGGCGGTTTACTGGCTATGGCAGGCGGTACGGTGGCTCGTTTGGGAGCACTGATCGGCTGTCCCCCCAAGCCAACAGGCTGAATGGGCGGCTTTGCAGTTCTCGCCAGGGGCAATTGCGCCACAGTGGGGAAAAAGGAGTCGGCATTCAGGTCACGCATGACCTCATCGGCAGACTGATAGCGTTCGTTGACCAGATCCTTCAGCATATAGTCCAGGATGTGGGCAAGCTGATCGCTTACCAGCGTTTTCTTGTCATTGCGCAAATATTCTCGCCAAATCCAGCAGCCGTTGAGCGGGTCATAAAGGTTGTCGGGTCGAGTTTCCGTCATTAAGTGCAGGCAGGTTGCCCCCAAACTGTAGAGATCGCTGGCAGGATATGCCTTGCCGCCGCGAAACTGCTCCATTGGCGCATATCCTTCTGTGCCAATTCGGGTTCCCTGCTCTCCGGCAGACTCTTCGTTAATTTGCTTGGCAACGCCAAAATCGATCAGAATTAGGCGATCGTCTGACTGACGGCGCAAAATATTGGCAGGCGTAATATCTCGGTGAATCACCTGATGGCGATGAATAAAGCGCAGCACGGGCAACACATCCGAGAGCACATCCCGAATCTGTCGTTCGCTAAACGCCCCATTTTGCCGCATTTCTTGCAGCAGGCTTTGTCCCTCGACGAATTGCTGCACCAGATACAGGTAGCGTTCCTGCTCAAAATACGCTAGCAGCGTTGGAATCTGGGAATGCTCACCCAGTTCGTCCAACCGTACCGCTTCCTGGTTAAAAAGCTGAACCGCCTTATCCAAAGACTTCGTTCCCTGAATTTGCGGCGAAAACTGCTTGATCACACATTTGCTGTTCAGTCGATCTTCGTCAACTGCCAAATACGTCTTGCCAAATCCACCTTGTCCGAGTGGCTGCACTGCCCGATACCGACCTCGCAGGCGGATCAGAGCATTGCCGCAGCCTTGACAGATTGTTTCACTCGCGGAGTTGAGCGGTTTCTTGCAGTGAGGATTGAGACAGCAAATCATAGCGGGTAGTGCACTCAGGCGAAGGGTTGTTTCCTAATCTTTCCTCCTAACCTTAAGATGCCCAAGCCAGGCAGTGTAACGGGCAGAAGGTAACGTAAATCAGGCAGCGACAAGATCATGAATTGCCCCAGTCATTCTCCCGACGGGAACCCACGCTCCAGCGGACAATTTCAATGTTTCTCAACATTGTTCCTCAACATAGAGCCAGTTCAATGCTCTGGATAGTTTGACAGCTTGGCATCAAACCTTGGCATTCCTTAGCATTAACCTCAGCACTTCCTTGAGAAAAATTCTTTTAGCACAGTAATTGCCCTAGCCTAAATCTTAAATTTAATCATAGGCTGGATACTACATTCTGAAGCGATCGCACTCTACAAAAATCGCCGCTTTTCCCTAGCCCTTCTCCTCTAGCTTGGCATTTCTTGGGGCATTCCTCTGGGCAGTTGCCTGCACGATCGCCTGACGAAAGCCCAGCACTACCAGCACATTTGCCAGCGTCAAAAATGACTCTGCACTGCCATGCAACCAGTCCACATTAGCAAGAGCTTCACCGTAAGCTACTTTTGCGTAAATTCCCGCAGGAATCGTCACACCCACAAACACCAGCGTCATATAAAAGCCAATCAGGGCAAGCCGGGGCATTTGGTGCGAACGAGTGAGAAACCAGAGGAAACCAAGATAGGGGAACAGGGATAGACCAAATAGGGTTTCGGGAGTCATGCGATCGGGGTGTCCTTACGGCTTTGCCAGATCCACCAGCCTGCCGCGCACAGGGTGAAATTACCAATCAGCGTAGTTGCAGCTTGCAGCATCACCAGCCATTCCAGCGCAGGGCTGTTATCAAAAAAGTGCCAGGTACAGGCACACATCGCGCTAATGAGCGCAGGCAGCATCCCAAACGAGAGGGCACGCCATGCAGAATTGCGGCTTACCTCGCTATAAGTCCAGATCAGCCAGATGGCGGCGATCCACTCAATCACGCTGGAGACATGAATCATCCAGGTGGGAATCGAAAGGGCGTGCATGAGGGGGCATGGATAAAACAATCAGATTGTATTGTAGCTTGCGAGCCCGAACCAGGCTCTATCCGTTTCTCAATGCCCATCTAGCAGCGAACCAGAATCAAAGCGAACCAAACCTGAGGAAAATACCTGCGAAAAATTACAGAGGCTTCATAATTTCGGGTGATTGCATAAAAAACTGCTGCTAAAGCAGACAACGGAATTTCGATCGAAGAAAGTAGTGATGTAATCTTCACTACGAAATACTTTGCTGAATCTACGGAGAGTCGCGTTGACCTGCTCTCCTGATTCTCGCATTGTGATTCACACCTTTCCTTGTTCTCCATTCATTCCTCAGCCCCAATGTCTATGCCTGCTATGTCCCCTAAAGTTCGCCTGGAATCTTACCTGACGCTGGAAGAGTTAAAGAATCGCTATAAGCAAACCAAAGACCGGATTGAAGCACGTCGCTGGCATTTGCTGCTGCTGGTGGCACAACAATGGACGATCAAGCAAGCCTCAGAACTGGTTGGGCTGAACTACGACTACGCCAAAACGATCGTGCGCCGCTACAACAGCGAGGGACCGGAATCCGTCCGCAATCGCATTAAAGAACGCCAACCCCCTACCCCCCGATCGCTGCTCACCCCTGAACAGCAGCAGGAACTCCGACAGGTGCTTCAGGGCACGGCTCCCGATGGAGGAAGCTGGTCTGGTCCCAAAGTTGCTCAGTGGATCGCAGAGAAGACCGGACGGGATCGCGTGTGGGCACAGCGCGGGTGGGAATATTTGCAGCGGTTTGGGAATTCCCGATAGCAGGGTGGATACGCGATTACTCCTCCACATCCCCACTCCTCATCCCTACTCCTCATTCCCCTACCCATTTACCCATCCACCCATCCACCCCCTCTCTCCAGTATTGTTTTAGGAGAAACGCACCCAGGGGAAGTCAAAAATGCGGGCAGTACTATGCGGCTACTATGGTATGGGAAATGGCGGCGACGAGGCACTGCTGGCAACGCTGCTGCAAATGCTGCCTGCTCACGTTGAGCCGATCGTACTTTCTGGCAATCCGATCGAAACTGAGAAGCAGTATCAGGTCGAAGCGGTACCGCGCAAATCCTTACCTGCGATCGTTCAAGCATTTCGCCGAGCAGATGCGTTTGTTTGGGGCGGCGGAAGCCTGATGCAAGATGCCACCAGTGCCCTAAATCCCTTTTACTATGGGGGGTTGATGCTGCTAGCCCAGCAGATGGGCTTACGCACGATCGCTTGGGCACAGGGTGTGGGTCCCTTACGGCGATCGATCTCTGGCTGGCTGGCACGTCAGTCTTTTCGAGGCTGTACTGCGGTGAGTGTTCGAGACAGTGCGTCGGCTTCACAGGTAGATTCCTGGCAAGTGCCGCTGACCCTGGCTCCCGATCCAGTCTGGGCACTGAAATCCCTGCCCGTTCCGGGTTTGTGGGATTTGCCTGCGCCCAGGGTTGCCGTTGCCCTGCGCTCCCACTCGCGCCTTACACCCGATCGCCTGACGCTGATAACCCGTGCCCTGGCAGATTTTCAGAAGGCAACGCAAACCTGTATTTTGCTCGTTCCGTTTCAGCCCGCCCAGGATCTCGCGATCGCCGAAGCGATCCAGCCGCAACTTCCGGGCGTGAGCCGTATTTTGACGCTGATCGATCCTCAGCAGCTCAAAGGCTTGTTTCAAGGAGTAGAGATGACGATCGGGATGCGGCTTCATGCGCTGATTATGGCGGCGGCGGCGGAGTGTCGCTGTTATGCCATCAGCTATGATCCCAAGGTGAGCCAACTCATGCAGGATTTTGAAATGTCAGGTGCGACGCTGGACTCCCTGCCGACGACGGCGAGCGCGTTAACCCATGATTGGCTGGAGCTATTTGCCAATGGCGATGCCCTGAATCCAGCTCAAATTCAGGCAACGGTCGATCGAGCGCTGATTCATCAGGAAGTATTGCGATCGGCTTTACGTTAGGGGAGTCAAGTCAATTCAGCGGAGTGGCTGCGCCAGACGATCGAGCCACTTGCTTAACCGAGTCCTTAACTATAAGATGAGCGGCAGTAAGATGAGCGGCAGTCGGGCAACACCATTAACTAACTTATAAATCTGTTGCTAAACCGATTTTCTATGTTACTAAGTTAAGAGTCTCAGTGAAGCGTGTGCGGCAGGCTGGACTGAGATTGGGTGATCTGAAGAAAGTTGAACAGCCGAAGTAGAGGAAATCTTCCCTATTTCAAGCGAATTCGGCAAGATTTGAGGATTGGTGTGCTGTTTCTCAGATGTGTTGTTTCCTAATAGTCTGTGTCGATCAAGATGGTGTGAGTTTAGCCGGACGGAGTCTGCCGTGCGGTGAAATTGAGCTTAGGTGATGCGTGCCCTTGTGAGTGGAAGCTATGAGTGAACCGAATTTCCCTTTGAAGCCTCAGGCAGAACCAGGACTAGAATCTTCCCTAGACTGGTGGAATCCTTTTCCCGAACTGACCGATTCTGAACTGGCAAAGACCGAAGCAACCTGCGAATCGCCAGACGTGCAGCCTTTAGCGTTAGATGAGTCAGCGTCGCAAGAAGTTCCCCTTACGGCCCCGGTTAACGCTTATGTTGCGCCTGTAGTCGTTAGCCCGTCGAGCGGGGTTAGCCCAGCAATCGCCAGTCCAGGGTCAGCATCAGGAAAGCCTGCGGCAAGCGAGATTTCTGAGTCGCTCACGGCTGCTCTGTCAGAACAGCTTCCCCAGTCATCTGAGCCGCCGAACCTGATTGATTTGATCAGCCTGATTCAAGAATTAAATCAATGTAATGGGGTGCTGCTCGATCGCGTTTCCCAGCTTGAAGAAGCCCTGGAACGCAGTCAACAAGCCCTAAAAGGACAAATCGAACGATCGCCTGAAGCGTTTGCTACTCCCCAGTCTGAAGATCTGGCAACAGCTCAGGCACAGATTGCCAACCTGTTTAGCCAGCTTGAATTTGCCCATCAAACCAACCAGCGACAGCACATCCTGATCGAAACGCTTACGGCAGAACTGGAAAGTAGCCAGGAGCGAGCTGCCCAGCTTGAGCGGGAGGCTGCCCTACTTCAGCAGCGATACAACGAACAGGTGCAGTCCTTAGTGCAGTCCGAAGGAACCTGCCGCGATTTGCAGGCAAGGCTTCAACGTCAGCAGCGATACACACTTCAGTTTAAAGCCGCGCTCGAAAAATGTCTGGAGATGCCGATGCCGCAAACGGACTCCAGCACAGAAATGATTGCTCCCCCGATCGATAGCCTCCTCCTGCCCAAAGCACAGCAGATTCAACCCTGGTCAAAGCCTGTTGTCCTGCAAGAGTCGCTGCTTCCCTGGATGAAGCGGTTCAAGAGTGCGGATGAACTGGCTTCCCTAGAGGCAGATCAGGCAGCGGCTGAAGTCGCAGAACTCCTGTCTGAAATTGCTCCGATCGAAGAACCAAAGGCGATCGAAGAACCTGTCCGCTCCAATCCAATCACAGTTCAGCTCCCGGTGCTTGCTCCGCTCAGTGCAACTGCATCAGATACCGCAGAAGATCAGCTCCAAGAGCAGGAAGTGTTTGTTGAGGCTGATCAAACTACCGCTCAACCTCAAGCAGAGCCGATCGCTTCGCAGTTTGCCGCAGAAGCTACTGCCTTAGAGCCAGCCCCTCCTGTCTCAATTAGCTACGACCTAAAGACCTCGGCTGAAATCTTGCCGTCGCCCGATCTGCTGACCCAATTGGATGCCGTCGTTCAACCGCTCGCCGATCACTTTGTGGAGGCTTTGCTGTCTCAGACGGTGGGTCCTCAAACCGTAAGTTCTCAAACCGTGAGTACAGAAGCGGCAGAAGCAGAAATGGCAGAAACCAAGCCAATGCAGGGCGAATCTCCTGAAATAATGGCTGTTGAATTGCCACTAGTTGAGTCTATTGCTGACCCCGATGACGTGATTGTTTCTGACGCCGATCGCCTGCTGGCTTCTGCAATGTCCGAAGCGGAAGATGCCCTCTGGCAAGACCTGGCGCGACTGATTGAGGTTGCTCCAGAAGAGGTAGTCAAAGCAAGTTTAACAGGCGATTTGACAGCGTTTGCATCACTCAATTTCGATGAGTCAGAACAGCCTGCCCAACCCTTAAATCCTCCCTCAATCAATCCTTCCTCGACTTCTGCCCCCCTCAATTCGAAGCCACAAACTGGTGTAACAGAACCTCAAATTTCAACACCGCCCACCGAACCAGCCACGCAGAAAAGCTCTATTCCAGCCCTGGCTGCTAACCCAAACGCGCCCTCACCGCTTTTGCATCCGTTCCGCCCTGTAAAGGCAAAGCGATCGCTGAGCAGTGTCGAACTTCCATCGTTTTTGCAGCAGGAAGACTCAAAGCCCCTGCCGACCTGAAGCCGCCTTACGCAGGTGTGCCAAAGTTCTGTGTCCAGTAGTAGCGGGACTGAACTGTACCGGAGTCTTGCTCCATCAAGAAAAATCCGACTCCCAGTTCCGTTAACTCTGGGTTGAGAATGTTAGCTCGGTGACCAGAACTCTGCATCCACGCCTGCACCACGTTCTCTGGTGTTGCATAGCCTGCTGCTACGTTTTCTCCTGCGCTGTCGTAGCCATAGCCTGCTGCCCGCAATCGATCAAATAGCGAAGAGCCATTCGAACCGGTGTGACCAAAGAAGTCATTCAACGCCATGTCCTGGCTATGAGCCAGCGCGGTTGCCGTTAACACAGAGTTCCAGCGCAAGGGCGACAACCCTGCCTGTGCTCGATATTGATTGGTGATGTCTAACACCGATTGGACGATCGGATCTGGGGCTTGAGGCAGAGGAAGCTGTAGGTTGGCCAGACCGACCTGAACGGGTTCCTGGTCGAGCTTCAATTGATAGCGCGTTTTGCCTTGCTGGCGCGAAACTCGCACATAGTAGGTTCCAGGACCGACCTCACGGCGAATGGTTTCGCTGGTGCGCCCAGGCTGGCTAGACTGACTCAACAGTTTGCCCTGCTGATTGAACAGTTCAAGATTTGCGTTCGCCTGAAGTCGGGATAAGGAAAGGTTCAGCCAGCCGCGCTGTTGGGAGTGAATTTTGTAAAGCCGCTCCGGGGTCAAAGAATTGAGCCGTCCGGTGCTGCTGTCCTCAGCCATTAGAACTTTAGCGGTACTAGCAGCTCTGAAATCTTTCGATCGCATACGCACTGTCTCTGCTCTAAGAACGGGCATTGCTAGTGTTTGTTCTGCGACGAAAAAAACAGTCAGTGTAATTGTCTAAAATTAGACTTTTTTTTGATACAGTCCGTACTTTTACGGCTTTGCTTCAACTCAGAACATCCTCGGATAAAGGCATATTTAATCAAACACTAAAGCTGAACTGCTTGAATTAATTGGTTTTTAGCGAGAAGCCCTTCAAGTAGAGATATTTGCAGAAAAAATCATTTCCTACGCGGTCATGTGACCAAAATCACATCTAACATCTCAACCTACCGATAGAAGACAAATTTTGATTACCTGTTTCGATCGTTTGTTAAGCAGTTGTTTGAGCTTTGCAGTAGTATCCAACCGTGATACTCAACAGCAATATCTAATAAGTACCGACAGTTCGATCGCAATGCATGAATGACTAAATCTGCTTTGAAAATCGCGTTTCATCCGTGGGGGTGAGCATGGTGGTGAGCGCGATCGCAATCATGAGGTCTTCTGCATAAATTGAAGATCCTTATTACCCATTAAGCAATGCCCGTTTAAGCCACAAGCAAACCACAAGTAAGCCACAATAAATAACGTTTTGAACGGGTAGAAAACGAATTAGTTTAATACATCTTAGATATACTATCAGATACTCTCCGTGCCAGAAAAAACACGGGTGCAGCGATAGCAGGGCGAATTATAGGAAACCAGGAAATCGAACGAATGAAGCGGGAAACAAGAAAACATCATCGCACCGATTCGTTTATGCGTTTGGCTATTGTGGGATTGACGGTGGGAGTGATTCTGGGTACAGTCACCCATGCCCTGCTCAATCGAATGCAGGTAAAGCAACGACTCGCCTGGGGAACTGTGAAACAACTGACCCTGACCTCAATTTCTCCAGGGGTGAATCAGGCTGTCGCAATGTTTCCACTTGCTTCGCCGACGCATCAACTCATACCCGTTTCTCCAAAAACAGATCGCATTACGATTAGTGCAGTCGGTGATCTGATTCCGGGCAGCAATTCTAAGGGCAGTCTTTTACCCGCAGAACCGGGAGAAGCACTAGCGCAGGAAACTCAGCTTTTGTTTGGCAAAATTAAGCCTTTTCTGGGGGAAGCCGACATCACTTTTGGCAATTTTGAAAGCACGTTGACGACTTATCCCTACAGCGCAAAAAATACGAGTCAGAGAATGACGTTTGCCTTTCGCACGCCGCCTGTGTATGCCCAAATGCTTAAAGAAATGGGATTTGATGTGTTAAACGTTGCGAATAACCACACGTTTGATTTTGGCGAGCCGGGATTTACAGAAACGATCGCCCAAATTGAACAAACCGGGATGAAAGCAATCGGACAAAAAGGAAAAATTGTTTATACACCAGTGAAAGGAACAACGATCGCCTGGATTGGTTTTAGCTATTTCAGCGATCATAACTCAATGCACGATTTAGACACGGCTGCAAAACTCGTTCAGGAAGCCTCTCAAAATGCCAATCTAGTGATTATTTCGGTTCATGCGGGCGCAGAAGGCAGCGATCAAACTCGTGTAAGCGATCGAACCGAGTATTTCTTTGGCGAAAATCGTGGCAACATCTTGCAATTTTCCCGCTTCATGATCGATCAGGGCGCGGATGTGATTTTGGGTCATGGTCCCCATGTGCCGAGAGCGGTCGAGCTTTATAACGATCGATTGATTGCTTATTCACTCGGCAATTTTATGGGCTACGGAACGCTATCTACCGTGGGTGCGTTGGGCTATTCGATGGTGCTGCAAATAGAGCTAGATCCGCAAGGGGAGTTTATTTCTGGCAGAGTGCTTCCGGTCGCGCTCGATCGCTACGGTATTCCTTATCTGGACGATTATTTTCAGAGCGTGATTTTGGTGCGAAACTTGACGCGCAGCGATTTTCCAGAAACACCGCTGGTGGTTGACGAGATGGGCTATTTAGTACGAACCGATCGATAGACATCCTTAGATAGATTTAATAAGAACCTGTTACTCTCTTCGGTCAAGGGGAATTTTCTACGGTAATATTAGAGGTTTGTGACTTTTAGCTTTTCCCAAGGAAGGTGATAAATGGAAGCACTGGGTAGACATCTTGTGATTGAGCTTTACCGCTGTGCCGCCGAAAAACTCAACGATGTAATGCACATTGAGCAGAGTATGATCGACGCAGCGAAAGAATCAGGCGCAACGGTTCTTAACTCTACCTTTCATCATTTTCAGCCGTTTGGTGTGTCGGGAGTGGTAGTGATTCAGGAAAGCCATCTGGCAATTCACACTTGGCCTGAATACGGCTTTGCATCGCTTGACCTCTTTACCTGCGGCGACAGTGTTGATACCTGGACGGCTTATCATTTGCTCAAGGAAGCGTTTGAGGCAGAATACGGCTCTGCAACCGAAATGTGGCGCGGTTCCTACCGTTTGCTTCAGGAACAGCAGAAAGTTCCGACTACTCCACTCACCCCTGCTCCTATTCCGATCGCGCCCCACTACAACCGTAATGTTTGGTTGACAGAGCGCAGTGAAGACTGTGCTTTTTCTTTGCGACATTCTGGCGATTTGCTGTATCGCAAAAAGTCGCCTTATCAAGACATCAAAATCTACCAGACCTACAAGTTTGGCAATACGCTCATCCTGGACGACATGATTATGTGTACCGAAAAGGATGAGTTTGTTTACCACGAAATGATTGCCCATGTGCCGATGCTGACCCACCCCGATCCCAAGCGGGCACTGGTGATTGGCGGCGGCGATGGCGGCACGGTGCGTGAACTGCTGCGGCACGAAAACCTGGAAGAAGTCGTCCTGGTCGAAATCGACGAAGACGTAATTGATTCTTCCCGGCAATATCTGCCGACAATCTCCTCTGCCCTTGACCATCCGAAGCTCAAAATTCACGTTGCAGACGGAATTGAGTATGTCAAGAACTGCGACGATCGCCGCTTTGACCTGATCATCGTTGATTCTACCGACCCGGTTGGGCCTGCGGAAGGCTTATTCAACGCGGAATTCTATCATCAGGTACATCGCTGCCTGACCAACGATGGTATTTTGGTGGCACAAAGCGAATCGCCGATGTTTAACGCTGCGGTGTTTCAGTCCGTGTTTCAGTGTCATCGCGATATTTTTGGCGCGGGTCAGGTGCATTCCTATCTGGCATACATTCCCACTTATCCGACTGGAATGTGGAGCTTTGCCTATGCCTCGAAAGGGAGTGCCCATCCGTTGAAATCGTTTGACACCGAACGAGCGCACCAGTTCTCAGAGCATCATCGGCTGAGATATTACAATGAAATGGTGCATTCTGCTGCCTTTGCCCTGCCGAACTTTGTGCGGGAACTGCTGGTGTAGCGAATTCCAAAGATGAATCAACCGTAGGGTGGGTTGGGTGTAGCCGCGATATCAATGATTGAATCTGGGTTACACCTTGAACGCTGTAGTAGGAGGAGGTTTGAGGAGTCGCAGGTGTCCTGCATTGTCCCTAAATCTCCCACGAATAAGGGACTTTGAGAGTCATAAAGTTAATTCGGTTTCCCAGCATTCGAGAGCTGGAGGCGGGTCGCAGCTACGACGTTTCAAACAATCCTCTCACAACAATTCGTTTACCCATCCTACGAATCACACACAATTCGATGCGATTCAACGCAAATTCAACATTCAACAAAGTTGTCTGCTGCGGTAAAACGATCGGTGGGCAGTAACTATCCTACTCATAACGTCCTATGGTCAACTTTGCTTCTGCGGATTCTGAAACATTGCTTGCTGGCTATGATCCCAACGGAGTGGGCAGCAAAACGGCAAATATTTTTGGCTTGCCCTATACGACCGAAACGGCAAAAGTGGTAGTTGTGCCGGTGCCGTGGGAAGTCACCGTTTCCTATGGAGCGGGAACCGCATGCGGACCTGCGGCAGTGATTGATGCCTCGACCCAGCTTGACCTGCATGACCCGGAAGGAATTCGGATCTGGGAAGTGGGCGTGGCGGCTCAGGAAGTGTCTGCCCAGTGGCTCGATCGCAACGATGCCCTTCGCACCAAAGCCACAGACTATATTGCTGCCCTAGAACAAGGCGAATCGCCGGAAGCCTGGACGGATTTGATCAATGAAATTAATCAAGCTTCGATCGACTTAAACTCCTGGCTGGAAACAGAAGCAACCAAGCTGCTCATGTCCGGCAAAAAAGTGGGAGTGCTGGGTGGCGATCACAGTTCGCCGCTGGGCTTGATGCAAGCGTTGGCAAAAATTTACGACGAGTACAGCATTTTGCACATCGATGCCCATGCGGATTTGCGAGTGGCCTATGAAGGCTTTGAATATTCCCATGCATCGATCATGGACAATGCGCTAAAGCTGCCCCAAATCAGCCGACTGGTGCAGGTGGGCATTCGCGATCTTTCTCCCATGGAAGCCGATCGCATCCAAAATTCAGCCGATCGCATTGTTCCCTTTTACGACTGGACGCTAAAAGAGCGGCTGTTTACGGGACAAACCTGGCATTTGATCTGCGAAGACATTCTCTCGAATTTGTCCGATACAGTCTATGTCAGCTTTGATATCGATGGACTCGACCCGTCGCTCTGTCCCCACACAGGCACTCCGGTTCCGGGCGGACTGCAATTTTCTGAAATTACCTATTTGCTAAAGCAATTAGCGCGATCGGGCAAGCAGGTCATTGGCTTTGATCTGTGCGAAGTTGCTCCTGGCACTAGCGAATGGAATGGAAACGTGGGCGCAAGGGTGCTGTATCGCATTATCAGCGCAATGATTCAGTCGCAGCAGCCGTATTGAGCAGTTCTGAGATAAATTCTTGATGGATTCTGATCAGTCGTTTGGCACAGAGCACAACTCCGAAGGAATCGCTGATCAGCTGATTGCCGATTTACGGTACGAGCGGCAGCTTGTGGAGCAGATCATTCGCGGCTGCATCGAGTATCGCTGGGCAGTGGGACAGGAAGAGCATGAAATCGCAGAGGCAATGATCTACAACGCCTTCGAAACCTACGCGATCGAGCGCGGAATTCCTCTGCCCCAAGCAGAAGCCTTTTGTGAGCAGCATCTCGATCGCCTGATTCAAATGGTGCAGGACATTTTGTGATGGATTCTGTTTAGGAAAAATCAAGGTAAAACTGTTGCATCAGCTCACATCTCTTTGTTTTTAGATGCGATAGGGTAACTATAGCTGCGATCGGCACCCTTCCTTTGGGCATACTAAAGCAACATCCAAAGCAGCCATTTGCTCGGTGGTCAGTGTTCGCTTATCTTGTTCTGCAAATCCTGTTTTCCCTGCTTCCCACGCCAAGAAACTTCCATGTTTAACGCCACAGAACTGCTGATTGATCACTTTGTCTCCCAGTTGAAGGAAGGCTATCGCCGCACCTATGGCGGTTGGAAGCACGACTACGAAGACATCATTGGCTGGGTTGGGGCAATGGCATTAGAGAACATTGCCAACAGCGACGCGCTTTACCACAATGTTGAGCATACGATTCTAGTCACGCTGGTCGGGCAGGAGATTTTGCGGGGGCGGCACATTCGTGAAGGCGGCGTGTCTTGCGAGGACTGGCTGCACTTCGTTATCTCGCTGGTCTGCCACGACATTGGCTATGTGAAAGGCGTGTGTCGGCAGGATCAAGAAGGCTGGTACGCAACCGGAAAAGATGGGGAAATGGTGCATTTACCTCCTGGTTCCTCGGATGCAGGGCTGACTCCCTACCATGTCGATCGCGCCAAACTATTCGTCGATGAGCGGTTTGGTGGACATAGCCTGATCGATGCCGAGCGAGTGAAGCGAAATATTGAACTGACGCGCTTCCCAGTACCCAAAGCCGAAGACCATCAGGACACCCTCAACTATCCAGGATTAATTCGCGCTTCAGACCTGATCGGGCAACTCAGCGACCCGCGCTACCTGAAAAAAATTAGTGCCCTGTTCTATGAATTCGAGGAAACCGGGGTGAATAAATCCCTCGGCTATCGGCATCCGGGTGACCTGCGAAAAAACTATCCCAAGTTTTACTGGAATGGCGTTTATCCCTATGTGAAGGATGGCTTACGCTATCTGGAATTAACCCAGCAGGGTAAGCAGATTATCGCCAATCTCTACTCGAATGTGTTTGTGGTGGAACACGAGCCCGTAGAGCCGGAACTCAGCGAAGCGTAGGCAGATTGCGGAACGGTGAGTAGGGCGATTGCCCCGTTAGGAAACTGCGAAGCGATCGCTACCTACCGATCGAAGCGGATGGCTGAGAAGCTTTTTGGTAGAGGTCTCAAGGGGTTGAGATTCCCCTAAATCTCTCCCGGTAATAAAAAGGGAGACTTTGAGAGCAGAGTTCGCGTTTCCTCGCAAGCGTAATGCTTTAGGACGGGTGGCACTCTCGTCTTCTACTGCCCTAGATAGGCTTCCAGCACCTTGGGGTCGCGCTGAATATCGGCGGGCGTTCCTTCGGCAAGATTGCGTCCTTCGGCAAGCACCCAGACTCGATCGCACAGCGACATAATCATGTCCATATTGTGTTCGATCACTAGAAAAGTCATGCCCTGCTGATTCCAGTAGCGGATGTAGTCGCAGATTTGGTTGATCAGCGTCGGATTGACTCCGGCAGCAGGCTCGTCCAGCAAAATCATTTTGGGGCGCACCATCATTGCACGGGCAATTTCCAGGAGTTTACGCTGTCCGCCTGAAAGTGACCCAGCATAGGACTGCGCCATATGCGATAGACCCACCGAGGCGAGAATTTCGCTGGCATATTCCCGCTGCTGTCGCTCTTCTTTTGCGGTTTGCCCCGGTCGCAGCCAGACGTTCCAGAAATTCTCCCCGGTTTGCTGCTGGGCTGCCAACAGCATATTTTCCATCACCGACAGGCGAGACAGCACACGGGCAACCTGAAAAGTGCGAACCAGCCCTTGCTGAGCAATCTTGTGGGACGGGAGCTGATGAATCGGAGAACCGTCAAAAATGACCTGCCCCTGATCAGGACGAATGAAATTTGACAGCAGGTTAAACAGCGTTGTTTTGCCCGCTCCATTCGGACCAATCAGCCCCGTGATACTGCCGGGAAGCACGTCGATCGACGCATTATCCACCGCATGAATACCGCCAAAGCTTTTCGAGAGCCCGTTTGCAGCTAGTAGGGGCGCAAAAGCCGTTGCCGATCGCCCCATCGATCGCTCCGAAAAATTATCGACCAAGGGTAAGTTCCTCCTTTTTGCCCAAAATGCCTTGCGGTCGCCAAATCATCAGCACCATCAGCAGTAGCCCGATCAGCATCACCCGAAATGCGCCCAGCCGGGCATCGTCCAGCGGCACAATGTCTTCCAAAATAAAGCGCGTCACCGTCTGATATGCCCAGAAGATTGCCGCACCTAGGATTGCGCCTGCATTGCTGCCTGCCCCGCCTAGCACCACCATTGTCCAGGCGTTGAAGGTAACGATCGGCTGAAAGTTATCGGGATACACCGTTGTTAGCTGCCAGGCATACATCGCCCCAGAAATTCCAGCGATCGCTCCCCCAATCATCAGGGATTGCAGCTTATACCAGAACACATTTTTGCCCAGTGCCTTGGCAACTTCCTCGTCTTCCCGAATCGCCTTCAAAATTCTGCCCCAGGGCGATCGCGCTAGCCGCTCCAGTGCCCAGTAAAGCAACGCTACAATCAGCACCGACACAAACATCAGCCCATTCTTCGGGGGATTGCTGCTGTAGTCATAAAGCGATCGAATCGCATAGCTCGATGCCCAGAGGCCCAACCCTGCAAGAATACCCGTCATCACAATCGTCAAACCGCTCGTCCAGGCAGGAAAGCGATCGGACATTTTCTTTGCCAGCCAGACATAAAGAGCGATGATTGCAGCCAGACCGACCAACAGCCCAATTCCCAGGATGATCGGCGGCAAAGCGTTCGAGAATTTGAGCTGACGGGCAATGATGCCGCTTCCATACAGCAGGAGAGCCAGCGACGTCACATAGCCCAGAGCGGCGATCGACGTATTCACCAGCGCAGACTGGGGAATCGACTTGAGCTGCTGCCGTAGCCACTTCCAGCCCTGCCAGTAGCTCAGCGCAATCACGCCGCCAAAAACCGCGACCATCAGCACCCGCACAGGCAAACTCGGATTAACTCCGGCAAGCGGCAGGGCAAACCGCTGAATCCCAAACGTGCCCCGCGTCAGCCAGTCTTCATTCACCGCAACCAGCCGGATTAACTCAGAGACACCGATCGTCACAATTGCCAAATAATCCGTTCGAAGCCTCAGCGTCGAAAAGCCGATTAATAGTCCCAGTAAAGCTGCTATTGCCGCACCCGCTAGCGTTGCCACCCAGAGCGGCACACCCTGAAGCGTCAGCAGCACAGTCGTATAAGCACCGATCGTCATAAAGGCAACGTGACCAAAGTTAATTAGTCCGGTATAGCCCCACTGCAAATTCAGCCCTAAGCTGAAAACGGCAAAAACGGCAGCGAAAATAATCAGGGAAACAATAAATCCTTGCATAGGTAAAAATGGCAGGCTCGCGGTGCGAAGGAATTCCCCCGGAGGGGTTGCTCGAAAAGTATTAGAGGTTCTACACGCCTCCTCAAGGGGTTAACTTTGGGAGACTTTGGAGTCTGAAGGAGGTCTAAGTTCCCCTAGAATTAGGAGACTAGCGGGCGGTTGAAGTTGCAGGGATAGCTCTTTCAACATCTCTTCGATCGATGAAACACTCGAACTAAATTGCAAGTTTTTAAGTTCAGACTAATTCCTTATATTGCCTCTCACTTCCCAATTTTGGAAGAAATCCACCCTCTCAGTTTTGAGATTCAAAGTTCTCCAAAATTGAGGGATTTAGGGGGAAACGTAGAATCTCTGACACTTCTCCAGCGGTTTTCAACAAAGAAATAGCCATCTAAAAATCCTGATTTTAAAGCAAATTATTGGAAGTTGTCTGAACCGTTGCGTATCGTTGTAGTGGACTGTAACAAAGCTGGTTTCCCTTCACAATTCACCCGAAAGCAGGAATTAGCAAAAGGACTCTTTATGGCACTCACTGCATCCACCATGCTTGCCCTTGGCACAGCCGCCCCCGCCTTTGCTTTGCCCAATGTCGTATCAGGCGAAATGACTAGCCTCGATACCGTTCAGGGTAAAGACGCACTGCTGGTTATGTTTATCTGTCGCCACTGCCCGTTTGTGAAGCATATTCAAACCGAGCTGGCAAAACTGGGGCAGGACTACGCCAATTCTCCCTTAGGCATTGTGGCAATCAGCGCAAACGATGCGGCAAGCTATGCTGACGATGCGCCCGATCGCCTCCAGCAAATGGCAGTCGAACTGGGCTTCACTTTTCCATTCTGCTATGACGAAACGCAGGAAGTCGCGCAAGCCTATACCGCCGCCTGTACACCCGACTTCTTTTTGTTTGATGCCAATCGTCAGCTTGTGTATCGCGGACAGCTCGATGACAGCCGCCCCAGCAATGGTTTACCTGTAACCGGGAAAGATTTACGAGGGGCGATCGAGGCAGTGCTGGCAAAACAGCCGATCGCTTCTGAGCAAAAGCCAAGCATTGGCTGCAATATCAAATGGAAGCCGGGAAATGCCCCTGCTTATTTTGGCTAGTATTTTGTTTTTGATCCGTCGATCGCCCCAATCCTTGAAATGCCTGATTCACCGAAGCCGCAAGCTTTACCCGTTCAGATTCTCACTTCGCGCAGCTTTGCCGATTGGCTTAGAGAGCAAAATTTCAGTCTGGCAATTACCACTTACCAGAGTTCTCGACTGCTGCTGATCGGGCAAAATCCGAACGGAGGTGTTTCCGGGTTTGAGCGGTTATTTGAGCGGGCGATGGGGCTATTTGCGGTTGGCTCTGAGCGGCTTTATCTTAGCTCTCGCTATCAGCTCTGGCAGTTTGATAATGTGTTGCAGCCGGGACAGGTTTACAACGGCTACGATCGCCTATTTGTGCCGCGCATTGCCTACACGACGGGCGATCTGGATATTCATGATGTCGTGGTCGATCGCACTGGGCGAATCTTGTTTGTCAGTACCTTACTAAACTGCATCGCCACGGTCAGTTCCCGCCATAGCTGTGTGCCGCTCTGGAAGCCGCCGTTTATCTGTCAGGTGATGAATGAAGATCGCTGTCACTTAAACGGGTTGGCGTTAGCAGAAGACGGAATGCCGGGCTATGCAACTGCTTGCAGCCAGTCGGCTCTTGCAGAAGGATGGCGCAACGATCGCCAGAACGGGGGCTGCGTGATTGATTTGCGGACCAGTGAAATTCTCTGCACTGGGCTATCAATGCCCCATTCGCCGCGCTGCTATCGAGGAAAACTTTGGTTACTTCAGTCAGGCACGGGCGAGTTTGGCTTGGTGGATCTCCAGACCGGGAAGTTTGAGCCGATCGCCTTTTGCCCCGGATATTTACGAGGCTTAACATTTTTCGGGAACTTTGCGCTGGTAGGCTTGTCTAAAGCCAGGGGAGATCGCACATTTTCTGGATTGGCGTTAGATGAACAGCTCACTCGCAACCAGTTACAAGCAAGCTGTGGCCTTCTGGCAATCGATCTACAAAGCGGCGAAATTGCCCATTGGCTGAAGCTCGAAGGCGTCGTAACAGAACTCTATGACGTTCAACTTTTGCCCCAAGTGAGGCGATCGATGGCGTTAGGATTACAAACCGACGAAATTGCTCAAATTTTGACGTTAGAACCTCTTACCCCTCTATTCACTCAACCTTAAATTTTTCTTCCTCATGGTTCTTCAAATTGATATCCGCACTTTAGTCCCCGGATAACTAAGAACCAGTTTCTCTAACTGTCTACGATTCTTCAGGATTAGTTTTTCAAAATGTTAAGACCGAGCTGCGACTTTTGTTAAAGCTCGTCCTTATTTTCACTTCATCACGTTTGAGGAGTAAAGTATTATGGCTATTGGCACAAATCCTTTTCCGCTTCAATTTAACGGTGCCGCAAATTCTCCCGTTGGTACACAGCCGCTCGATGTGGTGACAGGCGACTTTAACGGTGACGGCAGACTAGACCTGGCGGTGACAAATAGCAATTCGAACAGCGTTTCGGTGCTGCTGGGCACAGCGTCAGGCACATTCGGTCCCGCCAGTTCTTTCATAGTTGGATCTGACCCTTACGCCCTGACTGCGACTGACATTGATGGCGATGGGCGTTTAGATCTGGCAGTTGCTAATCGAGGCAGTAACACTGTTTCGCTGCTGCGGGGCACGGGAACCGGAACCTTCACGGCGGCGGGAAGTACCCCAGTTGGCGCAGGACCAATTTCGATCGTCTCAGGAGACTTTAATGGCGATCGTCGTTCTGATTTGGCAACGGTGGGTTCTAGCTCAAACTTAGTGACCGTTCTGCTGAACAACCCGGCAGGCGGCTTTGGCATCCCAAACAACTTTGCGATCGGCGTGAATCCCACCTCAGCGATCACGGCTGACTTCAACGGCGACGGCAAGCTGGATCTGGTCACCACAAACGCTGCAACAGGCGGTTCCACTCCACCCCCCGCAGGCGCAAATGCGATCGCGATCGCGCTGGGGCGAGGCGACGGTACGTTTGGCGAAACTGTCACCTTTGCCACGGGAACCGATCCCTTTTCGCTTACCGCAGGCGACTTTAACGGTGATGGCAAACTGGACGTGGCGACGGCAAACTACGGCTCCAATAACGTCTCGGTGCTGCTGGGCAACGGCGCAGGCGGATTCAACCCTGCCACAACAGTTGCCCTTGGAATCGGGGCACTTCAGCCCTACACGATCGCCAATCAAGATGTCAATGGGGACGGCAAGCTGGATCTGATCACGGCAAACAGCAGCTCTAACGCCCTAGATGTGCTGCTGGGCAGAGGTGACGGTACGTTTAACCCCCCAATCGCCCTGTCGACTGGACCTCGATCAGAACCGAATGGACTGGCGATCGGCGACTTTAATGGCGACGGCAAACCTGACCTGGCAACGGCTACCTTTGGCACAAACAACATTGCCGTTTTCCTGAACCAGACAAGCCTGATTTCGCTAAATGATGCGACGAAGACGATCGACGCTTCGCTGGAGCGGCTGTCTTCGATCACGGTTGACCTGGCTGCTGGAACGCTGGTGCTCAACAGCACTCCCCCTGCCAATACCAATGTCGCGGGCTATCGCAATGTCAACGGCACAGAGGCCAACGACACGATCGGCGGCAGTGCCGAAGCCAATATTCTCGACGGCAAAGGCGGCAATGACACGATCAATGCGCTTAGCGGCAACGATATCTTGATCGGTGGGGCAGGCAACGATGCGCTCAATGGCGGCGAGGGTAATGATAGCTATAGCTTTACGGCAAACACGCCCCTGGGCAGCGATACCCTGACAGACGCCGCTGGAATCGATACGCTCGACTTCTCGACTTCGACTCAGGCAATCGCGATCGAACTAGGCATTACCTCAGCTCAGATAGTGAACCCCAACCTGACGCTAACCCTGAACGCCGCAAACCAGATCGAGAACGGCATCGGCGGCAGCGGTAACGATCGCATCGTCGGCAATTCCCTCAACAATACGCTGGTCGGCGGCGCAGGCGATGACAATCTGAACGGTCAGTCGGGCGATGACAACCTGCTAGGCGAGGCAGGCAACGATACGCTGGTCGGTGCAAGCGGCGAAGATGATTTGGTCGGCGGCAGCGGCAATGACATTCTGCGGGGCGGCAATGGCGAAGATACCTTTATCTTTGACATCGGAAAAGCCTTTAACCAGGCAGAAATGGGTGTGGATAGGGTGCGCGACTTTAAGCGAAATCTGGATCAAATTATTCTCGATCGCACCACCTTTACTGAACTGGGGCGGCGGGTTTCGTTTGAGTCGGTCGAGCGTCTACGGCAGGCAAAACGCAGCGACTCGCTGATTACCTACATTCGGTCAACCGGCAACCTGTACTACAATGCAAACGGCTCTGATGCAGGATTTGGCGGCGGTGGTCTGTTTGCCACGCTGGATAAACCGACGCTAGCAAGCCGCAACCTCAGCACAGGCGATTTTGCCGTACGAGCATAGGTACGAGCATAGACCTGTAGGGGCATAGCGCAGCAGCGGTTAAAAGTTACTGTTGCAGTCCCCCTTTCCTGGAAAACCATGGTTTTTGGCGAGAGGGGGATTCATCGTTTTTCTGAGTGGAGAAGGAACAAAAGAAAGAGAATCCTTGAGCGAATAGACAATCTCTCTTTTTGCCGATGTTTGTAGATTGCTTCTGTCGCTTAAGAAGGAAGATTTCGTCGTTAAATCTTCCTATGATTAGCCCCAACACTAAATACAAGCAATAGAAAACTATGGTGCAAGCAATTGAATCGATCGATCGCTCTAAAGATCGTCCCCGTGATCCGCGCAATCAGGAAGTCGTTCACCCCGCTGCCAACAATCCGCAGATTGGCAACCTGGAAACGCCAATTAACGCCTCACCGCTCGTTAAAGCCTACATTAACAATCTGCCTGCCTATCGTCAGGGTTTGTCCCCACTTCGCCGGGGCTTAGAAGTTGGTCTGGCACACGGCTACTGGATTGTTGGACCCTTTTATGAGTTCAACCCGCTCCGCGATACTGAAGTGGGCGGAACCGTTGCCCTGCTGTCTACGCTCGGCTTGATCGTCATCTCCACCCTGGCAATTTCCCTCTACGCCTCCAGCATTCCTCCCCGTCCGGTTGCGACGATTACGACCCCCAATCCCCCCGCAGACTATTTCCAACCCGAAGGCTGGAATGAATATGCAGGCGGTTTCTTCCTCGGTGGAGTCGGCGGCGCGCTGTTTGCCTATGGCATCGTCTCTAACATTGATGTATTCTCGAATATCCTGCATCTGCTCGGACAGTAAGCTGGCTTAGCGGGTCACGCCGAACAAGCTTTAGAAAAACAAATCAGCATGAAGGTAGACCTGAAACAGAGCATTGTTAAAGGTCTACTTTTTTGTATGAGCGAATTTGTATGTGCGGATCGCTAAGCTAAGCGTTTCTGCCTGCTTTAATCCTTACTGCAACAGCAGAAATTGAAGCAACGCCCAAAAAAGAACCTGCCCTTTGCAGAACAGGTTTATGGGTCAGCAAGTTTTTGGAGTTTTAGCTTGGAGCCGTTTCGACGCAAGCAGGAAATGGAATGGACAAGCTAGCCGATCAAACCCGATCGCAGCGCAAGCACGGCTGCCTGGGTTCGGTCATCGGCACACAGCTTGTTAAGAATATTCCGAACGTGAGTTTTTACAGTTCCAACAGTGATGTAGAGCTTTTCGGCGATCGCGGCGTTGCTGCATCCGGCAACAATTAGCTCCAGAACTTCCAGTTCTCGCTCCGTCAGTGGATAGCTTTCTAGAATTTGCTCGTATTCTGGCTCGACTGCGCCGATCGAAACTTTCTTTAGTTCCTCATTGATGCCGCCTGCCGGACTTGCCTGCCGGACTTGACGAAGAACGATCGTCGCGATCGCTGGATCGATCCAGGAGTTGCCGCCGTAGGTTGCTTTGAGAGCCTCTGCCAGTCGCTCTGTGCTGATGTCTTTCATGCAGTAAGAATCTGCTCCTGCGGCAAATGCTGCCAGAACGGATTCTTCGCTATCATGCATGGTCAGAATCAAAACTCTTGTACCGTTGTCTTCATGCTCACTTTGAAACTGACGGAACTGCCGGGTTAGCTCAATGCCATCCATGTCGGGCAAGCCAATATCGACAATGGCAACGTCAGGATTCGCGTTTTCCAACAGCTTTAAGCCTTGAGAGGCATTTGCTGCTTCACCAATCACTCGAATGCCTTCATAACGTTGAAGGGCAGTTCTGAGACCCACACGAGTAAGATCGTGATCTTCAACCAGAGCGACAGAAATTTCACTCATTGCTAGTACCCGTTACGATGCGTCAAAAGTTCTATTGAATAATCTGAATAATCACCAGTATGGACGATGGAACTGGAGTTTGCGTCCATCAGGAGAGGTAATATTTTCTGCGATGAGGATAAACCCTATTCTCGGGGAAATATAGCGTTTCTCGCTTTGAGTCAGGCAACTGGTCTGTCTAATGATTCTGTCTGACGCTCTTCAGCGCGCTACTGCCCGCTCGGGTGTAAATATGAGCTGCGACAGTTTGAACTTCCTAAGTTTACTTTCATTAGTGGAAAAACTCACTCCTGTGGTTGAAGCCGGGGATCGCCTGCTGTGGCTATTCTTAAGCCAGTTACAAAAATTTACATTCTCCTTCAAATAATCCTAAAGCGAGCGCAAAATGTACGATCGCCTGCTGAACATCCTGCTTTTAGAAGATGACGAAGTGGACGTAGTGAACGTCAAGCGCGCCTTTAAAAAGCACAATATCACTAATCCACTTTATGTCGCTGGGGATGGAATCGAAGCTTTGGCAATGCTGCGTGAAAATGGCGATCAGCCTTTGGCAATTCCGCTAAAACGACGACTGATTCTACTGGATTTAAATATGCCCAAGATGGGAGGTATCGAGTTTCTGCACGAGCTAGGGTCTGATCCAGCACTACGTCCACTGTCCGTTATTGTATTAACGACATCAAATCAAGATCGCGATCGCGTTGAAGCATACAATCTCAATGTTGCAGGATACATTCTCAAGCCTGTAACGTTTGTCAATTTTGCAGAAACAATGATCGCGCTCAGTAAATACTGGGCACTCTGCGAACTGCTCTGAGTTACAGGTTAAAGAGCGGTGATTCAGGAGTTAACGAGCTTTTTTTGAGCAGTTTTGCTACAAAAGATAGCGCTCTGGACAACATACAGGCTGGCGGAATACAGGCTATGGATGATGCTCTTAAAATTTTAATTGTTGACGACGATGAAGTCGATCGAATGGCTGTGCGACGTGCCCTCAAAAAAGCAGGGTTAGCAGCAGAAATCGTAGAAGTTTTAGACTGTGTTAGCACTCTTACCGCCCTTCAAGCTCAGCCGTTTGACTGCGTCTTTCTAGACTTTCGCCTGCCCGATCGAGATGGACTGACCCTGATTCAAGAAATTCGTCAGGCGGGCATCAAAATTCCTTTAATTGTGCTGACTGGACAGGGCGATGAACAAATTGCAGTCGAGTTGATGAAAGCTGGCGCGTCAGACTATCTCGCAAAATCTCAAATTTCCCCTGAAAGACTATCCCATATTCTTCGCAGTGCAATTCGGATTTATCGTGCCGAAATGGAGGCAGCTTTAGCTTATCAACAGCTTCGAGAAAGCAACGAGATTTTATTGCGTCAAAATTTTAGACTAGAGCGGCAGCAGCAGCAAATTCAACTGCAAAACCTACAGCTTTTAGAAGCGTCACGGCTAAAATCGCAGTTTCTCGCAACCCTGTCTCATGAACTGCGAACGCCTATGAATGCCGTGATTGGCTTTTCGCAAATGCTGCTGCGAGGAAGCAAAGGAACGCTCACTGCTCAGCAAACTGACATGACCAAGCGCATTCTCAGTAATGCAAAGCATCTCCTCTCCCTAATTAACGAAATCCTTGATTTTTCTCGCTTTGAGTCAGGACGACTTGAACTTCATGCAGAAGAATTCGATTTAGCAAAAGTGGTTCATGAAGTGGTTGCCGAGCTACGATCGCTGGCACAAACAAAGCAACTCAATATCACGGTTGAGATTGATCTAGCGAATTGTCGAATTGTGAACGATCGGGTTCGTTTGCGGCAAATTCTCAGCAATCTGCTTTCAAACGCGATCAAATTCACACCCGCGGGGGAGGTGCAGGTGCAGGTGGAGGGCGGCGCGATAATTGAAAGATCTGAAATTAAAAAATCTGGAACTGAAAGGTCTGAAATTAGAAGATCTGGTGTCACACCAAAGGAATTATCCGATGGATTCGCCAGTCAATCTGCAAATTATTCGGCAGCAGAACGAATTTTTATTGCCGTTAGCGATACCGGAATTGGAATTGCACGCGCCGATCTTGAACATATTTTTGAACCATTTCGGCAGGTTGAGCAAACGATTAGCCGCAAACATTCGGGCACGGGATTGGGCTTAGCGATTACCCATTCCCTTGTGCAAATGATGCAGGGAAACATTACGGTTGAGAGCAAAGAAAATAAAGGGTCAATCTTTCAGGTTGATCTTCCCAGAACGATTAACCCGATTTACTCTACCGAGCGAGCAATGCCCCAGCAAGAAGCGATTGCCCAGTCTGTTGTTCCAATAAAGCCTGAAAAGACGCTTCAAAAGAAATAGTTGACAACAGAATCCTGACGGATGGACAATCATACGCTTAGAGTCTGCTGGCGAAGCGAAACACACTTTAGGATACTAACTGTTCTTACTGTTCTTAAATAGAATTAATTTCAGGGAGAATCATTCTAAAAGTAGATTGTGCTTATCATTCCAATTCTCAATCTGCTTCTCACTTCGATTGGAAGATTAATATCATCTCTGATTCATTGAATCCCGTTCCTTCCAAAGATAGAGAGAACTCTAACCATTTTGAATGAAACTATAAGATATTAATAAGCAAGATTAAGAGCAGAGCGAGTTGCTTTAAAGGAGTAAAACAAAATTCGCAAATAAACTTAACTTCCGAACGCAACCTTCCCGCCCCATCTTGACACCTAACCTCGAGCGATCTAACTAAAAGCCTATGCCAAAAGACAGATTCAAAAGAGATTAAGCCTGGTTCTCTATCTTGATGCGGATGAATTTCTAAGGCATTTGTGGGTGAATCTTTACGAGCTTATGCGTTTACTTGAGATGCAGCCCGCTTAACAAATTGCCTTAAAAATTGTTTTAAAGGTTAAGTAGCCAATCCAGAATAGGCAACTAGGCACAATTCTGGTCAGTTGTTTAATATTGCTACTGATAAGAAAAATTTGTTGTGTCTTTATCATTTAGTACAAGAGCTACCATGTCACGAACGCAGCCTTCTAGAATCGATCGCATCCTGGCAGTGGACGACTCTCAAGACAACCTGTTTCTGGTTCAGACGATTCTGGAAGATCGAGGATATGAAATTAGTCTGGCGGAAGATGGGCGAACTGCCCTGGAGATGATCGCAAAGTCGCCGCCCGATCTAATTCTGCTGGATGTGATGATGCCGGGAATGGATGGCTACGAAGTTACTCGGCGCGTTCGGCGCAACACACGCTTTATCCCGATCCTGCTGATTACGGCTCACGAACAGTCCAGCGTGGTGGAAGGATTGGACGCTGGAGCCGACGACTTTATTCGTAAGCCTGTGGACGTGGACGAACTGCTAGCACGGGTTCGATCGCTGCTTCGCCTCAAGCACAGTATTGATGAACGCGAACAAATGGTGCGCCAGCGCGAAGATTTTGTCTCTCGTCTGACGCACGATCTCAGAACGCCGTTAGTGGCTGCTGATCGAATGCTGAACCTGATGAAAGATGAAGCCTTTGGAACCGTCTCGAATGACATGGTAGACGCAGTATCGATCATGATCCGCAGCAACAAAAACCTGCTGCAAATGGTCAACACGCTGCTGGAAGTGTATCGCCATGAAGCTGGACAAAAAGCGTTAATTTTCACCTCGATCGACTTAAAACCGCTCATTCAGGAAGTGGCACAAGAGCTAAAACCCTTGGCAGAAGATCGGGGGCTGAAATTCCAGCTCGATATCGATTCGCTGCCGCCTGGCTCCAGTGTGGTTTCTGCCGATCGTCTAGAGCTACAGCGCGTCCTCACTAATCTGGTGGGAAATGCAATCAAATTTACCGACCAGGGCTTTGTCGGCATTCGCCTACTCGATGCGGGAGAACTTGCCCTGCCCGAAGACCCGATCGACCCAGGTGAGTATGAGGTTCAAGACGTTCCCCTGTTACCGAGTGAACCTCAGACGAAACACTATCTGGCAATTGAAGTTTCCGACAGTGGCTCTGGCATTTCTGAAGCGGACCAGGAAACTCTGTTCCAACGCTTCCGTCAGGGCGAACACAAGCGGGCGGGCAGTGGGCTAGGACTGTATCTATCCCGACGCATTATTGAAGCACATAGCGGCAAAATCATGGTTGAGTCCATCCCTAGCAAAGGCAGCACCTTCAGAATCTACCTCCCCACCTAACTCACTTATCCACTCACCTACTTACCCACTCCTTTCCCACACCCTCGCCACCTCATCCGCACTTCCGCTCACCAGCAACGCTCCGTCTGGCGTAAAGCCGATCGCATTCACCGACCACGGATGGGATAACGTTGCCAGTCGATCGCCTGTGCGAATGTCCCAAAGTTTCACGGTGCTATCCTCGCTGCCGCTGGCAAACATGGCTCCGCCGGGATGGACCTGCAAGTCATTGAGCTTGGCGCGATGGGCAGCAATGACCTTCACCTGTTCCGCGGAATGGCGATTCCAAAGCTTGATTGTGCGATCGCTGCTGCCGCTGATCAAAGTGTTTCCCGTGGGAGAGAGGGCAAGGGCAGTAATGCGATCGGCATGACCCCGAATCTTTTTCAGCAGTTCGTCGGTTTCAAAGTCCCAGAAACACAGGGTTTTGTCGTCGCTGCTGCTGATCAAAATTCGCTCGTCGGGCGTTAGGACAAAGCCGCTAATTTGCCCTCGCTGCTGCTGAAACTGACTGATCAATCGCCATCGCTCCAGATCCCAGAGCTGAATCAGCCCATCTCGATCGCCGCTCACCAGCGTTAAACCATCGGGACTCAAGTGCAGTGCTGTAATTCCCCAACCGTGTCCGGGCAGGGTGTCGAGCAGGCGCAGGGTTTCCAGAGCCCAGAAGTGAATCGTGCCGTCATCACTGCTGCTGATCAGGGTCTGCCCATCGGGATGAAACACCAGATCGGTGATGCGATCGCGGTGTCCCACACCAGACCAGAACGATCGCCCCAAAAAGCTGTACAGCCGTTTACCCGTCGCTAAATTCCACAGATAAATCGCCCGATCGCTGCTGCCTGTTGCGAGCAGAGTCCCAGAGGGATCAATCGCCAAGGCAGTCAGTTCGCCTTCGTGTCCTTCGAGCATCTGCACACAGTTCCATCGCTGGCGATCGGGCTGAAGGGTCCGGGTTGCAGCAGGTTTTGCAGAAGGATTTGCCTCTATTCTTAAGTCCTGTAAAACTTCGCTGGCATGGCGATAACGTTGACGAGTTGCCTTTTGCAGCAGTTTATCCAGCACGCGCCGTAGTTCCAGGCTGATCGGCTTCGGCAAATACGATCGCCACACCCACGCATCTTCGCTCACCGAATACAGATCAAATGGGTGTAGTCCGGTTAACAAATGCACACAAGTCACGCCCAGACTATACAAATCGCTGGAAAACTCGGCTTTACCCATTGCTTGCTCTGGAGCCGCATAACCCGCACTGCCGATCAGCGTACCGGTTTGCTTGCTTCGATCGTCTGCGCTCAGTTTGGAGGCACCAAAATCTACCAGAAATAGCTGCTTCTGAACTGAATTCTTTTCATCATACGGATCATCAGAGGGACGGATAATATTGCTGGGCTTGATGTCGCGGTGAATCACTTGGCGATCGTGAATAAACCGCAGCACGGGCAAAATTTCCGCCAGCAGCGATCGAACCTGCGCTTCTGCAAAAGTCCCTTCGGTTTTCAGGACTTGCTCCAGCGTTTGTCCATCGATCAATTCCTGAACCAGATACAGCGCGTCGGCTTGCTCAAAATGCGCCAGCAGTGCCGGAATTTGGGGATGCTGTCCCAGCGATCGCAGCCGCTCAGCCTCCTGACGAAACAGCTCGATCGACTGCCGGGATTCGGGAAGAAGCTGTTTGATGACGCATTGCGCCAACTGCTCAGGCTGCTCTGAAGCCGACTGAGGTAGGGATTCATCAATTGCTAGCAGGGTTCGCCCAAATCCGCCCTGTCCAATTACCCGCAGTGCACGAAATCGGTCGCCCAGAAGCAGCGATTTGCCGCAATTTTGGCAAAAGCGATTAGTTCCAGCAGTTTCAGCATTGGGGCAGGCAAAGTTCAGGCAATAGCTCATTCAGCTAAGGATCACGGGAGACGCTTTCTCTATCCTATTCATCTGCCCATTGAAACCAACAGCGTGGAGCCGTAGCGCGTGCAAGCGGAAATCCGATCGGAGAAATAAACTTAAGTCACGTTGGCACAAGCTCACCGGGGCGCAGGCGCGACCATTTGCCCATTTCTCGCTTAAAGCTGGCGCATCCTACCACATCATACTCAAAGCCAAAGTCACCATCCTGAACAATGCGATCGCCTTCTATTCGCACTTCAGGCGGGTTAATGTTAGCGTTAATTTCCGGGTTGATGGGATCAAAATCAGGAGACTCAGTCAGGTGGGGCTGCTGATGCGCCTCTTCTACCGCATGATAGGTAATGCAGCGATCGACATAGTGGCAGTTAACGCAAATACACATCGCCCTTCCCTCCCTTCGGCAGCAGGATACAGGTTGAATCTCCTTTTCTGCTACTCTAGCTCAAGTTGCTAGAAAACCGATGCGATTTAAGACGGATGTTTCAAAATGAAAAGGAGGAGTTTTAGCAGCACGCTGTCTTTTCGAGCAGTTTTTGCTGAGATCGATCGCCCTTCGTTTCCCTATCTGTCTTGCTCCTGTTTTTGATGTCTAGTTGTTTGGATTGACCCATTTTTGAATTACTTAGAACTTTCGCCCAGCCTGCTTCAGCAATCTTTCCCTGTGACGGCATCTGTTTTATCGCCTCAAACCTGGCCCTTTAGCCTCGAATGGCTTCCTGCGTCCACCTATCTCGTTGGCGGCAATGTGCGTGACGCGCTGCTTGGTCGCCAGGTGGAGTATCTAGATCTGGATTTTGTCATGCCCGAAGGAGCAGTCCAAACGGCAAAAGCGATCGCTAAGCACTACCATGCGGGTTTTGTTTTGCTGGATGCCGATCGGCACATTGCGCGGGTCGTGTTCGATCAGGCAACGGTTGATTTCGCGCAGCAGGTGGGAGATCGGCTAGAAGATGACTTGCAACGACGTGACTTTACGGTCAATGCGATCGCCTACAATCCCTACACCGAGCAATTGCTTGATCCCCTGCACGGATTTGCAGATCTTCAGCGTCATCTAATTCGCATGGTGGCTCCCGAAAACCTGAAGGAAGACCCCCTGCGTCTTTTGCGGGCATATCGTCAGGCAGCACAGCTCGACTTCACGCTAGAACCCGAAACCGAACAAACGATCCAGCAGCTTGCCGATTTACTGGGAACGATCGCTGCTGAGCGCGTTCAGGCAGAGCTAAGCTATCTGCTCAGCACCGCAAAAGGCACTGCTCTGCTGGTGCGGGTCTGGCAGGATGGGCTGCTTTCCTCCTGGTTGCCGCACGCGACGGGGCGGGGGTTGGCATGGATCACCCAAATCGACCGTGCCGCGATCGAACTCGATCGGCGCTGGGCAGATCAGGGTCTAGAAGTGCTGGGCTGGTTTCGAGATCAGCAGCGGTTGTCGGGCACGGGGCGAAGCTGGCTCAAGATTGCAAAGTTGGCATGCCTGGTTGCCCCTGACCTAGAACTTGCCGAGCAGGAGCTCTGGCAGCTCAAATACAGCCGAGCCGAGGTGCAGTCGGTGCTGGCAGTCCTCAAGAGTTTTGCCCTGATCCACCCAGACTCGATCCAGCCCGATCGGTTGGCTCACCTGTTAAAGCGCGATCAGTATGTGCTGTTTCGCAGTATTGGCGCAGCGTTTCCGGCTCTGGCAGTTTTAGCAGTTGCCTCTGGAATTCCACAAGAGACGATCGCCCCCCTGATCCAACGGTTTCTAACCCCCGATGACCCGATCGCCCACCCTAGCTCGATCGTTACCGGGCGGGATCTGATGACGACCCTGCACCTTCCTGCCGGACCCCAGATCGGCAAACTGCTCGAGATGCTTCAGATGGCGCGGGCAGAAGGCAAAATTGCGAGTCGTGAAGAGGCTCTTGCCTTTGCAGCACAGTGGGTGTCTGAGGGGGCAGGTGTCTGAGGAGGTGGGTGTCTAAGGAGATTGCTGCAAATGCTGAGGATGAAGCTGGAATGTGAAGCCGTTCTCCTTGGCGAAGTCGCGCCCATGCCGCTTGCCGGAACTGATGGGCAAATCGACTAGCCCTGTCAGCTTATGGTAGAATGGACTCTTTGTGGAGACTTTTAGCAGCAGTTCGATCGGGCAGTTCGGAATCAAACTCAGCCCGTTTTGAGTCTTCACACCCTAGGTCTTCACATCGTTGTTATTCCACGAGGTTGAGAATGGCTAAACGCCGAAATCAAAAAAAAGAAAAAGCACTCCGTAATTTGGCTTACGCCCGTAAGTTTCGCAAGCGCACCAATTCAGGACGGTTTGGTAGACGACGCATGGGTGGCGGTTCGCAGGAGAATGATGAAATGGAGCGGGATAACTCCAATCAGGAAGGGGCTGCCGAGGTCGAATAGGGCAAGCGGCTTGAGCCAGTTGACTCGCCAATCTCCTCAACGATTCGGTTTTTCAAATCCTGGTTTTTCAAACTCAGACAGGGAGCGATCCGGATCGCTCCTTTGTTTTTTATGTGTAGTGGGCAACTCTGCCTAACATTAAGATCTGCGCTTAGCATTAGATCTGCTGTGAAAAAGACCCGTTTTGAAAAGACCCGCTTTGAAAAGATTTGCTTCTCTTTGAAAAGACCCGCTTTGAAAATAGGGCGTTGCTGAATCGAAGGATGAAGACACAACTTGAGACCCTGCATCGCCCCCTGAATCCCCCAAGGTTGGGGGACTTTGAGGATCAGTTTCCTCCAAAATTGGGGGGGCTAATCATACTCCAATTCAGCAATGCCGAAAATAGAAGTCTAGCTGGGTGATTGAGTGGCAGGGCGAAATGATAGGGCAAAGTGACGGAGTGAGGTAACAATTTCCCTTGCATCGATCGATTAAGCCTATCTTCTCCTGGTTTACCTGGGGAGTTTCTTTTTAAGATAAATGAGCTGATATTCGCCAATCGCTCATGAACTTTGGCTTACTGCTGATCTGCCTTGCCGCCCTTTCCTGGGGCACAACGGGCGCAACGATGGTGCTGCTCTCCAGCGTGACTCAGCTTAGCCCTTTAGTGGTAGGGTTTTGGCGATTAGCGATCGCGTCTCCTTTTTTGCTGCTGCTGGCGCGTCAACAGGGAAAGCTGCGGGGCTGGCGATCGAGGTCTGAGTTTTTGACCTATGCTGGACTGGGGCTGACGATGGCAATTTATCAGGTGTGCTATTTTTGGGGCGTTTCGCTGGCGGGAGTAGCGGTGACGGCTCTGGTGGCAATCTGCTCTTCGCCCCTGTTTATCACGATTCTGGCAGTGACGCGGCTGGGAGAGCGGCTGACAAAACAGCTCAGCGTAGCTCTGGTGCTGGGATTGATCGGGACTGCGCTGCTGGTGGCAAACCCTGAAGCATTCACAGTGAACGGCAGCCGCTTTTTGATGGGGGCACTGCTGGCACTGGGCGCCGGGCTTTCCTACGCGATCGGCTCAATTATTGCCAAGGTGGGAGTGGCGACGCTGGAGCCGTTACAGGTTGCTGCGGTGAGCTTTACGATCGCTGCCATTTTGCTGACCCCGGCAATTTTGCTCACGCCGTCGCTGCCTACTCTGGCGGCGGGAATGCCGTTTTTACTGTATCTGGGACTGGTTCCTACCGGGATTGCCTACGCGATCTATATGATCGGTCTGCGCCGAACTCAGGCAACGGTTGCGGGAATCGCTGTTTTACTGGAACCGTTGACAGCAACGCTTTTGGGAGTCGTGGTGTTTCGGGAAGCCTTTGGCGGGTTGAGCGCATTGGGGGCACTGCTGCTGCTAGGAGCAATCGGGCTTCTTAGCGTCCGGCGTTCTTAGCCCTGTTTCTGATCAGCCCTGCCCTGATAAGCCTTGTAACAATGGCGATCGTCACGATTTCACTTGCGCTAGGGTTTGAGTAAAGGAAGCCGTTTGTCGTTCAAGTTATTGCTCTAACAGTTATTGCTCTAACAGTTATCGCTCTGAGTTATTGCTAAGGGGGACGCGAAATGAGTTTCAAGCGAATTTTAGTGGCGATCGATCATTCGTTATTGAGTCAGAGTGCCTTTGACCATGCGCTGGAATTAGCTAGACAAAACCAGGCGAAGCTGATGCTGTTTCACTGTGTGACTGCCGATGTGATGACGCTTGTGCCGCCGCTCCCTGGCGAGATGGGCGTTTCCCCCGAAATCATGCACCAGAGCTATCAGGTCGAATCGCTGCGCCTCTCTGAGCAAACTCGTCAGGTGCAAGAGCTGCTATATCACTACTGTCAAATCGCGCGGCAGGCTGACGTTTCCGTCACCTCTGAGTACCGCATTACAGAACCGGGAGAAGGGCTGTGTCAGGCAGCAAAACAGTGGGGCGCAGATTTGATCGTCATGAGGCGGCGCGGCAGATCAGGACTTACTGAAGCAATTTTGGGCAGCGTCAGCAATTATGTAATGCACCGTGCCCCTTGTGCCGTTCTCGTACTTCAGCCCAATACAGGACAATCGCCCATCCAGGAAACGATGAATGGCAAAGCAGCACGGACAGTCAACGAAGCTGCCGTTGAGGTGTAAGGGGTTGCGCGATTGAGGGAAGGAGAGCTGGATCGGGAATCCCTCTACCCGTTTGGGAGAGGGATTTAGGGTAAGGGCGCGAGCCTTTATGCGGGAAGTCTACTCTATACCCATCCCTGAAGCTGGAACCAGCCCGCCCGATCGAGTACATCCTTTCCGTAGTCTCGACCTGTGGTGTAGTAATCCACGTCGAGTCCAGCATTGTAGGCAGCCATCACGTTACCCGGCCCGGCATTGTACGAAGCCAGCGCAGCCCGCAACAGTTCCATGCCCTGAAGGTTGGTATTACGATCGAGGTAGTCGTAGTAGGGGCGCAGCACTTTCTCGATGCCGTAGGTCAGGTTTTCCTTGGGGTCCCGCCATTTGCCTGTGCTAATAAATTCTGGATGGAATTCAGCGTCGATCTGCATAATACCACGTCCATATCCGCCGTCGCCTGTGCCGCTCGGACCTTTCGGAGCCAGCAGCAAGCCCCAAGCAGACTCACGCGAACCGATCGCTGCAATAACCGAAGGCTGGAGCCAGTCATAGCGAAGTGCCAGCTCTTCGATCATGGGCTTGTAGCTGCCGGAGTAATAGCTGGGGCTATTAATCTCTGCAAGATCCTGCTTAAAGTAGGAATAACTGCTGGGATACGTAGTCGAGAAGTTAAACGTTTTGCGATCGGTTCCGCCAACGCCGCCCGGTAGTGGAGGTTGAGGAATGGGGGACTGAGGAGGCAAAGGCCCACCGGGAATCGTAGGATTGTTGGTTGGGGGCGCACCTGTGCCGATCGTCGCCAGATTGCTATTGCCCACAAGCTCGATCAAGCTGCTGTCGGCTGCCACATAGCCGCGTTTGCCGTCGCTGGTGGTGATTTCATACCAGTTGGGATAGCTGGCATCGGTAGCAGAACGCACCTGCCGCACCACAGAAAAGCTGGTTCCTGCTTCGAGGCTTCCGATCGGCGTATTGCCTACCGTAGAGGGCTGGCTGCGGAGATTGATTGCAGAATTGGCAGTGACGCGGCTGCTGGCTTGAACTTGTTCCAGCGTGATGTTAATTGTGGAAGCTCCGACGCGCTCGTAGTACTGCACATAAAAGTCATAGCTGCCGCCCTCGCCTGCCACCATTGTTTGTGACCAAGGCGCGGATTTCGTAGTGCGGTTGCGCCAGTCGCCGCCAATTTCAGTAACGGTTTGGTCGTTGCCGGGCTTTTTAAACAAGAAGCGAGTGCCGTCATCGGACTGGCTGGTAATTTTGTAGAATTTGCCTTCTTCCAGCTGAACCCTTGTCCAAGCTTGCATCGCAAAATGCCGCGTCCGAATGCTTTTGTTGGGGCTGCCCATGCCGTAATCCTGCCGGAGTCGGGCGATGACCGTGCCATTGTTGCCCTGACTGCCTAAGTCGGTTTTGAAATCCGCCCGATTGAAGTTATAGGTGCGGTAGTTGGCGACGTTGCTGCGCGTGCGGTTAATAAAGCTGGCATTCCAGCGATCGGGAGAAGCCTGTACCGGGCGCAGATTGTTTGCTCTCTCAGCAGTGTTGCGGGATAAGCTGCGGGTGCTGGGGTCGGGTTGCACAAAGACCTGTCCGGCTTCGTTGCTTTGCAGACGATAGGGAACCGGGGTAGATTGCCGCAGGCGGCTCTGGTTGCGGGTGGCTGACCAGGTATTAAACCCTGATTGAGTTCCTGATTGAGCTAAATTGCCCCTCGACTGAACGGGCATCGCCGACAGCATAAAGCGATAACTTTGATCCGCTTCACCGTTTCCCAAAACGCGGATAAAGTATGTCCCCTGGTTTAATTCCTGCTTTAACTTTCCGTTTCTAGAATCGTTCGCCTGCTGCTGCAATTTTTGGGTCTGAACCGATCGCCCTAAAATCTCGTTGCGATCGACTTTGCCATTCCGATTTTTATCCTGCAACAGTTCTACGCCTGCTTCTGCATTGTTTACTCGCAGATTAAGATTGCTGCGTTGGTTTAAACGAAACCGATAAAGTTGATTCGGCATCCCCTCACCAGTCTCGCTGAGATTGGTGGCAATGCGAGTTTGAGTGTCTACTGCAATGGGTCTAGCCTGTTTTAGATTGACTCCAGCAAAGCTTGACATACCTGTTCCCCGTGTTCTGTATACCGAGTAGTTGCGCCATTGCGCGCATGAGCAGCGAAAATAAGCCGTAGAGAAACAGAGGCTCTACAAGCGGCGGTATTGCACCCGGCAGACTGCGGCTTGCCAATTTTGCGAATGGTGAGCGTCTCAGTCCTGTCCTGTACCCCCTTAGACGGAGGGAGCTGGCGGATGTGCCCGATCATCGCAATTTTTTTGGCCAATGCTGGCATGGGTTGATTCAATTTCTGTAACCGCTTTTGCCAAAGCGTGGAACCTGATTTACGGTAGCAAGTGTCAAACTTTGTGATGATCTCACCTTGCTGATTTCACCTTGCTGATTTCACCTTCTAGAGGCTTAACCGTTATGCGTCATTCATCTGCATCACGTCTGGTTTCGATCGCCTGCTTAACCGCCGTACTCCTGACGACTTCATCAGAGCTTGCTTCTGCATTTTCGTTTCCCTCGATCAGAGCGGGACTGCCCACTGGCCAAAACTCCAGCAGCCCCAGTGTTCAGGAACAGGCTCCGCGATCGGTTCGCATTCGGGTACGGCGGATGATCGCCCGTGAGACTGGCATTCCGGCTTCGCGTCTGCGAGTGGTTGCTGCTACCAAAGAAACCTGGCAGGATGGCTGTCTGGGCTTGGGCGGACCTGCGGAAAGTTGCTTATTGGCACTGGTGCAGGGTTGGCGCATCACCGTGACAGACCGATCGCAAACCTGGATCTACCGCACCGACAGCACAGGTCAAGCCATCCGGCAGGAAAGCCACACGGGATCGAGTGCCTTACCTCAGCAGGTCAACGATCGAATCTTATCGGCAGCTTCGCAGGAGTCGGGAATTCCGCTCGATCAACTGCAAATTACTCAGGCTGAGCAAAAAAACTGGGATGGCTGTCTGGGTATTGAAACCGGGACTGCAATGTGTCCCCAGATTGCTATCTTCGGCTGGCGTGTTGTTGTGTCTGGAAACGGTAAAAGCTGGGTGTATCACTCTAACAACGATGGCTCGCAGGTTCGCTTAAATCGCTTTGCTACTGCCAGCCTGGAGGGAGTACGGTTTTTGTCGGAAGTGGCTACTCCCCTCGAAGAGCAGGTTTTGTTTCGCTCGATCGCCAGCGGGGGCATTGCCGGACACACCTATGAAACCATTCTGTTGAAAAGCGGTCAGGTGATGCGATCGCTGCTGCGGGCAGACCAGTCCTCGTTTCCGCCCCACATTCATCAGATATCGCAGGCGCAAGTCCAAGAATTTGAAAAGCTGCTGCAAGGCTTTCACTTATTCGATCGCCTCAGCTATACTCCCAGCCAACCAACCGCAGACACAATTACCATCACACTCAGCAGCCAAACCAGTACAACGCAATACGTTGATTTTGTCGCCGATCAGCTTCCTCCCGATCTGCTGACGATCGTGCAGGCTTGGGGAGCGATCGCAGGCAATCCCTGAACTGGGGTTTTCAGGTACGGTGCGCGGACAGGTGGGTGTTTTGAGTGGCATTCCTGCATCAAGGGCGGAAGTTCTTGCAAGACAGCCCTTTCCACCATTTGAACCCCAATTCCCTTCCGCGCAACCACCAAACTCTTGACCCGTTTCGATTTGGGACAGGATTCAAAATGAAATTTCTTGCCATCCACTATAGAAATGCTACAACCCGGTCAATTCGTACAATCGAACCTCGAAAACTCCATAAATCAAAGCTTTCAGCAACCCGTCATTTCAACCAAATCAAAACCCTTTCAGGGATTGACTATAAAAAATCCCCCGCCTAAAGAGACAGGGGCGATCGCAATTAGTGCGCGATGTGAGTATTAAGGTTACGGAGCAAGTCCGCTTATGCCTGAGACGGAATCGGTTGAGGGGGAGCTGATTTTGCAGCAGCACGGTCTTGCAGAAGTTGGATGATGGAGGACTTCTCCAGTAAACCTGCAGGCTTCTTATCTTCCTTAAGCACCACTAATTCAGGCAAGTTTTTCTCTTCGATCAGGTTCACTACATCTAGCAGCGGCTGATCAGAGGCGATCGTTTCTAGTTGAGTGATAGGCTGCATAATTTGCCGCACCGAGATATCCCACCAGTCATTCGTCGGGATCATCTTCATAGCATCCACTTCGACCTGACCCACAAGCTGACCGTTTGTATCCGTCACCAGATACCTCCGCCAGTTTGCCGGATTGCCAATGATGTACTGATTTGCAAATTCCCGCAGCGAAATCTCAGACGAGACGATCGGGCTATTAGGAATCACCGCATCTTCGGCAGTTAGACCGCTCAACTGTTCTTGCACCGCAGCAGCCTGGGCATAGCGATTGGCATTTTGCAGTAAGAACCAGCCCACCAGCAGCGTCCAAAAACTACCGAATTGGATAAAGCCCAGCACCGACAAGCCACCGATGCCAATCCCCAACCAGCCCAGAAAGCGACCAATACGGCTGGCAAATGCAATTCCCTTGTAGGGCTTACCCGTCAGTTTCCAAACGAGCGCCTTCACCACGTTTCCGCCATCTAGAGGTAAACCGGGCAGTAGGTTAAAAATGCCTAATGCCAGATTAATCGAGGCAAGGACACCGACCACCACCATTAGTGGAGCGGGGAGAGCAGTGAAGATATTTAGAGCTGTAAAAATGCCAAACAGCGCAAAACTCACCAGCGGCCCTGCAACGGCAACCCAGAACGCCTCTGCCGGAGTCTTCGATTCTTCACCCAAACTTGCCAGTCCACCAAAGATAAACAGCGTAATGGACTTGACCGGAATTCCCTGCCGCATGGCTACCAGGCTATGTCCTAACTCGTGTGCCAGCACCGAAGCAAACAGCAGCAGAGCCGTCACCAGCCCCAGCACCCCAGCAGACACGCCGAGCTGCGGAAAAGCCGCGCCTAACTGACTGCCATAGTCCCAGGTCACAAGCGAGAAGACCAAAAACCAGGATGCGTTGACGAAAAAAGGAATTCCAAACAGGCTACCGATCCGTAGATTACCGTTCATGTGTTCTGACCTCCTGCCAAGCAGGAACCAACAATGCCCTCATCGTAACGGAATATAAAGCAGCGTTTAATCTTTCGATCGCCGTAATCGCCGTCCCTCTCCGGTGTGGGAAACTGTCCTAATCACGAGATAGGGCAAATCGAACCCTACAGCACTTTCTCTACAGCACCTTCTCTAGAAACTGACAGGCGCGTTCGCTCTTAGGATTAGAGAAGAACACATCCGGCGGCGCATCTTCAGCAATATTGCCGTTATCAAGGAAGATAATGCGGTCGGCAACTTCTCGCGCAAAGCCCATTTCATGCGTCACGATCGCCATTGTGATTTGGGTTTGTGCCAGTGCCTTCATCACGTCCAGCACTTCTTTCACCATCTCCGGGTCTAGCGCAGAAGTGGGCTCGTCAAACAGCATCACTTGAGGTTCCATTGCCAGCGATCGGGCGATCGCAACCCGCTGCTTTTGTCCACCCGAAAGACGAGAAGGATACACTTCAGCTTTTTCTGATAGCCCGACTCGATGCAGCAACTCCATTGCTTTTTCCCGTGCCTGAGCTTTGGGCAGTTTTCTGACCTTAGTCGGCGCGTAGGTCAAATTGTCCAGCACAGTCATGTGTGGAAACAGATTAAAGTGCTGAAACACCATGCCGATATTTTGACGCACATCCTTGATATCAACTTTAGGAGAAGTAATATCTTGATTGTCGATATAAATGCGTCCGCGTGTTGGCATTTCGAGCAAATTCAGACAGCGCAAAAAGGTTGACTTACCGCATCCTGAAGGACCAATAATCGCAACCACCTGACCCTTTTTGATCTCAGTTGAAATATCTTTTAGAACGTTCAACTTGCCGAATGATTTTGATAAAAATTCTGTCCTAATCACTTTTCCGCATCCTCCGTTCTAAGCGGCGCGATAGCACGGTAAAGCCCATCACCATCACGTAGTAAACCAAACCAACCAGAATTAACGGTTCAAAAAAAATAAACTTTTCAGCCGCAACAATTTGTCCGCGCCGCATTAAGTCTAGCGCACCGACCGTAGACACCAGAGACGAGTCTTTCAGCAAGGCAATACTTTCATTTACTAGCGCAGGCAAAATGTTTTTAAATGCCTGAGGCAAGATAATATCCCACATCATAAGCGGGTAGGCAACACCCATCGACATTGCGGCTTCGCGCTGCCCTTTATCAACTGCCATAATGCCACCGCGAATCGTTTCCGAGCTATAGGCAGCAGAATTGAGTGAAAACGTAATTACCCCTGCCTGGAAGGCAGGAATCGAATAGCCAATTAGCTGAGGTGTCGAGAAGTAAATAATCGCAAGCTGCAAAATCAGTGGTGTACCGCGAAAGACAGAAGTATAAAAATCAGCAAACCAGCGCAATGGTTTAAACGTAGAAATTTTAAAAATCGAAAGAATCGTTCCCCAGGTAAACCCAATCACCGCAGAAACCAGCGTAAACCCCAGTGTCACTCCAATCCCTTGAAGAATAAATGGAATGTTAGGAACAATCCTGGAGAAATCAAGGCTAAATTTAGTTGGAGCGGCTTGCCCAAAAATGCTGGCAGCAGTTTCAATTTGAAAAGCGTTGAGGATGCCAGCCGTCCAATCGACTGATGATATTTCCATTGTCAAATAATCGTTATCAAGAAATAACTTCTAAACAATCCAATAAATCGGCTCAAAAAAGCGAGTAATTAGATACTAAAAGCGCAGGAACCGATCGCCAGAATCAAAGAAGGTTTGAACAGGAATGTTTGAACAGTGCTGATTGCGAATTACTCCCTTAACAGGCCAATTCTGGAAGAAATCTAGCTCTCTAAAAGTTTTCTAGAAGTCCTCAAAGTCCTCCAGGATTGGGAAGTCTAAGGGGCAATTTAGAACCGAGAACACTCTTCAAACATTCCTTTAGACTTTCAGAATTACATCGGAGTTGACGATGTTTAATTTCCTCAATCTAATCCTTCGATCGATCTCCTGCTCCAGTTCCACTATTTTGCTGCCGGTACAGAAGTGCTAAACCACTTGCTTACGAGCTCTTCTACTTTGCCGTTCTCAATCATTTCGCCCAGAACGCGATCGAATTCAGCCGTCAGCTCAGACCCTTTCGGGAAAGCAATTGCTGAACCTGCTTCTCCTGCGTTGGGAATTGTGTTGAATTCCAGGTCAGGATTGGACTCAACATAGCCCTTTGCAACGGTGTCTTCAACAATCGCTGCTTCGATTCGTCCTGCCTTTAATTCCTGAATAATTTCATTAATTCGGTTAAGCGGCTTAATGTTGAGGCCCAAGTTTTTCTCTTCGTTGAGATCTTTCGCAACTCCTTCTTGAATCGTACCAAGCTGGACGGCAACGGTCTTGCCTTTCAACGCATCAGTCGTTCTGAAATTGCTGCCCTGTCTGGCGACGATCGTGTTTTTCGCTTCGTAGTAGATGCGAGAAAAATCAACGCTTTGCTTGCGCTCTGGGGTCGGAGTCATGCCTGCCATCACAAAGTCGGCTCGCTTTGTTTGCAGTGCCGAAACTAAACCGTTGAAATCAATATTTTGAATTTGCAGATCGTAGCCCAGCCTGCTGGTAATTTCCTTTGCAATGTCAACATCAAAACCGATAATTTCCTGACTTCCCGAACTCGAATCAACATACTCATAGGGAGGATAGTCCGCAGAAGTTGCCATTGTTACCGTTCTGCTGCCGCTGCCGCTTCCTGCATTTTGGTTAGCATTACAGGCAGTCATCACCGAAATGGTTAACAGTGTGGAGAAGAGGACTGTCAATAGAAACTTAAATCGTTTGAACATAGCTCGAACTAAGGTTGTAGTGGAAATGGGGAGAAAGGGCGTCGCTTTCTGTGAGGGTTCGCCTGAGAAATGCCGTATGGTTAGAAAGCAATTTCTGATACAAACTGATACAAAAGAAAGAGCTATCTCAACCCTCGCAAGAATTAAGCATTTTTTGAATCAATGACATCTTTCCGCAGTCATAAGACAACGGTGTTCATTTCTCATGGGTTGATTGTCTAGCTACAGAGAAACAGAAGCCTCATCCAAACGCAGGAATTCTAGCTGCCAAAGGGGTGATTTCAGCAGCAGTTGTTAAGCATCTCTGATTAGAGCGACAAAAATCCTGGCTCTAATCCCAAATCCACAGCAATGCGATGGGCACAGGCAAAGCCTGAAAAGGCAACGGCATTTAAACCCTGCCCTGGAAATGTGCTGTCTCCAACGCAGTAAAGTCCCGCGATCGCTGTTCGATTCAGGGGCATTCCCAGCAATCCCAGGAGCTTTCGAGCGGGGATCGGTCCATAGGTGCCATCAGTCCGTCCGAGAAAGCGGCGGTGAGTGCGGGGTGTTCCGGCTTCTTGATAAACGATCGCCTTTCGCAAACCCGGAAAAACGGCGTTTAAGCGATCGATGATCTGAGCGGCAACGGCTGCTTTTTGCTTCTGATAGTCTGTGGGCGAAAGGTTTTGCCAGTCGTGAATCCAGTCGGGCGTAAAGGCATGAATAATATGATGTCCACTCGGAGCCAGAGCAGGATCAAGCAGCGTCGGGATCGACACAAAAAGCGTTCCCCGTGCGGTTTCCATTTGGGTCCAGTCTTCCAGCACCACATGATGGCAGTCGGTTCCGATTGGCAAAACCTCACCTCGAACTCCCAGATGTAGGCTGAAAAAACTGGGTGATTTCTGATAGCGTTGCTGCCACTTGACCTCCTGCGGAGGCAGAATCGATCGCGGCAGCAGTTTACTAAAGGTGTCCCATCGCGTCGCGTTTGAGACAATTCGCTTTGCCCGCAGCACTTCACCCGATGCCAGCCTCACCCCAACGGCTCTTCCCGCCTCGCACAAAATTTCTGTCACCCGCGATCGATAGCGAATCTGTCCTCCCGTTTTCTCCAAGCCCTCCACGAGCTTTTGGGCGATTTGTCCCACGCCTCCCTTGGGATACCGAACCCCGCCGTAGTGTCGATCGCTAAACACCATTCCCGCATTGATCATAGGTGTACGATCTGCCCGCACAACCGACCAGATGTAGCATTCCAGATCAATCCATCGCAACAGTTGAGGATCACGAATGAAGCGACGCGCAACCCCGCCCACGTTTTGCGGCAGATAACGCGCCAAACCCAGACAGGCAAACGGATGCTGGAAGAACGATCGCATCAAATAACGCGGCTCTTCCAGCGACAGCAGATCCATCTGATTCAGACAGCGAAATACCTGCCAGCACTCGTCATAGAAACGGCGAATTCCTGCTTGCTCCTGGGGAAAGCGATCGATCAATTCCTGTAAAAACTTCTCATAATCCCGGTGAACTCGAATCGTCTCACCACTCGGCAAATGGTAATGCACCTGCACTGGATCGGGAATCGTTTCTAGACTCACATTCACCGCTTGCAGCGCCCGACTGAGCAAATTCGTCGTTCCTTCGCTGCCAAAGCCAAAAATCATCGAGGCTCCCACATCAAACCGATAGCCCCGCTGCTCCGAATTTTCCCCAGAAGGGAACCGCTCAAAATACCCCGCACTGCCCCCCGGAATCAAATACCGCTCCAGCAGCAGCACCTTTGCCCCTTTTGCCGCAAGCTGAGTCGCCGCCACTAGACCCCCAATCCCAGAGCCTATCACGATCGCATCCAATTCACCGTTCCCCGATCGAGCAAGCGTGAGGCGATCGGACTGAGGCAGGCTGAAATCAGAACTTTGAGCAGAAATATCCGACATCGCACAATCGCACCGTTGTAGCACAGTAGCAGATCATCTTAACCCTAATATTGTCCGCCCTTCGGATACTGTCCGTCCTTCAGGAATGAGCTGATCCCTCTAGCTTCCGTCTGTCTAACTCCTATCTGTTACACAAGCAGGCACAGCAAGTTACCCCTATCCTTTATGTCCACCCACTTCCATATCCACCCACGTTGCTGGTTGTAGTATGATGTATTACAAATCCTTCACCCTCGCCTCCCTGCATTTAAACAAAAAATGGGGGGCTAGCCAACCGACCAACCCCACCACCGATCCTTGAGAGGAGAACAATGTAGATTATCTTAGATTTATTGCAAATCTCTGTCAAGATTATTGCAATAGATTCTCAATAACCTCCCTTCTCATTTCACTAGGATGGATGAAGGCAAAGGATCAGAGAGGCTGGTAGGGTAGATGGTCTGTCTGTTTGCAAAATCTATCTTTCGCCACCCATGCTTCAAATGACTCGATCGCAGCTCACCTCCGAAGTGAGAGCCTCTTTAACCCTGGCGGTTCCCCTAGCGGGAGCACAGTTGGCACAGGCAGCTACAGGCTTTGTCGATACAGTGATGATGGGCTTACTGGGCGGCGAAGTGCTGGCGGCAGGCGGATTGGGCGCGACGACGTTTCAGGCTTGTCTGCTGGTGAGTTCTTCGATTGTCTCTGCGGTCAGTCCATTAGCGGCATCGGCGTTCGGGGCAGGTCAAACTCGTGAGGTCGGGCGCGTGGTGCAGCAGGGAATGTGGCTGGCAATGCTGATGACGCTGCCGCTCATGCTGCTGCTGGCATTTCCCCGTCCTCTCTTTCTCTGGCTGGGTCAATCCGAATCGGTTACAGTTCAATCGGCGGCTTACCTTCAGGCGATCGTCTGGGGCTTCCCAGCAGGGTTGGGCTTTGCGGTGCTGCGGCATTTTGTCTCTGCACTGTCTCAGCCGCGTCCGGTGATTGTGATTATGGTCTGCGGCACGCTCTTCAACATTGCTGGAAACTACGTACTGATGTTTGGCAAGTTGGGTTTGCCTGCACTCGGTTTAGCGGGAATTGGCTACGCCAGCAGTTTGTCGCTGTGGGCAATGTTTCTAGCACTGCTCTTTTACTGTCAGCAGCCTCGGTATCAGCAGTACGGCATCTTCCAAAACCTGCACGTCCTAGAGGGTCGCCTGTTTCGGGAGCTGCTGCATGTAGGGATTCCGATCGGCATTCTGACGGCGGCTGAAGCCGGACTATTTACCGTGACCACCTTTCTCATGGGTCAACTGGGTACAGTAACGCTGGCAGCGCATCAGATCGCTCTGCAAACTGCTGCCATTACGTTTATGATTCCGCTCGGAGTTTCGTTTGCCACAACCGTGCTGGTGGGCCAACGCCTGGGACAGGGAGACTTTCGGGGAGCAAAGCGGGCAGGCTACACCGGAATGGGATTGGGGGTGCTGTTTATGGCGGCAATGGCAATGTTGTTCTGGACTGTACCAGAAGCGATCGTCTCCCTTTACCTTGATATCAACGACCCGGCAAATCAGGCAGTCGTCCTGCTGGCAGAGCAGCTGTTAGGCGTGGCAGCAATGTTTCAAATTGTGGACGGGCTTCAGGTTACAGCCGTCGGTGCGCTGCGCGGATTGAAAGACACGCGAGTTCCTATGCTGATTGGCTTGATTGCTTACTGGGGCTTGGGTTTGTCCTGCGGCTATCTGCTGGGACTGCGCTTAGGCTACGGCGGAATGGGACTGTGGTGGGGGTTGGCGATCGGCTTGGCGTTTGCTGCAAGCATTCTCACCTGGCGATTTAGCACTACAGTTCTTCGCACCGTTACCCCTCACCAGCGTGCCCCGCGATAGCGCAACTGCTTAATGGCATAGCGTTCGGCAAATCGGGGAATGTCACCGCGATGCCCCAGCACAATCAGCGTATCTCCGGCATGAAGCCCCAGGTTGGGGTCGGGATGATTCGTAATCTGGTCGTGCCGCTTGAGTGCAACCACAATAAAGGTTCCCTGTCCCCGCACTTCCAAATCCGCGATCGTCCGTCCCACCAAGGGCGAATTCACAGAAATTGATAGCTCATCAACCTGAACATCGATTTGCGTTAGCAGTTCGTTCAGCCGAGTCCGTTCTTCGCCTTGCTCCAGAAATTCGATCGTGTTGGGATGGGTGATTAAATTAGACATCCGCTGTCCGCTAATTGCAGCAGGTAGGACAACATGATTAGCTCCGGCAAGGCGCAGCTTTTTTTCGGTAGAGGCAAGCTCTCCCCGCGCCACAATCATTAACTGCGGGTTTAAGCCTCTGGCAGTCAGCGTGATGAACACATTGGCAGCATCGTCTGGCAGGACGGTTGCAAGTGCCTTTGCCCGTTCAATGCCTGCTTGCAGCAACGTGTGTTCATCGGTCGCGTTTCCCTGATAGACGTGATAGCCCATTTCTCCTGCCAGGGTGATGCGATCGTCACTGGTGTCGATAATCAAAAAAGGCTGCTTTTCCTCCGCCAGCTTCAGCGATAACACCTGCCCAATCCGCCCGAAGCCGCAAATAATCGTGTGATTCTTCAGGTTTGCCAGGTCTTGCGTTTTCCGTCGATGCTCTAACACCTGCTTAATCTCGCCTTCTGTCACCATCTGGACAAAGCCTCCTAAGATTAATGACACCGATATCACGCCTGCCAAAATTACCAGCATCGTAAAGATGCGAGTTGAACCAGAAACCGGACAAAACTCGCCATAGCCAATCCCAAAGATGGTGATTACCACCATATAAACCGCATCCAAAAGCGGGCAGCCCGACCACCAGTACCCCCAAACGGCACCCACGATCGTCATCCCCAAAAACACCACGCCTGTCAAAACTCGCCGAAAGGGCGACTGCATGCTTTACGCTCCACTGTTTAGAAAATCCGACCTGAAATTCGCAAAACTGCCGAGGCTTCACCCTAACCCAGGTAAGTGTGATAAGATAGTTGACTGCATTTCTATTACGTTAGGGATTTAATTGGTTCATGTCACTGCTGCAAGAGCGTAAACAGGAAATCATTTCTGAGTATCAAATCCACGAAACGGATACCGGATCGGCTGATGTTCAAGTTGCGATGCTGACCGAGCGTATTAATCGCCTCAGTCTTCACCTGCGCGAAAACAAGAAAGACCATGCTTCCCGTCGGGGACTGCTGAAGATGATCGGTCAGCGGAAGCGGTTGTTGGCTTATATCTTAAAGCAAGACCAGGAACGCTATCGGGCTCTGCTCACACGGTTAGGAATTCGGGGTTAGATCTGTATGTCCTCCAAGTCTCAGCCCGACTCGTCAAAAAGCAAAAAAGGCGGCGAGTCGCGCCAGTCGCTTCCCTTTGAACCAGCCAAAACCCGCAAGCAGGCTGAGAAAACGCCCAAGAGTAGCCCGGTTGCGCCGCCAGCAAAGGCTCCCGCAAAAGCATCCTCTACGGCAAATGCGCCTAAGCGTTCTGTTGCCCAGCGGATGGCTCCGCCAGTAAAGCGATCGACTGCTCAAGAGGCTGCGATCCCCGATGCTGTGAGTCGGCGCATGATCAAACGCATGGCGATTTTGTGCGGGATTCCAACTGCGCTGGGCATGTCTACCTTTGTGGTTAGCTATCTGATCCGGGTCAATGCTTTGTTTGAAGTGCCGACCTATGCAGTGCTGCTGACGAGTCTCGGCTGGTTTGGTTTAGGCGTTCTAGGGCTGAGCTACGGCGTACTCTCTGCCTCCTGGGATGAAGAAAATCCGGGAAGCTTGGCGGGCTGGTCAGAGTTCACAACCAACTGGGGACGCATGACCGAAGCTTGGCGGTCGTCCAAAGATAAATCCTGACGCGATACAAAGCAGTTTCCCCTGAGGTTTGCCGATTGGGCCGATTTGCTGATCGGTTTTAACATCAGTTATTAACAAGGTCAGCAACGCTACCAGACTGCCTGCAGCACGTTTGCGGCCAGTAAAGGCAAGCTTTATCAATTGGAATTTAAGGGGGAATTGGCAGTGCTAGTTCCCTTCTTTTGCATTTTGATGGATTTGGTGCAGGTCACGATCGCTGCCAAACCGCCCCTAGCTCCTAATTCCAGGGAGAGCTACAGCATTCCTTCTGGGTTCAAACTCCCTTATTCATGGATATCTATTGAAGAAACTCATAGAGAATTTAGCCTGGGAATTAGGCGGCATGGGGAGCAGCATGGGAAAATTGAGGGGTCATGCCGAAGATTCACTGCTTTAAATCATCTTTTAGGGCTGATCAGATTCCTTAACCCCCAACTCGTCGAGCTGTTGCTCAATGCCGCGCAGCAAATGACTCAATCCAGGCAGTACATCGAAACAACTGCTTGCAAGCCCTTCTCCGGTCAGCGTTTGATCGCGAATCTCATTTAGCTTAGTCTGGAGCTGTTTGGCAATGCCCATTGCGTCCCGTTCAAGTTTTCTCATCTGCTGCTGTTGGTGAAACTTGAGGGCAGCCCCTCTCAAAATTTGCAGGGTTGCTTCTTCATTGCCCGCATTCAGCATAAAGCGAAAGCGCAGCAGGACACGCGACTTCAGCGAGGCGGTGCCCTCCAGCATAGGGCTATAGAGATATTCAGTTTCAATCTGTTTTGGGTAATTTGCGATCGGGGAAGCAATTTTTGCGGTCTGCTTCAGGGCGGCCAGAAGGTTTTGAAAGAGGGCGATCGGCACATTTTCTAAAACCGACTGAAGCACCCCGTTCTGGCTCCAGAGAATCCTGCCGTAGTGGGTATGATTCTCAAAATAAAGTCTGCCGATTCCACCCACCAGTACTCGTGCCAGCAATTCCTGCAAAATAACCTCTGGCGACAGTGTGACGAGTTCTTCTGCCGGAGCAGAGAGGTGTTTTGCATCAAGTTGCAGAACCGGAAGCTGAGGCAAGAGCGGCAGGACAGGTTGTCGAAGTGCGGCAGATGCCGTCAGGGGATTATTTGCAGAACGGCTTGAAGGTTTGCTGCTGGTGGACTGCTCCTCGCTCGCGATCGGCAGAGAAGGCTGTTGCCAGGTTGCAAGAGCTTCATCGTGAGCAATAGACGGAGCCGAAGTGATGACTGGCGTTTGCAGGGGAGCAATTGGCGGCTCTTCAACGCGCTCTGCCTCTGCGGAAACCGCTGCCTCTTCTAGCTCATCAGGGCTATCAACGATGAGCGTCAGCCGCTCACTTTGATCCACAGGACGAGCGACTCGATTTCGCCCGGCATGGCGATGATGCCCAAAACTAACTCGATCGAGCTGATTTTTATCGGTCTTTTGCTTATTTTCGGCTGCATTGAGATAAGCCGTGAGCGTAGCCTGGAGTGCTTCGGTGGTGATGCGTCGGGCAACCAGGGAGTAGTTGAGATAGGAGATAATGCGGCGAACGTAGTCGGCAGCCGTGGTATCTTCGGGGTAGACCATGCCGAGATTGAGCCGATTTCCCTCCAGAAACAGCGGCAGAACCTGATAGTAAAGACAGGCTTCAAAAGGCAGCACACCATCAATCAGCACGTACATCTCATCCAGGTTGAGTCGGTCGACCCAATCCCCTTGAAACTGACCAAGGATACGCTGCTGCGATCGATCAGAAAAGTGGGATCGATCACTGTGAGAGGACGGGATGCGATCGTCCGAGAAAGCCGCCATAGGTTCTTGGGTAGGAGTTTGACGATCCAAAAGAGGCGCGGTTGAGAAAAATGCGAACGCTTGTCTCAACATTTCGTCTCAACATCCTGTCTCAACATTTGATTGAATGCCAATCAATGCCAAGATAATCAACTGAAACTAATGCCCTTTATTAAACCCATATTAATGGCATTAGTTGCCCCTGATAGAATCCACTTGACAAAAAGATGGGTTACTCCGCACTCCGCACTGTTTGAGCTGCCAGGTAGATTTTGCTCCACTCGCCTGTAACCTGATTCAGCCTCAGATTTAGCTCTTTGCCGATCGCGTCAAAGGGCTGTCCGGTCTTCAGCTTTTCGACAATCTTCTGCTGCACAGGCGTTAACGACTGCAAAAACTCCTCCCACTGTGGAATCGTCAAGCCCAGATTATGCTCAACTAGCGAAGTTCCCAGCCAGGCTCCCACCAATTCGGGCTGCTGCTTAAAGGCAAAGACGCGAATCGCGTGATAGCTAATTTTCTCACGCAGTCGGTAAACCTGCTGAATCGGGACGTCGAGCCGCTGGGCGATCACTTCCTGTGACTGTCCCTGGACGTGTAGTTTTAACCAGTCTGCGGCGAGCGGATCGACCTTTTCTTTCAGGTAGTCGGCAAATTCCTGCATCACTTTGCTGCGGAGTGCCTCCTGCTCCTCCCACGCCTGCTGGTCTTGATATTGCGTCAATGCCTGACCGTCCAGCAAGCTGACGGGATTATCAGCATCGTCGGGTGTGATTTCTTCAGAGACCAGCCGAATCAGATCGCCTGTGGGAACCTGGGTCATGCCGCCCCGCTGCGATCGACGGAGATAATTGACAAATCGATACACCAGCAAAGGCTGATTGCGAATTGGGCGCAGGCAATATTCCTCAATGCTTGCCAGCATCAGGGCATTCCGCAGGCGCGGGTTGGGCGTACATTCCCCGATCCAGGTGATTTGCTGCCGCATATAGTTATCGCTTTGCAGCAGCTCTTGAATCACTTCCTGCAACACATCCACCACCGTTCGCCGCCGATCGCGAGACAGGGCAACCCAGGTTTTAATTTTGCTGCGAATCAGGAACAGGCTGCTGAGCCGCTGGATTAGCTGGTTGTAGGCGCGCTCGGGCTGAACGCCTAAATATCGCTGCTGCAAAATCCGATAGCGATAGTCCATCGCCTGCTGCGCCACGTTTAACTCTGCGGGTGAGAGGGAGTCAAATCGTGCCGGATCCTGCCCCAACAGCCAGCCGACCACGCTTGCTCGATCGGTTGCCGATAGGTTAGGGCTGCCCGCTTCAATCTGGGATTGCCACGCCTGCCTCAGTTCCTCAGCCAGTGCCATTCGGGTTGCATTCCTTTATTTCGTTTTCTATTTATACCGTTCTATCGGGCTCGGCTCAAACTTTACTCGACCTAAATTTGGGTAAATCTTATCAAGACGACTGGTTTAGGCTAAATCCGCCTCATTTGTCCGTTTCTTCGATCGCCGCAACAAGCTGCTGAAGAGCGGTTGTAAGCTGCTGAATCCGCTCTAACGCCCCATCCTGGTTTTCTGCCAGCGTTTGAACCGCATCGCTCAACGCAAAAATCTGATAGCCCTGCTGCTGCACTTGTTTCGTAAGCGCATCAAGCTGTGCTGCAAGGCGATCGACCGTCTCTGTGCTCGCAATCACTGCCTCGCCCATTTGCAGGAGAATTGCCTCTAGCTGATTTGATTGAACTTCCACACCGCAACCACTCTACGTTTATGCCAGATTGAAACAAGATCATAGCGGATTGAAAGTGGGTCTGTCCTCTGTTTGGCTGTTCCTCTCCAATCAGCAGCATGAAAGCAGAACCCAGCGATAATCCGATGTGCAGGGATTGAGAGTGAGGGCAGGTCAGCAAAGCTGCCTATTGCGTGAACTCAAAAAACTAAAGAAGCTGATTCAGCCAGGCGGCAAGCACAGCACTGCCTAATGGAACCGTCAAATTATCAATGCCCAGCTTAGAGAAAGCTTCCAGCAGGGTTGCGGCAACTGCGACCATAAGGGCGATCGCCCAGGTTTGCCAATGATTGCCCTGAATCCCCAGCAACACCAGACTACAAATGATGTAGCTCACGCCTGCCATTGTTAGCGAACCTTCCCAGCTTTTCTTCATGCCCCAAAGCTCGTAGGGATGCTGCCCCAACCGTTGTCCGACCAGCGCTGCCAGTCCATCGCCCCAGGTCATGATCAAGATGCCGATCACCGTGTAGTAGGGATGCTGCTGCCAGAACAGCAAGATGAGCAAGCCAATGCTAAGGGCATAAAAGAAAGTTCCCAGGCTTTTTCGCCCGACGCTATTGATCCCCGGCAGGATTGGCAGACGATAGGACAGTAGCATCAAGGCACTAAAGGCGATCGAGGCACTGATGCCGATCCATCCTGGAATTTGCAGCCACCATGCCAGCAGAATCACATTTCCTGCGCCGATATGCACCACTTTTCGCACGACCTCGGAATCTGCCCCTTCCCACCGACTCAGCCCAAACGCCAGTAGTCCAACCAGGCTTAGCCAGAGACCGACGATCGCAAGCTGAAGCCACAGCGGAGGCACATTCAAGATCCAATCTGCAAAAATCCAATCTGCGAAACTCACCAGGAGAGAAAAATGATAAATGAACTCTGTTTATCAATCTAGTGGATTTCCAGCGAATTTGTCGTAACGGTTACGAGTGAACACGCCTCACACCCTCCAGAATTAATCGCCGCTCTGCTCGATCGAGTGCCTGACTCATCCACGCCACATCACCTGGTTCCACGGAAATTCCGGTCACGCCCCACTCAACAAGCCGATCGATGACATTGAGATTCTTGGGCAGATGACCGCAAACGGTACAGGGCAATTCTGCGGCGCGGCTAGCCTGAACAATCTGCTGAATTGCCTGCATCACGGCGGGATGGGTCATATTGAATTGGGTTGCCATCTGAGGATGATCGCGATCGATCCCCAGAAGAAGCTGAGTTAGATCGTTACAGCCGATCGCCATGCCCTGAACCCCTGCCTCAATGTAGGCGGGCAGCAGCAGCAAAATCGAAGGCACTTCTGCCATCATCCACAGTTCAAAACCGGGCTGCCATAAACCTGCCTCTGTCACTCGATCGCGGCAGAAAATAAACTCCTCAACTGTTCTCACAAACGGCAGAATCAGCCGCAGATTATCGAAACTTGCCTGCTGCACCTGACGCAAGGCTGCCAGTTCGACCCCAAACCAGCCAGGGTAAATCTGATAACGATACGCTCCGCGCAGACCCAACACTGGATTCCGTTCAACCGAGGAGCCAGCCAGCATCGGAAACTCATGGGCGCGCATATCCAGACTGCGGTAAAAAACGGGGCGGGGCATCATGCGATCGGCAAATTGCTGAATCTGCTGTGCTAATCGATCAATCAAGCCTGCTTTATCTTGTGCTAGCCATTCGTCTGGTGATCGACCCTCCAGGCTTTTTATCCAGAGCAGTTCTGACCGCAGAAGACCTACCCCATCGATCGGCAGTTCACTGATTTGGGCGATCGACTCGGTTTGGCTGAGGCTAACCATGAGCCGGGTTGCGGTTGCAGGCATAATCTGAGTCGAATTGCCCTGGTGGCGGGTTGCCTCGATTCGCAAATCAGCATGGGCTGCACGATGATTGTCATGATCGTCTGGTCCGTCGAATGCTGCTGGTTCTAACATCCGTATCACCTCCCCTCGATCGCCGTTGATTAGGACTTGATCCCCAGTTTTCAGCGTTTGCATCGCACCTGCAATTCCCACCACCGCCGGAATTCCTAACTCCCTGGCGAGGATCGCGCCGTGGCTGGTGGTTCCGCCTTGCTCGGTCACAATTCCGCCGACCTGGCGAATCTGACTAACCCACTCTGGCAAAATGATCGGCGCAACCAGAACACAGCCTGGCGGCATCTCCAGTAAAGGCACAGGCGTTAGGGGAATCACCCAGACCGTTGCTGTCACTTTCCCTGGTGCGGCAGCAATCCCTTTTAGACGATCGGAGGCAGTTTCCCGTATCTCCGATGCGTCCATTTCTAAAGGAGCAGGGGCGAGGAATTTTGGTGTGAGCGTGCTGTAGGGAATTACCCGCGTAATATAAAAGCTGGGTTCTGACCCTCGATCGCCAGACTCCGCTTCAGAGACAGCTTCGGATACCACTTCGGATACCGCCTCAGAGACAGCTCCAGAAACAGCACCAGAACAAAGCATCCACTCCAGTTCAACCGCCATGCCAAGCGTCAGCATGAGTTGGCGGGTTAGCTGTGCCAGACGCTCAACCTGCGATCGAGTAAGGACAGGCTGAGTCTGCTGCTCTGGCTTGAGCATTAGCAGTTGGAGGCTGTCGTCTTGCTCACTGCCGCCCACAGGAAAACTGCCTAGCAATGCCTGTTCTGAAGTTTCCGTCACAATGCCATAAGCCACGTTTTTCCGGCTAATTGTCTCAAAGTAGACGATTCCCGCTGCATCAACTCGGTAGCAATCCGGGGTCACGCCGCCTGTCATTCCATGTCCAAGACCCCACACCGTCTGCACTCTCAGTTCATTCCCCTGAACCACGGCTTTTCCTGCGGCGATCGGCGATCGAATCGGTTGAATCAGCACGGCCAGCTGAACCTGCTGCGGCTCAACGCCCAATCGCTGCCAGTACAGCAAACTGCGTGCCCGAAATAGCTCTGCCCAGACCCACTTCAGCGCATGAGCGATCGACTCTGGCTCTGCCCGACAGATCTTTGCTTCGAGGAGGCTTCTCGTGTCATCGCTAATCGACGGATCAAGCCCAGACGCCAGCGAAAAAGAAGGACGCAGAATTACGGCTTCGGTTTGCTGCGAGGATTGCCAATCGCGGATCGCTTCATTAATTGGCAGCAGCCATGATTTAGGAATCGCAGTGGAGGTAACCGCGTGCCGAAGCTGCTGTGCCACCCCCTGAAGCTGACGGGGATTATCAACATCAAGATGACGCAGCAAAGCAGGCAAATCTGCAAAAGTCGGATCAGCCCACTCAAGCTGGCTCAGAAATGCCTGAAACAGCTCGTTGCTCACCACTAAACCCGGAACCACAGGATAGCCGCGCTGCCGAAGAACTGCCAGATAAAACGCCTTGCTGCCCACCCGATCGCGATGATGCGGCTGAATCTGGTCAAGCCAGAAAAAATAATCCACGGACATAAGCAGAGCAAAAAGACGGGTGGATGCTTAACCAGAGTGATGCAGAGGTATTCTATTAAATTGCTAAATACTAAGTTGCTAAATGTTGAATGCTAAGTTGCTGAATATTGAGTTGCTAACTATTGAGTTCTAAATAATTGGTTTGCTAGAGATGGCGAAATAAAAGTTGCTGAGATCGAGAAAACGAACTTTTTACCAGGGCGATCGAGAAAAGATTTGTGCCGTTTTTTAAGCGTCTCCGAATCTGCTCAAAATCGCAAGCCTCTCGTCCTTTCCCGATCCTCTTATCTCCTCCTTCCCTACTTCTCCCCAATTTCATATTCCAATAGCGGAACTAGCCTCAGTCCATAAGCCGCCTCAAAATCGCCCTTCTTCTGCCCCAGGCTCCAGAGTTCCAGCGCACAATCGCCGGTCGGATAAGCCGCTTTCAGATGTAACCGCATTTCCTGAAGGTCTGCTTGATACTCACACCGCACCTGCTCGATCGCCCCAATCTGTCTGCGATCGAGCGCCACTGCTAGCCGTAGAAGCGGACTGAGCTGATCGACCACTCGGCGGTACTTTTTGCTGGTGATATTGCGATAGCACTCGTGTTTTTTCTTGGGGCTACTTTTGCGGTGATAGCGAGCAAGATTGGCGATCGTCTCAATTTCGACTTCGGGGTAGCCCAACAGTTCACCGTGGCGAATTAGATAGTAAGAGTGCTTGTGGTGCGAGGAATGGCTGACGAAGTGACCGCAGTTATGCAGCATGGCGGCTGCCCAGAGTAACTGTCGCTCCGCTTCACCCCACTCATGCAAAATGCCTTGCGTTTGATCAAACAGGCTCGTTGCAAAGTCAGCCACCCGTTTGCTATGGGGCAGATCGACCTGATACTTGTGGGCAATCTTGATCACGCTGCGTTCTCGAATCGAACCCTGGTAGCGCAGGCGATCTTCGATCAAGCCGTGGGACAGCATCCAATCCACTACCACGCCTTCTCGCAGTGCCCGTTCGCAAATGGTAATGTGATCCAGCCCCAGCAGCGTCATTGCTTCCTGCAAAATCACGGCTCCAGCCAGAATGATTTCCGATCGCCGATCGCTCATGCCGGGAATTGCCGCCCGTTCTGCATCGTTGAGCTTTCGCAGCCGATTCACCAGATCGCGCAAATCGCGCAGGCTAAACTGATAGCCATTTAGCGGTGCGGGAACCACGCCCAGCTTTTCTCTGGCATGAATCGTTGCCAGCGTCTCGATCGTGCCTGATGTGCCGACCATGCGCGGCTGTTCGTCCGGTTGCAGATGAGAGCGCAGTTCGTCGATCGATCGCTCCAGCATTCCCCGCACGTATGCCTGCAAGTAGCTAAATTCGCTGCTGCTAATCGGGTCGGTGCTGATCATTTCAGCCGTCAGGCGCACGGCTCCAATTTTGGTGCTGCTGAGGCTGCGCGGTTCGTGTCCGTCTCCCAAAATCAGCTCGGTCGAACCGCCGCCAATGTCGATCATCACATGGGGCTGGTTGTTAAACTCCATCCCCGACAGCACCCCCAGGTAAATGCGGCGGGCTTCCTCCTGTCCCGAAATCAGATTCACCGTCAAGCCCAATTCTTCCTCGATCTGCTGCAAAAATGCCTGACCGTTAGGGGCTTCGCGCACGGCACTGGTGGCAACCGCAATCATTTCATCCGCTTGTAACCCTTTGGCAATTTCCTGACAGCGTTTCAATGCCTGGATCGATCGCTGCATTGCCTCTGGTGTGAGCCGTCCCGTTTTTCGATCGCGATTGCCCAACCGCACTGTTGATTTTTCTCTGGTAATGATTGTGAAGGCAGGCAGACTAGGCTGAATTTTGACCACTGCCATGTGAATCGAGTTTGTGCCGACATCGATCGCGGCAAGGATGTGGTCTTGTTTGAGCGGCATTGAAATCTGGGGCAAATCTACTTTGCCTAACTGAGTCAGATGGATCATCGGGAGTTAAGGCATGAAGGGGAGAACTCAGCCGTTCTCGGAATCGTTCGCTTTCTAAAAGAGCAGACCATTCCGCTTGCGGCACTCAATTCAGTCCAACGGCTTGAAGCTTGCCTTCGGTCATCCGATCGCCGCACGGCTTCAAGTCTGCCTAAATCTTACCGTGATGATTTCCGCTTAACGCAGAAACGGCATAAAGATTAGATTGTGCGAACAGACTTTTTATCAAAACTGTGCATCGGCACAGGCAGCAGGGTCAGCGAGGCAGTTTCCTTCATGCAGTTTCTCCCATGAGGTAACCATAAGGTAATCAGGAGGTAATCGACTGCCGAAACACGATCGATCGCTTAATCTCCCGATAGCCAATGCGCTGATAAAACTGATGCGCCTCGCTGCGCTTCACATTCGATCGAACAACTAATGCATGACAGCCCTGCTGCTGTGCCCATGTTTCCGCCTGCTGCATCAACCGCTTGCCGACCCCTTGCCCACGCAGCTTTTCCGAAACGACCAATCCACCAATTTCTGCTTCGCGTCCCTCCTGCAAAGTCCAGTGCAAATGAACATGAACCCACCCGCCGATCGCCCCCTGCCCCCCTTCGGGATAAACCGTTTCTGCCACAAAAACAGCGTGATCGGGATGGGTCTGGAACTGTTCTAGATGCTGAGCCAGAGCCTTCGCCGAGGTGAAATAACCCAGTTCGTGACACAGCAAAACCAGTTCATCGCAGTCTGTGAGCTGGGCGGGTCGAATCGTGGTCATGGCAGAATTCCCGAATCAGTTTAGGCAGAGGGCTTCGAGAAAAATCGTCGGTTGACCCAGCTAATCATGCCGCTCAGCAGTGCCCCCGCCATCAGTATGCCGATCGCAGGCTGAAAGAAAGGCATCCAGAGCTGATACCACAAATCTAAACCGAGTGAAACGCCCATTGATCGCCCCACCACCGCCGCCGCAAACCAGACAAAGCTTGCCAGCACGAGGAAAATGTCGATCATCAAAATTAAATTGAGCCAGTTTAAAAGTTTTTCTTTCATCAGTCGAAGAATGGGTGAACCGTTGGCATGAAAGTTTACTATTCACTATTATTCAATGACGATCGCCTATTCAATGACGATCGCCTTAGGAATGCCGAAAAAGGAATAACGGTAACACAAAGCCAAAAGCTGGGGAATTGAGGGGGCAGTGTTGAATCTCACACACCTCAACCGTCCCCTAACGAGGCGCTGACTCAAAATCTGCTCCAGCTCTCTCTGAATATTCGCAATCAAAGTTAACAATTCAGTTGTCCAAAAACTTGTCTAAAAATTGCCAAAAAAGATGGCTGCACCACAGCAGGACAGCCACAAGATAAAATTCAATTTTGACCGGAAGCGATAGCCGGGATTCGTTGAAGATTAACCTTCGACAAGCTCCGGGACCTTCTTTAGATTGTCTGGATCAACGTAGTGGCACGATGCCTCATCAGCACAAATTAACGCCCAACCGGACTGATCGATGCCCACAAACTTGTACGAACCTTGCTGCACAAAAAATCCTTTGTGATTACGGGTTTCGGGTTTAACGTCAACGCTATTCGGTCCCTGCATAGTTCCACTCCTTGAATTTTCTTGGGCTTGTTCTTTTGGAGCTTTAAAGTGATAACTCAGCGATCGCTCTTTAGAGAAACTTATCCCTGAGTTCACTAAAGCTTATCATTAGAGTTCTAACTTTTTCCTTTAAGTATTTTGAGTATTTATAAAGTGGTATAAACTTCTAAGAAAAAAAGCTGCCTTAGAGCGTTTTACTCCTTGGACAGCAAATTAGATTCTGTAGATTGTTGTTAGATGCGGAGTTGAAGTTTTTGCAGCAACGCTACAGGTCAATTGTTTCTAAAACTTAACCTTCTGCTAACCACTGTTTGACCCGAATTAAACTTTTCCAGTTTGGTTTGCGGCTTAATCCATCTTCAAAATTGCGCTCAACTTCTTCTTTAAGTTCGGGAACTACTGCGATGAGCTGCGAAGCGGTTTCAACGTGCTGCCGAACACCGGGTTGAGCCGTTTCAAGCATGGCGATCGCAATATTCACCCGTGCCTGCGGGTCTTGAGGATTGAGCTTTATCGCTTTTTGCGCGGATTTGTATGCCTGAGAGGGCTTGTTGTCCAGCAAATAAAGCCAGGAGAGGCACGTCCAGGCGGGACTGCTTTTGGGAGCGCGTTCACAAACTTCCTTAAATAAGGGCAGCAAGGTTGCCGGAGATTCTCCAGCGTTATAGCGTTCTAGCCCTTGCTCAAACAGGATTTCTACCGTCTCAGCCATAGCCAAGCCAAACTCACGGGGACAAATACAACCCAAAAACTATAGCATTTCAGGTTTCCCCCTGACCGTCAGGCTCAAGGATTGTGGCGAATCAGGCGAATCTGGGCACGTTAAGCAAGCAGCTTTGCCGTTTCACAGTAGGGGCGCGGCTGCTGGAATGCGTCTAATCTAGTGCTGTTTGATTTCCGGTTGATTGCCTTTCAGTCTGGAGACTTCTCTATGAGAGATATGCGTCCTGCTTACACCCAGCGACGGGTCGGCATCATGGCATTGCTGCTCATTTTTATCCTGCCGTTTGCGCTGGTCGTTTATCAGCTTGTAGGCGAAATTGGCGATCGGCTAGAGTTTGCCAACGCTGAGCGACAAGGCGTTTTATACCTTCCTCGGCTGGAGCAGCTCTTGCACGATGTCTCAGAGGCGCAGTGGCTTCTGCACCAGTCTGAGTTCAGCGAAGAACTCCAAGCACAAGCGCAAAAGATCGATCGCGATCTGGCAACCCTGGCAGCAGTGAATCAGCAGGTTAGACAACGCCTCCAAACGGCAGCCGGAGTTAAGCAAGCGCAAGAAACCTGGGCAGTCCTCCAGCAGGTCGAAACTCACTTGCGTTCGCAGCCCTCCTCCAAAACAGCGTCAATTGAAGCAGGCTCGATCGCTGTCGTAGATGAAATTTACAGTGAGCTTATTCAACAGATTCGGCTGCTCATGCTTCAAGTGGGCGATCTCTCGAATCTCATTCTTGACCCAGATTTGAGCAGCTATTATCTAATGAATTTGGTGCTGCTCAAACTACCAGAAGCACAGGAACTGCTGGCACAAGCTCGCCTTCAGGAAGCTGAATGGATGCATCCGTTTGTCTCTCGATTGGAGGTACGCGAAAAACTCCTTTCCCTGATCGGGCAGATTCAGATTAACCAGCAGGAAATCGATCGCAGCTTTGCCACTGTGCTTCAGGAGAATCACCAGCCACAGCTTCAAACGGCTCTCACTGCCCTGGTTGAACAATTACAAAGTACAACCCGCCGGTTGCTAAAGCAGCTTCAGACAGCGACCCAGCAGCCAGCGATTCAGCCTGAAACCCTTTCCTTTACGTCTGCCCAACTCAATCTTGCAGCAGAGGCTCTTGAAACCAGCTCTACCCTGTGGCAGCAAGCCGCACAGCAGCTCGATCGCCTGCTCCAAGTTCGAATGCAAAAAGCACAGCAAAAAATTATGGTGGTTGAAGCATTTGCAATCGTCGTCATCATGACGGTGTTTGCGCTATTTTTCCTTACAGATCGCAATCTTGCTAGACAGCGCCGATCGGAGCGACACATCAGTGCCCAATACGCCGTAACAGGAGTGCTGGCGACTTCTCCTTCGCTAGAAGAAGCAGCCCCCCAAATCCTCAAGGCAGTCTGCGAGAGCCTGAACTGGGAGATGGGCGAACTCTGGGAGGTAAACCAGTCCGACAATGCTTTGGCATGGATTGCAGGGTGGCATCGTGAAGATCTAGACGCAGCAGAATTTGAAGCCCGATCGAAGGAAATAACCCTGCCAATCGGAGTTGGATTGGCCGGTCATGTTTGGCAGCAAAACAAGCCACTCTGGATTCCTGACTTCAAGCAAGATCCAAATTTTGTGCGAAAGCCGATCGTTCCAGCGGGGGTTCATGCGGTCTGTGGCTTTCCGGTCGTTGCCAATCAGCAGGTCTTAGGAGTCGTGACGTTTTATAGCCATCGAGTGGCCCCGATCGATAGCGGCTTGCTCGATCTGATGAATGCGATCGGTGCACAAATCGGACAGTTTATGGAGCGGCAGCACACCGAATCCGCCCTGCGGCAAAGCGAAGAAGTGCAGCGGCTCGCTCTGGGGGCAGCCCGAATGGGAGCATGGACCTGGAATATCCAGACAGGTCAGGAACATTGGTCTGAGGAGATTGAACAGCTATTCGGCATGAAGCCAGGCTCCTTTAAAGGGGATTACGACACATTTATTAGTTTGGTGCATCCGCAGGATCGCGAACGGCTACAGAAAGCGCAGGCGAAGGCACTCGCAGGCAATCAGGACTACGCAGCAGAATTTCGCATTCTCTGTGAGGGCGGGAATGTGCGATGGATTGCTAGCTGGGGCAGAGTGTCTCGCGATGAGACAGGTCAGCCGCTGCAAATGGCAGGCGTTTCGATGGACGTTACCGATCGTAAAAAATCAGAAATCTCGCTGGCAGCCAGCGAACGACTGCTGCGGCAGGCAGAAGAAAAATATCGCAGTATTTTTGAGAATGCGGTAACGGGAATCTTTCAAACCACTCCAGAAGGGCAGTATCTCAGCGCGAATCCAGCTCTGGCACAGATTTACGGCGATGATTCAGCCGAAGCGTTAATCGATCGCATTCATGACATCGCGCAGCAGGTTTATGTGGACCCCAATCGACGCGAGGAATTTGTGTATCTGATCGAAAAAACAGGGGCAGTTTCAGATTTTGAGTCGCAGGTGTATTGCAAAGACGGGCAGGTAATTTGGATTAGCGAGAATGTGATCAGCGTCCGAAATGACTCTGGCAGGCTGCTTTACTACGAAGGCACAGTCGAAGATATCACCGAGCGCAAACGATCGCAGGAAGCGTTGCAGCAGCAGCTTTTAGCGATCGAGGCGGCAAGCGTCGGAATCGCAATGCTCGACGCACGGGGACAATACGTTTATGTGAATACTGCCCACGCCCGCATTTATGGCTACCCCAGTTCTGCAAATCTGATCGGCAAAGTCTGGAAGGTTTTATATTCACCGACCGAGCTGGCACGTTTTGAGCAAACCATTATGCCGAAGTTCTTTCAGGAGGGCTACTGGCGAGGCGAGGCGATCGGTCAGCGTCAGGACGGCAGCCTGTTTCTGCAAGAGATATCGCTGACCGCGCTAGATAACGGTGGACTCATTTCCATTGTTCAAGATATCACCGAGCGCAAACAAAGCGAAGCAGCTCTACGAGAGCGGGAAGAACGGTTTCGGACCCTGCTCAATAACATCTCTGGAGCGGTGTATCGCTGCGCCTACGATGAGCATTGGACAATGGAATTCATCAGCGATGCGGTAGAGCAGATCACCGGATATCCGCCCGCTGCCTTTATCGACAACAAAACACTGGCTTATGCAGATGTCATTGCAGACGAAGACAAACTTGCTGTCCAACAAATGGTTGACCAAGCAATCGAGAAACGCCGCCCCTTTGCAGCAGAGTATCGCCTGTGTCATGCAGACGGCTCGATCCGCTGGGTCTACGAGAAAGGACAGGCAATTCTGAACGGCAATGGGCAGGTCGTTTGTCTCGACGGCGTGATTGTCGATATCACCGAGCGCAAACGCACCGAAGAACGCCTGCGGCTACTGCAATCGGTGGTTATTAACACAAATGACTCGGTGATCATTGCCGAAACGCGAACCCTCAATCCACCCCTTCTGGAAATTGTCTACGTCAATCAGGCATTTACCCGAATCACAGGCTACACTCCCGAAGAAGTGATCGGTCGATCGCCCATGATGCTGATCGGAGAACAAACCGATTGCGCCGTTGTCGACCGATTACAGCAGGCATTGATTCAGCAAGAAGTAATTCAAACCGAACTGCTGGCTTATCGCCAAGACGGCTCAGAGTTTTGGCTAGAACTCGAGATGGTTCCGATCGCCAACGAACACGGCGCGACCACTCACTGGATCTCAGTGCAGCGCGATACTAGCCAACGCAAACAGGCAGAAGATACGCTGCGAAGAAGCAAAGAAGACGCCGAAGAAGCTAGCCGCGCCAAGAGCCAGTTTCTCGCCAACATGAGCCACGAACTGCGAACCCCGCTCAATGCCATCATCGGCTACAGCGAAATGCTGCAAGAAGACGCCGAAGACCTGGGACACAGCGACATTGTGCCAGATCTCGAAAAGATTCGCGGAGCCGGAAAACACCTACTGGCACTGATTAATGACATTCTAGATATTTCCAAGATCGAAGCCGGAAAAATGGAGCTTTATCTGGAAACATTTAACATTGCCCAGCTCGTCGCCGAGGTCGAAAGCACAATTCAACCTTTGATCGAGAAAAACAAAAATCGGCTCGAAATTCATTGCCATCCCGATCTGGGAATAATGCACGCCGATCTCACCAAAGTGCGCCAGGCTTTATTTAATCTGCTTAGCAATGCCTGCAAGTTCACCGAACACGGCACGATTACCCTTACCGTCGATCGCCAGCAGGAAACTGCCCTGCGTCCACCCCAATTCACCTTCCAAGTCAGCGATACCGGAATTGGCATGACGCTAGAGCAGGTGCAAAAGGTGTTTCAGGCATTTACGCAGGCAGATGCCTCAACCACGCGTAAGTATGGCGGCACAGGTCTGGGACTGGCAATCACACGCCATTTCTGCCAGATGATGGGCGGCGAAATCACAGTTAGCAGCAAAATCGGCGAGGGATCAACGTTTACAATTTATTTGCCGATCGCAGTCACCAACCCTAAGGAACAGCATTCACGGCGCAGCAGCGGTTTTGCAGGTAATGGTTTTGCAAATAATGGTTTTGCAGGTAATGGTTTTGCAAATAATGGTTTTGGAGCAACGGCTGACCCTGTACTCCATTCCCAGTCCACCTCAGCCCAGTCTGCTCTAAAGCCATTTGCTCCTGAAGCTCAGATTGGAACGATTCTTGTGATTGATGACGATCCAAGCGTTCGCGAACTGATGATCCATTACCTCAACCGCGATGGGCTGCAAGTCATGGTTGCTGCGTCTGGAAACGAAGGCTTAGAGCTTGCCCGCCAGAAGCGTCCCGATGTGATTACGCTGGATGTGCTGCTGCCTCAAATGAACGGCTGGGAAGTTCTCTCGATGCTCAAGGCGGATGCGGATCTGGCAGATATTCCCGTGATCATGATGAGCATTATTGACGATAAGCAGCAGGGCTTCACGCTGGGAGCCTCGGATTATCTCACCAAGCCGATCGACTACAAACGATTAACGCGTCTGCTCGAACACTATCGCCCCAAGTCTACCGAAGCAGAAAACGACCCGGAATTGCCAAACGCTCAAGCCGGACCCGCGATCGGACAAGTGCTGATTGCAGAAGACGACCGCACAACCCGCGAAATGTTTCGGCGGATGCTAGAAAAAGAAGGGTGGCAAGTGACAGAAGCCGCGAACGGTCGAATTGCCCTAGACTCCCTTGCACAGCAGACTCCTCATCTGATCTTGCTGGACTTGATGATGCCTGAAATCGACGGCTTTCAGTTTATCCATACCCTGCGCCAGCATCCCCAGTGGCGATCGTTACCCGTGATTGTTGTGACCGCAATGGATCTGACCCCACAGGATCGGCTATACCTGAGTAGTTCCGTCGAGCAAGTGCTACAAAAAGGATCTTACGATCGAGACGCTTTGCTGCACGAAGTGCGTGAGTTAACTCTGAGCTGGGTTCAGCGTCGGCAAGCGAGAGGATAAGCCATGAGTATGAAACCAGCCACTGTCAAAATTCTGGTCGTTGACGATAACGAGGTCACCCGGCTTTATATTGCCCGTCAACTGCAACAGCAGTACGATGTGACGCTGGTGACTCATGGGCGCGAGGCGTTAGAGCGGCTCCATACCGAATCTTTTGATCTGGTGCTGATGGATGTAGTGATGCCGGAGATGAACGGCTATCAAGTGCTGGAGCAAATTAAAGCCAATCCTGCCCTCCGGTCGATTCCGGTCATTATGATTTCTGCAAGCGATGACCACGATCGCGCCATTCGCTGTATCGAAAAAGGGGCAGAAGACTACCTGGCAAAACCGCTCAACGCCACGCTGCTCAACGTTAGAATTAATGCCTGTCTGGAGCGCAAATGGCTTCGCGATCAGGAGCAGGCATACCTGCATCAGCTTCAGCAAGAAAAGGCGCAGGTCGAAGCCGCCCATCGCGCAAAAAGTGCCTTTCTCGCCAATATGAGCCACGAACTGCGGACTCCCCTCAACGCCATCATTGGCTACAGCGAGATTTTGCAGGAAGACTTGCAGAGCGAAGGGGCGATCGACTACCTGCCCGACCTGGAAAGAATTCATACCTCAGGCAAACACCTACTGCGGTTGATCGACGATCTGCTAAATATCGCCAAGATCGAAGCAGGCAGAATGGATCTGTATCTCGAAAGCTTTGAGGTGAAAACGCTGATTAGCAAAGTCGTTCAGGAAGTGCAGCCCCTTATTGGAGCAAACGGAAATCGTCTGGTAGTCTTCTGCACCCCCGACCTGGGAACCCTGCACGCCGACCTCAGCAAAGTCCGTCAGATCCTCTGGAACCTGCTTACCAACGCCGCCAAATTTACCAGCAATGGCACGGTGACGCTCAAAGTCGAGTCCCGATCGATCTCCCCCAGCGCTCTGACCACCCCCGACTCCCTGATCTCCCCTGTTCCCCACATTCTGTTTGAAGTCACTGACACAGGCATCGGCATCGCCGAAGAACAACAGCCCTTCATCTTCCAGCCCTTCACCCAGGGCGACGAATCCAGCACCAGAGAATACGGCGGCACAGGCTTAGGATTGGCAATCGCCTATCGCTTTTGCACCATGATGGGCGGCTCAATCACTGTTTCCAGCACAATTTACAAAGGCACAACGTTTAACGTAATGCTGCCCGTCACCGTCGATCGCTCAGCTTCCCTTCACCCTGAAAAAGAACCGCTTCACTCTCCACCCCTCATCCCCCCATCTCCTCATCTCCTTCCCCCATCCCTCACTCCCTCCCCCCTCCACCCCTCCACTCCCCGCCAACCCACCTTCACCGACCTGATCTTGGTAATCGACAACGATCGCAGCGTTCGCGATGTTATGGTGCAGCAGCTTAACCAAAACGGCTTCCGGGTCGTCACAGCCTGGTCGGGCAGCGAAGGGCTAAGGCTAGCGCGGGAACTAATGCCGGGGCTGATCATGCTGGATATGGCAATGCCGCAGATGGATAGCTGGATCGTGCTGTCGATGCTCAAGTCCGATCCGCTGCTAGCAAATATTCCCGTCGTCGTGCAGGGAACGCACGAAAGCTATTATCAGGAAAATCATCACCCCGAAAGCCATCACTCGGAAAATCATCAAGCAAGCTATTGTGCCCTGCCTGCCGGATTTGTGCTAGGCATCTGCGAAGTGTTGACCGATGCCAACTCCTTTAAGCGACTCACCGCACTGCTTCAGGCATACCCACGATCGACTCAGGAAATCCTGCTTATCCAGGAAGACCGAACCACTGAACAAATCCTCCACCGTTTGTTGACCAAAGCCGGATGGCAAGTGTTAACCGCAGACCTTTCGACTGCCCTGCGTCCCTGCGCTCAGCCGCCCGATGCGATTTTGATTGATTTGCTCACCTCGAAACCAGGTAGCTTTGAACTGCTTGCCAATTTGCGGCAGATCCGCGAGTGGAAATCTATTCCCACGATCGCCACGATCGCCAGCGATCTAACTCCGACTCGCTATCAGTTCCTAAATACCAGCGTGGCTCAGCTGATGAAGCGAAGCGTTCTGCAAAATCCACTGCTTCAGCAGGTACAGCCCTATATTCTTTCCCATTTGCAGCAGGAACCAACCCGATAGAAGGGACTGGGAGAAAATCGCTATACCAGGTGCCTGTTGGCTCTAGGTAAACTTCGGGCACTCTAGAGCAGGAAGTCAGTATGTGCATCCACTAGGTGATTAAATTTTTGAGTTTAATGAAATTGCAGTCGATCGTACTGTAGTTGGCTATGAGCAACTCATCACACGGATTTGCGTCAATCCCCCTACATGAGGTGCCATCTGGGAGAACAAGAGATGCCCAAGATTCTCTTAATCGAAGATAATGAAATGAACCGAGATATGCTCTCTCGGCGGCTAACTCGCAAAGGAATTCAGGTTGTGATTGCGACAGACGGAGAACAGGGCGTTGCCCTTGCACTTTCCGAGTCTCCCGATCTGATCCTGATGGATATGAGCCTTCCGGTGCTGGATGGCTGGTCTGCTACTCGCCAAATCAAAGCCACTCCTGCCACGCAAAAGATTCCCGTTATTGCGCTGACTGCTCACGCGATGGCAGGCGATCGCGACAAATGCCTGGAAGCAGGCTGCGACGATTATGACACCAAGCCGATCGAATTCACCCGTCTGATGGGTAAAATCCAAGCACTGCTGGTCAAAGAGGCAGCAATATGACAGACCAGGGGCGCGTACTGGTAGTAGATGATAATGAGATGAATCGAGATCTGCTGTCTCGGCGGCTTCTGCGTCAGGGACATCTGATCGCCATGGCAGAAAACGGGCAGGAGGCTCTAGAACAGCTTCGATCGCAGCCGTTTGACCTTGTGCTGCTCGATATTATGATGCCCGTGATGAACGGCTATCAGCTTCTTGAAAGCCTGAAGGCAGACCCCGACCTGCGCCATATTCCGGTCATTATGATCTCTGCGCTAGATGATCTCGATAGCGTGGTGCGCTGTATTGAGCTGGGCGCAGAAGATTATTTGTTTAAGCCCTTTAACCCAACACTGCTCAAAGCCAGAATCGGAGCCAGCCTGGAGAAAAAGCGGCTGCGTGATCAGGAACAAGCCTATCTTCAGCGCATTCAGGACGAGCAAGAAAAATCAGAGCGGCTACTGCTCAACGTGCTGCCCAAACCAATTGCCGATCGTCTGAAACAGGGACAGCATACGATCGCCGATAATTTTAGCGAAGTGACGGTGCTATTTGCCGATATTGTCAGTTTTACGCAGTTGTCGGTCTCGCTGTCTCCCACCGCCCTGGTCGAACTACTGAATCAGATTTTTTCCACGTTTGATCAGCTCGTCGAACAGCATGGCCTGGAAAAGATTAAAACGATCGGAGATGCCTATTTAGCGGTGGGTGGCTTACCAATGCCTCGTCCTGATCACGTTCAAGCCGTAGCAGATTTGGCTCTGGCAATGCAGGCAGCGATCGCGCAGTTCACCGTGCCAACGCCCGACGGAGGAACCAGAACCCTGATGATGCGAATCGGCATTCATACAGGAGCTGTGGGTGCAGGCGTGATTGGCACAACCAAATTTTCCTATGACCTGTGGGGCGATACCGTCAACACCGCCAGCCGCATGGAATCCCAGGGCGTTCCCGGCAAAATTCAGGTTACGGATACAACCTATCAGCTTTTGCAGCAGCAGTATAATTTTGAAGAACGTGGACTGGTTGATATCAAAGGCAAAGGGGAAATGAGAACTTATTTTCTCTGCCAGAAGCGATCGAACTAAGCCCAGTTCTGGCTGCTCCCCGGCTTCAGCCCTGCTAGATTTGCAGCCCTGCTAGATTTGCTTCTGAGCAGGACGCGGAGGGTCGGGAAGGTCTGTACCGCGGTCAGTTAGCGTATCAATCAGATCGCCTGTCTCTGACAGAATCGTCTCAGCCAACAAATCCGCCTCATCAGAACTGAGCGATGATTCCAGACGGTGAATCAAAATTTTCTGAAGTCTGGGACCATCTGCCGCCTCAACAGTCATCTCGTAGGTTTCGTACTGAAGCTTTTCTCCGACAGCGGGAATCTTCTGCATTTGATAAATCAAAAATCCGCCCAGCGTTTGATAATCCTCTGATAGGGGCAAATTTAGATCCAGCAGTTCGTTAACCTCTTCTAGATCGGTTTGCGCCTGCACTCTGAAATTTTGGTCGTCTATTACTTCAACGTCGGGTTCTTCCAGATCTTCGCCTTCGTGGGTATCACCCATAATCTCGGCTGCTAGATCTTGCAGTGTCACCAGACCTGCCGTGCCCCCAAACTCATCTACAACGATCGCCATTGGCTGGCCCGATCGCTGCATGAGCTGCAACAATTCGCTGAGGTGAATATTTTCCGACACAAACTGTGCCGGACGCACCCATGCCTGCACCGGACTATCAAGCTTCAGCATTCCCTGGCTCAAAGGTTCTGCCAGTTCTTTGAAGTGCAAGATTCCGGTAATGTCGTCTAAGGATTCGCCCATGACCGGATAGCGCGAATGTCCAGAACTAGCGACTTCTTGCAAAAGATCCTGGAACGTTGCTTCACGCGGCAGTGCCACAATGCTGATCCGGGGAATCATCACTTCTCCGGCAGTCACGTCAGCAAAGGCAAACACATTGCTCAGCAATTCTCGCTCTTCCTCCTCCAATCCGGGGGATTCGGTCGAGGTGGCAATGATCAGCTCCAGTTCTTCGGGCGTGACCCGGTTGTACCAGCCCTGCCCCGTGTAGGGAACACCCAGCAACCGCAGCAGCCAGCGCGTAGACTGATTCAAAATCCAGATAAACGGATTAAAAAAGCGGGCGATCGCCTGACTTGGCGCACCCAAAAAGCGAGCCAACTGCTCTGGATACATTAACGCCACTGATTTTGGGCAAAGCTCACCTAGTACAATTTGCAGATAGGCAATCAGCAAAAAGGCGATCGGCAACGCCAGCGAATGAGCTAGCACGTTCCCCACCCCAGACGGCAGGGGCAGCCGCAGCAGCAACACCGACAGCAGCACCGCTACCGTGCTTTCGCCAATAAAGCCCAGTGCCAAACTGGATAAGGTAATGCCAATTTGAGTAGTAGACAGCAGGCGATCGATCCCACGCTGCAAGTCCTGCACTGTCTTTGCCTGCACATCTCCGGCAGACACAAGCTGGCTAATTCGCGATCGACGTACAGAGACGATCGAAAACTCAGCTGCCACAAAAAAGCCGTTAATCATAATCAACAGCAGCACTGCCAACACTCGCAGCAGCACATCGGAACCGCTCAAAACCGGGAGTGTATCGGCTGATGCGCTTAGGGCAGGAGAAACCATTGATTTGATCAACTTAAAAGCAGTCTAGAAACAGCAGTCTAGCAGGAGGAAAACGGTTTAGAGAATGTTTGAGGAGTTGCCAATCTCCGACAGCGTCACCTAGATCCCCCAACATTGGGCGACTTTGAAGCGCAGAGAAGGGTCGGCTTCCCCCAGAATGAAGGGAGCGAGGGGGCGGTTCGGGACGCATTGATACATCTTCAAAGCACCCTCTCAAGAAGCCTATTTGCCTGACTCCATTTTGGCTTTCACCTGCTGCAAAATGTCCTCCTCTTTAAGGAAGGTTAGCCCTTCTCGGCGAACAGGCTTACCCTGGGCATCGGTCACATTGTTCACTGGACGGGCATCAGGTTGAGTGATTCCCTTGAGTGCCTCTCGCCCAGTACGATAACCCCAAGCGGCACTACCGACCCCTGCCCCCACCATCACGGTCAGCAAAAAAAGCGTTAATACAACGGTTGAATTCACGGATGCTGCTGATATTCGTCAAGCATCAGGATACAATAGAAGCCAAAAGATCGAGAAGTCAAAAGACTGAAATATTACCAGGGTTGGCCGAGCGGTTTAGGCAGCGAACTCATAATTCGCCTCAGGCGGGTTCAACTCCTGCACCCTGGACTCCATTAAACTTTAACTAAATTTAAACTAGACTTTCGTAGTTTTCGATCGACGGTTTTCTATCCTTCAGAAGGATCGCAAGCGGCTAAGATAAAGCAACGGATCGGCAGTCGCTCTGCCTGATAGGATGATGGGTAAGCCAAGATGATGGGTAAGCCAATTGGCACTCGATGCCTCTTCCTAACTTGGTCTAAAGTTCCCTGGAGTGACTGGGTCTAGAATTGATCAGTGAGATCCAACCACCGGATCTCTGGGCTACCCTTCGCAGTTGCACTACTTCCTGCCGAATGACTTCAGCACCGCATCAGAGCCATCTATTAATCATCGAAGACGACAAAGGACGGTGTGAATACACCCTGGATCAGCCAATCTATTCGATCGGTCGTGACCCTAAGTGCGATATTCGGCTGGTTTCTCAGTTCGTCTCCCGTCGTCACGCCACGCTTATTCAGCAGCCCAACGAAGACGGCAGCTACTATTACCGAATTGTAGACGGCAATCTCAGAGGGCAATACAGCGCAAACGGACTGCTGATCAATGGGCGCAAGCTGCAAGCACACAACCTCCAGCACGAAGATAGAGTCATTTTTGGACCGCGAGTGCAGGCAATCTATCACCTGCTAAAGCGCGATGCAATTACAACTGTGCCACCAGATGAATATGACATTACCCTGATCAGCCCTAATATGACGGGTGATCCAGAAGAAGATTCTGTTGGCTAAACATCGCCCTACATTTTCAGGTTTTGTCAATCTCTTTGTGCAATTTTTCCGGCCTATTGGAAGGAATCAGAGCTTGTCTTGCTGATCAGCGGCAAAAATGAGGTGCAGTAGCGTTTACGAGGCACGGCGTGCTTGCTATTACTTCCTCTAATCGTATGAAACTCGATTCTCTTCAACCTGATGCAGATTATTTTCTGCGCCTCATTTGGCAGCTTGAACGATCGGCAGCAGACTTTCACCAATTCCGCTAAAACGGGCGATCGTGCCCTTTCCGCTAAATCCGAATCGCCTTACCCGTCACCACAATCCCGCCGCTGGTCGGAATTTTTACTCCAAGCTGACTGGGGCGACCCATCGCTGCTCCCTGAAGAATCAGGAGTGTAGCTGGCACTGGGATGAGTTGAGCCGATCGCAGATACCCGCCGAGCGCAGCCGCCGCAGCCCCCGTTGCCGGATCTTCTACCACGCCCCCGACTGGAAAAGGATTGCGAGCATGGAAGACAGTATCGCTCTCACGCCACACAAGTTGTAGCGTCGTCAGACCCTCCCGCAGCATGAGTGCCTTGAGTGCCTCGAAATCGTAGTTCAGTTCTGCCAGACGCTGTGCCTCCGCAACCGCAAGCACTAAATGCCATGCCCCAGCGTAGGCTCTTGCAGGAGGAATCGATCGGTCGAGGTCGTCGGGTGCCCATTTCAGTGCAGCAAGAGCTTGGCTGACGAGCGCATCAGACGCAGGCGCAGAGCAAGGCTCAACAGAAGTCAGAGACGCTTCATAATGACCGTCGCGCTGGGACACTGTAACAGGTATTGTTCCAACCAAGGTTTCTAACCGATAGGTTCCATTGCCGTCGTTTTCGCCCAGTAGGACTCCAGTGGCGATCGTGGCGTGTCCACAAAACGAGACTTCGGCTTCAGGGCTATAGTAACGAACCGTTCGATCGGCTCCGGCGGCAGGCGCGACAAAGGCAGTTTCCGAGAAACCAACCTCAGCGGCGATCCGCTGCATGGTTTCAGGATCGGGAAGCGTATCTCCAACCCAAACACCCGCAGGATTGCCTCCATCAGGAGTCGTTGTAAAGGCGGACAGACGATAAAGGGTTCCTGAAGTCATGATTGAGTAGAAGACATGTTGTTCAAACTACCAGTGATTATAGTGAAAGGTAGAGTCTCCCGAAGAAGCTCTACCTCTGGCTAGTTTGATGAAAACACCTCAAACTAATACTTCTTTCAGCACGTCCAACGTCTGAACTCTTTCAAGCAGTGATAATACTGCTCGACCCTTTTCAAGCTGGCTGCAATAAAAACTTGTGATCGTTTCTAATCCTTTCTGGACACCAACAACCATTGCCTTGTCGATCGCTTGAACATCAGGCTCAAACTGTGCTCGATACTCTTTAGCTCGCACTTGCTCTGCTTCAGCAAAGGCTGGATGCATTGATGCTACAACCTCACCTAAAATTGCACTTTCGAACAATTCAAATGGTGGACAGGTTAAGCAAGGAGTTGGATCGATTGGTAGGGGGAGCGGCTCGATTAATTCAGGCGGCAAGAAGTCAAGGATGAACTCCGTCACCAAGCAGGGTGACAGTACGTGCTTCAAGATATCCTTGAATCTTTGCCCAACTTCAAACACCGACCCTTCAAACGCGAGTTCCTGCGAAGCTTGGTAAGTATAAAGGCTATTCCAAGCCGCATTGCGGAAGACTTGATAGCGCGAGCTGCGATTTGCAAGCCATAACCCAATGTTGCGATAGTAAGCTTTAATCTTGGCGTAGTTGCTTGAGGCGGTATCGGCAGCAAGCGATCGCAGGTTGATGTTGAGCTGGTGATGCCAGGTGGAATCAACAACCACGCGACCCACGCCTTCTTTAGACCCATCGTAAACTCCCACTAAGCCAAAATCGCGTGCAGGGGTTGGTCCTTTATCAAAGGTATAGGATGGCTCCGATAGGGTATGGGCACGGGCAATGATTTTTGGTCGTGTCTGAGTTGCACCTGTTTGCGGATACTCTGGGCCTGAGTACACTGTTCCATCTGCGGCAGAGAAGCTGAACGTGCCTGTCACAACGACCTGGTTGTCTTCAATGACTTGCCCTTCGTGCTGATGATCTGGGAAAACATTGATTGGTCCCAGGCTACCCGCACACAGGATTGGATGAGGTTCTTTTTGAATTGTGAAAGCACCAGTTCGTTTTGAGTACTCTGGAATCCATTCGATCGGCTGTGGCGTTGCATCGGCTTGATTCTCGCCTGGAATGTTGGTGTCTCCAGGATTGCGAGGTCGATTTGTATCGAAGCGATCGTAGCCTTCAAACGTGGGTGGATTGTCAGCTATCAACCACTTACGCATCGTCCGGACTCGCGGAATCCGGTGACACATACTCGCACCCAAATGGGCATGGTCACCTGTTGCGAAAACACCGCCCTGGCGTTCATTCATCCAGCGCGCCAATTCGGCTAACTCTGCATCTTGAGCATATAGCGGATGCGAGGTTACTTCGGTATCGATAAAAGCGCCATTACCGGGCTGCAGCCCAAAGCACCAAATTTGCTGAAATTGATCGATAACTAGATTGCCGTCTTGAGTGCTATTAAATCGAAAACCTGTGTAGTGAGGTTCCCCAACAGATGGATTGGGATTAAATGAGAAACTACCTGTTCGTGTTGCCTTCTTTACAGAGAAATAAACACTCGAAGAGAAGTTTTCTTCGAGTGCAGCAATCATCATGCTTAAGCCAAAATCCGCATCGCCGAAGGTGATCCCATCAGTCACGATGAGGATTGAGATGCGCTGCTTAAGCAGCGGCAAGTACTTTTCGAAATCGATGTAAACTGGCAATTGCTCGAAATCGCGTAGCTGGTTTAATTCAATCAATTCTCGGATCGATAGACGAGGTTTCGGCAAAGAATTACTATCCATAAAAACTTTGGATTAGAAATACTGTGCCCTCAATCTAAGTCACCCAATCGTGCCTCAGCAGGACCCTCAAGGGTAATCCCTTGTTACGAGACTTTTTGTAATTAACTTGCAACAAATGACAACCAAAAATCGACAACAAAAAACTGCTCCCGGCGAACCAGGAACAGTGATGAAACTCAATTAGATAGATCGATTCAGACGATCGCCTTAATTACTGAGCAGAAGCCAGCACCTTTTCACTAGCATTCGGATTTGCCTCCGAGCTTTCCGCTTCAGACGGCGGCACCACCTGCCAGAACTTCGGCAGAGCCTCTGACCAGTTTTCCAGGATTTCCTTTGCCTTGGGGCTACCTGTGCGATCGGCGTGAGCCTGGATCAGGTCTTTGAGCTGCTGTTCGCCTGCGGGGGTGACAACGCGCTGAACTTTAACGATTTCCGGGTTGACCTTGGTAGGGAAGCTGCCATCTTCATCGAAGAAGTAGGCTAAACCGCCCGTCATGCCTGCGCCCACGTTGCGTCCGACGCGACCCAGAACAACGACAACACCGCCCGTCATATACTCGCAGCAGTGGTCTCCGGCTCCTTCGATGACTGCCTGCGCCAGCGAATTCCGCACGGCAAAGCGTTCGCCTGCCTGTCCGTTAGCAAAGAGCTTACCGCCCGTTGCGCCGTAAAGACAGGTATTGCCGACAATCACATTTTGGGAAGGAGCATAGGTTGCGTCTGCAAAGGGTCGGATGGCAATTTCGCCGCCGTTCATGCCTTTGCCCACGTAGTCATTTGCTTCGCCTTCCAGGTTGAGCGTCAGACCCGCCAGGTTAAACGCACCAAAGCTCTGACCGACGCTGCCCGTGAAGTTGAGCGTGATCTGACCGCTAAAGCCCGTGTCGCCATACTGCTTCGCGATCGCTCCCGAAATTCGTGCGCCCAGCGATCGATTGGTGTTGACCACCCGGTAAGCCTTGCTGATCGTGCCGTGAGTCGCGATCGCTTGCTGAATTTCGGCATCTGCCAGGATTTCGTCATCCAGCACTGCGCCGTTGCTGTGAACCGTTTCATGCTCTAGCCAGCTTCGATCGGTGCGTGTGTCCGGCAGGTGGGTCAGGCAGTCGAGATTGATCGCCTGAGTCTTGGTGAGGCTGGCATCTTCCCGCACCTTCAGCAGGTCTGCCCGTCCAATCACGTCTTTCAGCGATCGGTAGCCCAGCCGTGCTAAGAGCGATCGAACTTCCTCTGCCACGAAGTAGAAGAAATTAACGACGTGCTCTGGCATGCCGGTGAACCGCTGACGCAGCTTTTCTTGTTGGGTTGCCACGCCAACCGGACAGTTGTTGGTATGGCAGATCCGCGCCATGATGCAGCCCTCAGCAATCATCGAAATCGAGCCGAAGCCGTATTCCTCTGCGCCCATTAATGCCGCCATTAGTACATCCCAACCTGTTTTGATGCCGCCATCTGCCCGTAGTAGGACGCGATCGCGCAATCGGTTTTCGATCAGCACCCGATGCACTTCGGTTAAGCCCAGTTCCCACGGGACGCCTGCGTGTTTAATCGAGCTGAGAGGTGATGCGCCCGTGCCGCCATCGTGACCGGAAATTTGGATGATGTCGGCATTTGCCTTTGCCACACCCGCAGCGATCGTGCCAATGCCCACTTCTGCCACCAGCTTCACTGATACTTGGGCTGCCGGATTAATCTGGTGCAGGTCAAAGATGAGCTGGGACAAATCCTCGATCGAGTAAATGTCGTGGTGAGGCGGCGGGGAAATCAGCGTCACTCCGGGCTTCGATCGACGCAGCATCGCAATGTAAGAGCTGACCTTCTTACCGGGCAACTGTCCGCCTTCACCCGGTTTTGCACCCTGCGCCATTTTGATTTCGAGCTGTCTGCCACTCATCAGGTATTCAGGAGTCACCCCAAAACGACCCGATGCCACCTGCTTGATTGCTGAACTTGCCGTATCACCATTGCGTAAGCCTTTCAGATGGGAGAACGCAGCCGATTTGCCGTTTTCATCCACATCGTTCAGAACCTTGAAGCGCACCGGATCTTCGCCACCTTCGCCAGAGTTCGACTTGCCGCCCAGGCGGTTCATCGCGATCGCCAAAGTCTCATGCGCCTCCCGCGACAGCGATCCAAGCGACATTGCCCCCGTACAGAATCGCTTGACGATTTCTTCCACAGGCTCCACTTCTTCGAGCGGGACAGAAGGACGATCGCCTTTGAAATCTAGCAAGTCGCGCAGAGCCGTCACCGGACGCTCCGACAGGTATTTCTTGTACAGCTCGTAATGGTCGTAGCTCTTGTCGCCCACCGCTTTGTGCAGGTACTTTGCCATTTCCGGGCTGTTCATGTGGTACTCGCCGCCCGGTTTGTAGTTGAAGAAACCAAAGTTCTCCAGCTTCTTCGTCGTCAGTTCGGGGAAGGCGCGGCTGTGAACAGCAATGATTTCCTGTGCCAACTCACGAATGCTGATGCCGCCCACGCGAGACGCAGTTCCCTCAAATGCCAGGTGCAGCAGATCGTCGCCAATGCCGATCGCCTCAAAGATTTGCGCCCCCTGATAGCTTGACAGCAACGAAATTCCCATCTTCGAGAGGATCTTGAGCAAACCTGCCTCGACCGCCTTGCGGTAGTTATACTGTGCGCCCGTAATGCTGATCGCCGAGAGTTTGCCCGTTTCCATCTGCTTCTGGGTCTTGGCATCAAACCACCAGTGGCGCACCGTTTCCCAGGCAAGGTATGGACAAATCGCACTGGCTCCGTAGCCAATCAAGCAGCCAAAGTGATGCGTGCTCCAGCACTGTGCCGTATCTACAATTAGCGAGGCTTTCATCCGCAGTCCCTGGCGAATCAGGTGATGGTGAACCGCGCCTACTGCCAGCATCGGCGGGATATAGCTGTAGTCCTGACTTAGATCGCCTTCGCCCGATCGATCGCTGAGAATCAAAATTTGCTTACCCGATCGCACCGCAGCCGTCGCTTCCTGACAGAGCTGTGTCACTGCCCGCTGAAGTCCATCAGGACCATCTGCCACTTTAAAGAGAGTAGACAGGGTCGCCGTCTCTAAGCCCGACTGACGAATCTGCTCCAGGTCGCCATCGTTGAGCACCGGAGATTCCAGCTTCAGCAGCCGCGCAAACTCTGGCTTCGCCTCCAGCAAGTTGCCCCGCTCACCCAGCGACATTCCCAGCGACATCACCAGGCTTTCCCGCAGGGGGTCGATCGGCGGATTTGTCACCTGGGCAAACCGCTGCTTGAAATAGTCATACAGCAGGTGAGGCTTACTCGACAGCACTGCCAGCGGAATATCGTCACCCATGCAGAAGGTCGGCTCTTTGCCCTGAGATGCCATTTCCTGGATGATCATCTCCACGTCTTCCGTGGTGTAGCCAAAGGCAGTCTGGCGACGCAGCAGGGCGGGTGCTTCGAGCTGACGCGCATCGGGGAATTCCTGTAGGGTCAGCTCACAGCGATATTGCTGAAGCCATTGTCGGTAGGGCTGTTGCTGGGCGATTTGCTGCTTGAGTTCCCAGTTCTTCAGAACTTCATTCGTTTCCAGGTTGAAGGCGATCGCCTGTCCCGGACCGAGCCGTCCCTTCTCCAGAATCTCAGATTCGGGCAGATCGGTCACGCCTGCTTCCGATGCCACCACAATGTAGCCGTCTTTGGTGATGCTATAGCGTGCCGGACGGAGACCGTTGCGATCGAGCGTTGCACCCACAATCTTGCCGTCGCTAAACACCAGCAGCGCGGGACCGTCCCAGGGTTCCTGAAGTCCACTGTAGTAGTCGTAGAAATCAGTAATTTCGGGATAATTTGCCAGGTCAGGCTGATTTTGATACGCCTCTGGAACCATGATCATCACGGCTTCAAGCGGCTGTCGCCCCGACTGAACCAGCAGCTCCATCACATTATCCAGGTTGGCAGAGTCGCTGTTTTCGGGATTGACCACGGGCATCAGGTCAGCAAATCGATCGCCCCACACCGGATGCGACAAGCCCGGCTCTCGCGCCATCATCCAGTTGATATTGCCCAGCAGCGTATTAATTTCGCCGTTGTGACCCAACAAACGCATCGGCTGTGCCAAGTGCCATTTGGGCATCGTGTTTGTGCTGAAGCGACGGTGATACACCGCAAACACACTCTGATAGAGCGGATTCTGGAAATCCTGATAAAACTCGCCCAGTACCACCGATCGCACCATGCCTTTATAAACAATTGTGCGGTTCGAGAAAGAGCAAATATACAGCTCGTTCAATTTGGGCTCCTGCGCGGCGGCATCTTCAACAGCTTGCTGAATTTGCTTGCGGGTCAGATAGAGTCGTCGCTCCAGATCATCGCCCCGAAGGGAATCAGACTGGACAATCACCTGCTCGATCTGCGGCTGGTTTTCCCGTGCCTGAATGCCCAATACCGCAGGCTTTACCGGGACTTCGCGCCAGCCCAGCACCTTCAGCCCTGCCGCCTGAATTACGCCGTTAGCTATCTCGCGCACCATTGAGGCGATCGAGCTATCTTGGGGCAAAAACACCATACCCACGCCCAAAGTAGCCGTGTCAGCCGCCTGAATGCCCTGTGCCGAAAGCCAATCGCGCAACAACTCCCAGGGAACTGCCGTCATTACCCCTGCGCCGTCTCCCGAATCCTGGTCTGCGCTACAGCCACCCCGATGCTCTAAACAGGTTGCAGCGGCAAGTGCTTTTTGCACTAGCTCATGACTTTTGCGCCCCTGCTGATCGGCAATAAAGCCCACTCCGCAAGCATCCCGCTCCTCAACTAGCCAACGCTGCCCTGCATAACCCATATTGATTCCCTGTTGATTTTGACGATCCTGATTCACGCTTGAACTACTCCCATGAGGTGATTAGACTTGCCCACTGAACTTGCCCGCTGATTCAATTCATCCCCTGAGGGTGCTGGGTAACGACAGCCGCACCATTTCTGATTCGTTCCTGATATAAATTTCCCGCGATTCTTTCCCCTGGTTTCTCTATGCAGGCGCAGCCATGAGGGACTGCCAAGCTGTACTGTCGCCACTGCTTCTAATGACTCCGCTCAAACACTCACAAAGGTCATCGCCCTTCGACCCAATTTCGGAGCTGAGGCAAAAATCACCAATTTGCGCCAGAGGCTGGCAATGCAGAAATTTTAGACAGAGTGAAGATCTTATAAAAACTCAATGTCCTTGACAATCCCTCACCTCAGTTGAGTCTATTTAAGGGTTGCAGTTCTGGTATGCCAGTGGTTTACCCTGTCGGGTTTATCCCACTGATTGAGGCGATCGTCTCCGCAAGCTTGATCATGCTTCTTTCTTTATTATGAAGCGAACTTTACGTTCCTAGGGGCAATCGCGCCCAATTTTCAGGATTAGCTGACATCTGAAGCGATCGGCAGGAAACATAATTTCACTGGAAAGGTAGAAAATTCAAAGACAAAACGGTAGATAACAAGTTAACAACAATTTGTAACGGTCTGGCGGCAACTTGAAACAATCGACGGAATTCTAAAAGGAAAGAAACTATGCTGAACAGCAGCAGTTTTCTGGTTGCTTCTTTTTCTCTCCCCACACCGTGACTAACCCTAGAATTCGCACCCATCGCCGTCGTCGGTATCATCAACGCCGATTGACCTACGTTCCTCAGACCTTCAGCCTGAAGCGGGTTCATTGGATTTTAACCGCTCCCCTGCTGGTCGTTGCTCTGTCCCTGGCCCTCACAAGGCAGCGCGTCATTGCTAATACCTTTGAGCAGCCCATTCCTCAAAAAGCGTTTCTCAGTCCTGCCTGGGTTCCCACCCTGGCGCAGGCAACCATTCCAGTTCCGCTCACTCGTCAAGGCGGGCAGATCACGCTCAATGGTCGTCCGCTCGACGCGATTTGGAGCCAGCGACAGCAGCAAATTGGCATCAGCGATGCTGCCTTAGCCCGCAGGTTCGGCGTCAATCTTCTGAGCAGCAACGACGAAACTCAGCAGCCGATCGAGTGGTTTTCTAATACTGCCGATGGCACACAGGCTCCGCTCAAGCTAAGCACTTGGCTGACCGAGCAATATCGCTATCTCAATATCTCGACTCTGGCGCAACAGTTTGGCTGGGAGATGCAGATATCAGGGGCAAATTTGCAAATCAACACCCCGCCCGCAAAAATTTTGTCTGTCCGGCAGGGGCGGCAGTCCTGGGGCGATCGCATTGTGATTGATCTCGATCGGGCAACGCCCTGGCTAATCAGCGAAGAAGGCAATGCAGCCGTCATTACTCTCGATGCCCCGATCGCGCCTGCCTTGCTGCGGGGGTTTTCAGGGCGACCGGGCAGCTATATCCGAGGATTGAATGTGGCAAGCAGCGGCGATCGCACCGTGATCCGCCTCCGGTTTGCTGATGCTGCCCGTCCAAGGGTCTGGTCGCTGAATAATCCCAACCGGATTCTGGTTGACATCCGTGCCGATGCGCTGCAAGAGCAGAGTATTGCCTGGTCGCCGGGAATGCGCTGGGCTCAGCAGTATGTCAATTTGGGCGGCGATCGCTTTCCGGTGGTTGCGCTAGAAATTGATCCCCGCAGTTCAGAAGTGCAGCTCAAGCCAATCTGGGGCAATCCAGACATGAAGGGCACCCAGCCTTTGGTGACAACGGCTCAGCGATCGCAGGCAGCCGCAGCTATTAACGGTGGATTTTTTAACCGCAATAATCAATTGCCTTTGGGCGCAATTCGACGAGACGGGCGCTGGATGTCGGGTCCAATCCTGAATCGGGGCGCGATCGGCTGGGATGAAAACGGCAATGTCACGATCGCACAGCTCAGCATTCAGGAAACCCTCCTTGCTGGCAACGGCAATCGAATCACGCTGCGATCGCTCAACAGTGGCTTTGTCAATGCAGGCACAGCCCGATATACGCGAGAGTGGGGAGCCAGCTATACGCCAATCCTCAATAACGAAGTGGTTATGACGGTGCAGAATAATCAAGTCGTGCGGCAGCAGCAAATGGGTCTTGCCGGACAAACGCCGGTTTCTATTCCTTCAGACGGTTACTTGCTCGTCGTGCGATCGGATAGAACTGCCTCGGAAGCCCTTAGAGCTGGAACTTCTGTCCAGATCGAGATGGCAGTCCAGCCGGATAACTTTAGCCGCTACAGCCAAATTTTGGGGGGTGGTCCAGTCCTCATGCTTAATGGGCAAATTGTGCTGAATCCAACAGCAGAGCAGTTTTCAACCGCTTTTATTCAGCAGGCTGCTTCTCGAAGCGTGATTGCAACGACTGGGGCAGGTAAACTCATGCTCATCACCGTGCATAACCGCATTGGGGGCGCGGGTCCAACTCTCGCAGAAACTGCACAGATCACACAGCAGCTTGGCGCAATGAACGCCCTCAATTTAGACGGAGGTAGCTCAACGTCCCTTTATCTTGGAGGTCAGTTAATCGATCGTCCTGCCAGCACTGCTGCCCGTGTCCACAACGGAATTGGCGTATTTGTGCAGCCTAGGCTGTAGTTATGCCGAAGCTGTGCCGAAGTTATGCCGAGGTTTGGCAATGCAGCCGCTTGCGTTCTAAGTAATCCTTCGGTTGCGGCAAAAAGTTTCATAAAGTCAGACTGGCTCTGACGGCTTAGATTGTAAAGAGGGTATGTGAATTGAATGAACTGGAGGCAATTGTCTTGGGGCAGCTTAGATGACTTTGCTATATTCACTCCAGAACGGCAATTCACGTCATGCTTGTTCTCTCCCCGCTCAAACTCGCCCTCAGGATTGGATCGCTGTTTTGAATCGATCGTCTCATCCAAAGCTGCAAACTGGCTCCCTCGTCTGTTCTTGTCAGTCCTACTCGCCCAACTCCTACAAATCCTTGCCCTCTCAACTTCCAGCCCTACAGATTCCAGCCCTATCAATTTCCAGCCGTTAAGCATTCAACTTAGCTTTGTCAGCATTGGAGGAAAAAAGTCGTGGCTCAAGCCAAAGAAGCAACTAAATCGGCAGCCCTGAGTCTGACCAGCCCTGTAAATGCTCCCAGCATTGCAGCAACAGAACTTCGCCCTTGGGGAGCGTTTACGGTTCTGGAAGAAGGGCAGGGCTACAAGATCAAGCGCATTGAAGTAAAACCGGGACATCGCCTCAGCCTACAGATGCACCACCACCGTAGTGAACACTGGATTGTTGTATCGGGCACAGCGCGAGTTATTTGCGGTGACGAAGAAAAGCTGGTGTTCTGCAACCAGTCCACCTATGTGCCTGCCTGCACCCAGCACCGCCTGGAAAACCCCGGCGTCATTCCCCTCGTGCTGATCGAAGTGCAAAACGGTGAGTACCTGGGCGAGGATGACATCATTCGCTTTCAGGATGACTACGCCCGCGAAAAATAGACGAATCTCGCAGTTCTGTCGATCGGGCGTTCGACGAATTCAAACAATTGAGACGTTGGCTTGGGGGCAGTAAGCCCCTTTTTTTAATGTTCGCAAACCGTCACGGAATTTCTGGCTCTCCTTGACGCAGGATTTCTAATTCTCCTTGGCACAGGGAAAATAATGATCGCTTTACTCCGTATGAATAGAAAGTGTGAATAGAAAAAATCGATCGCAGTAAGATAGTGAACGATAAAAACCGCGAAAAGAAGATAGCAAAGACTATGATTCACCTGAGCCAGGCGGCAGTGACCGAAGTAAACCGCATCCAGGCACAATCAAGCAAGGCTCAACCTTTATTTCGGCTGAGCGTTCAGGCAGGAGGCTGTGCGGATTTGCACTACGTGCTGGAACTGGACAAGCAGCAGCAGTCAGGGGATCAAATCATTCACTGCGATGGAGTGCAGATTGTGATCGATTCCCAGAGCCTGCAATACCTGAAAGGACTGACGCTGGACTATACCGAAGACCTGATGGGCGGCGGCTTTCGCTTTCACAATCCCAATGCAGTGCAAAACTGTGGCTGCGGCAATTCCTTTTCGATCGCGCCGTCATCTTAAGTCTAGAAAGCAGCCAGTCTAAAATTAGCCGTTGTGCCTCAATGCCTGTTCTTATTTCTTTGGCAGGGGCTGTTCTGGCGCATCTATCAACAGCGTCGTGGGCGGAGCCGTTGCTAACGGATCAAACTTAGAAGCTCGAATTCGATCGCCTGTCTCCTTAATAAAGCTGGCGATCGGCACGGAAATAATCAGCCCTAAACCGCCTGCAATCTTCAAACCAATAAACAGCGAAATCAGCATCCAGACAGGATTCAGCCCAGTAATGTCGCCAATAATGCGCGGACCCACTACGTTGTCATTAATTTGCAGCACGATCAGCGCAATCAGCAGCACCTTGACGCCAAGCCAGAAATTTTGCAGGGCAAGCAGCAGACTCACCACGATAATGCTGCTTACGCCACCCAGGGGCACTAGGCTACAGGCTCCAATCACCACACCAAACAGCAGCGCGAGCGGCACACCCAGAATAAACAGCGTCGTGGTCTGCTCAACGCTCAAAATCGTTGCTAGCGTTACCTGACCCACGATAAACCGCTCAAAGTTGTCCGGCAGAAATTCGCGAATCTGTGTATTCCACTGTGCCGGGAGCCAGCTCAGTAGCCCCGTCCACAAACTCTCCCCTCGCAGCACCAGAAACGCCGCAAACACGATCGTCAAAAACACATTCACAATGCTGCCGATCGCCCCAAATACCAGACTCACGAGCTGTCCGGTCAAGAGCCGCAGGGTGCGCGAGAGCCGATCGCCCAGCTGGGCAATATTCTGCACCACGTTTTCCCGAATGTCGATCGGGAGCTGCTGCTCGGCTGCCCAGGTTTCTAGACTGTTGAGCTGCTGCCGACCCGACTCGATCCATTCCGGCAAGCGTGTCAGCAGTTCGTTTGCCTGTCGCAGAATTAGCGGACCCAGGAAAAAGCCCAGCGTAATCAGCAAAAAGATGAACACTAGAAAAACCAGTGTCACCGAAATGCCTCTGGGCATATTGAGCTGTGCTAGAAACCGAATCGGATAATCGAGCAGGAAGGCGATCACCGTTGCTGAAATTAAAATGCTGACAAGGGGTTCCAGCTCTCGCACCACGAGCAGCAGCAGCCAACCATTCAGAAACAGAAGTGGAAACGCCAATCCCCAAGTGATAAAGCGTGGGACTCGGCTGAGGGCTTGAAACATAGAATGCAACCGAACAAGCTGGAGCAAGACTCCAAGAAGATTATGGATTTAAGAATGCCATATTTCTCTAGGATCTGGCAGTTACCCAAAGTCAGAACTTGGACGAGTTCATCGCGCTAGCCCTGACCCAATTTTTCCAGAGCGGCTTCTGCCTGAGCCAGACCATCCCGGTTATTTTGCTGCTCATAAAGGTCGCGGGCTTGCCGAAATGCAGCGATCGCCTCATCAGCGCGGTTTCGTCCTTGAAGGGCTTGACCTAGATAGAAATGCGCATCGGCATCCTGCGGTACGAGTTCAGTCAGTTCCCGGTAGGTAACGATCGCCAGCAAATAGTTTTGCTGCTCCAGATAAAGCTGACCCAGTTCAACATAAGCCTCTTTCAGATTGGGCTGCACCGAGATTGCCTGCTGATAAAGGGCGATCGCCTGCTCAACATTTCCCTGTGCCTGATAAACATCAGCAATCTGCATGCGGATCACACCGTTGCGCGGCTCTAGATCTGAAGCCCGCTTCAGCGCATCCATGCCTGCCTGAGTATTGCCCAGATTCAGCAGCGCGACACCCAGATTAAGCTGAATACTGCCGCGACGGGCATCCAACCGAGCCGCCTGCTGAAGTGCCTGAAGTGCGTCCTGATAGTCTCCTTTTTGTAGGTAGGCAGAGCCGATCGACTCATAAATGCGCGCATTGTTAGGACGCAGAGCCAGCACCCGCTGATAGGCTGCGATCGCGCCTTCCAGATTGCCCTGACGTGCCAGCACAATTCCTAGCCCCAGATAGGCATCGACATTATTGCGATCGATCTGGGTTGCGCGCTCATAAGACTGTGCCGCGTTTTGATAGTTGCCCAAGCTTGCCTGACTGAACCCCAGCGCATAGTAGAAGTCGGCGTTGTCTGATTCTAGAGAAATTGCCTTCTCATAGGCTTCTGCGGCTGCCTGAAAGTTGTTTTGTCGCGCCTGAAGAAAACCGATCGCCGAAAAAATTCGAGCATTGTCTGGGGCGAGCGTGGCGGCTTGCTGATAAACCTCGACCGCCTGGGACAGGTTGCCTGCCCGCACCAGATTTTGTCCTTGCTCAAAGAGCTGATTTAGCCGCTCGTCGTTATCCGCAGCGGTCGTTTGAGCCAGACCAGGCTGGGCGATCGTCAGCAGGGGGGGTACGCTAGCAAGACTCGCCGAAAGCAAAACGCCAACAGTGAATAGAGTAGGGCGGCGCAAGGGTAAAAAGTTCATCTAGAATCAACTTGTCAATGTGAGGACAACCAATAGATGATTCTATCAACAACCGATGTCATTCAAGGCGCGATCGTCCAGTCCTATTTGGGAGTTGTAACGGCAGAAGTGGTCTACGGTGCAAATGCACTGCGCGATTTCTTTGCTGGAATTCGGGATATCATCGGCGGACGCACTGCCAGCTATGAGCGGGTGTTTGAGCGAGGACAGCAAGAAGCCCTGGACGAACTGGCAAGACGGGCAGAACAGCTAGGAGCCAATGCCGTGATTGGAATCAAAGTAGACACAGGCACGATTAGCCTCGATCAGGCAGGTAGCCTGCTATTGATTACGGCAACAGGTACGGCAGTCTATTTTCAAAGTCCGCAGTGAGTCAGCAAGCAAATCAACAGAAACCATGTTATCCGTCAGGTAAGCAGTCTTCCCGGCTCTTGTCCCTGACTTGCACCAAAGCTGAACCGTTACGCTTCTAGCTGCTTCTAGCTAAGCCTTTATATAAGAATGCCTAGAACAGGATCTATCCTGCGAGAGATTAAGCTTTTCTTCATTCTTAGGATATGCTTTGGACGAAATAGTGAATCCATTAACCCCCGACTAGCCTGTAGGTTGGGGGATTTTGTCGTTCTTCTTTTTCGATCGCGCTTTTCCCTTCGAAACAAAGAGAATCTGCCTTTAGCTAGAGTGTCATTCGATTAACCCTTCGTCACAATCAGGCAAGTGCCCCTTACTCCAGAGAAGCCCCCGGTTCAGGTCAGCCGGGGGCTTTTGTTCGTTGAGAAGCTTGTGGACGGACTAGAGAATAGCGTCCTGATGGCATTCCGGCTCCCATTGGTGAAGCGTAAAAAGAACATTGACGGTACTGGGTTTGCCCCCTAGTATGATTATTATTAGATTAAAGTAAACAAATATTAAGAACAGGCTGTTACCACTCTCATTTTTGCTCTGCCGCATTAGCTTGCTCTGCCGCATTAGCTTGCTCTGCTGTACGAACTCGTTGAGAGGGCTTTTTCAGTCCATTTCTTTCCCTATCTCAACCCGTTTCTAAATCGCGTCAATGTCCAAACAAGCTGATAAAAATTATTCGGTTCGAGTTCTGTTTAGCGTTCTGGCAACCCTGCTGATCACGGTTTTGTCTTGGTCGATCGCTCCTGTCGCTCACGCCTACAACAATCCTGAGCTGCTTCCTGATCATCAAACCCCAGTAATTGATCTGGCAGACTCTCTCACCACGACTCAGCAAGAGACATTAGAGCAGGATTTAGCCCAGTTTGAGGATGAGACAGGCTGGAAACTACGGGTATTAACTCAGTACGATCGCACACCAGGGCGAGCTGTCAAAGACTTTTGGGGGCTGGACAACCACAGCGTGATGCTGGTAGCTGACCCGCGCGGTGGCAATTTGCTCAACTTCAGCGTTGGAGATGATCTCTTTAATTTAATGCCACGCACTTTCTGGATCGAGCTGCAAACGCGCTACGGCAATCAGTTCTTTGTACGAGACAACGGGGAAGATGCCTCGATTCTGGGTGCGCTGGGCTCGATTAAAACCTGTATCCGGCAGGGGGGCTGCCAAGTTGTACCGGGGCTTCCGCGAGAGCAGTGGATTCTCACCCTGATTACTTCGCTGATTGGCGGCGTGGTGTTTGGCTTTGCCGCTCAGCCGCGTGGCTCAAAGCAAGCCTTCTCCTGGCAGTGGGCACTGATTTTTTCACCGCTTTGGGGCATTTTATTTATTGCCTTTGGCATTGGACCTGTTGTGACCCGGACTTCAGACTGGCTCCCTCTCTTCCGCAACATTGCCGGATTTATGCTGGGCGCGCTGGTTGCATACCTGTCCCCCATGCTTCGTAATTCATCTTCAACCTCTGAAACCTGATGTTGCTCAATGACTCTCAAGGGGAAACTGCTTCCCGCTGCCCATTGAATCACTCCTTTAAGCTTGGACAGCAGACTGAATTCCGCGTATGATCTAGCAGGTCTGCGGTCTAATGCAAATGTCTCGATCGCTTTTTCGATCGCAATCTGCTCATTCCGCCTGCATCAGTCGTCTGCATTTTCGGGGTAGTGATGGAGTGGCATATCACCGATGCTGAAAGTCTCAGAATCATTGATACCGAAATCGGTGAGCATTCCTTTTCACCTTCGGAATATGAGATTGTACGTCGGATTATTTACGCAACGGCTGACTTCGAGTACAAGTCGTTGATTCGCTTTTCAGATCAAGCTCTACAAGCCGGAGCTGCTGCCCTCGCTGCCCGCAGTACGATCGTGGTCGATGTGCCAATGGTGCAGGTCGGAATCGCGCCGCTTATTCAAAGCACGTTTTCCAATCCAGTTTATTGCAGCATGGATGCACTCACTCGTCCACAGCGCGAAAAAACCCGCGTTGCCTGGGGTATCGAAACGCTGGCACATCGCTACCCAGAGGGCATTTTTGTCATTGGACAGGAACAAACCGCCCTAATTGAGCTAGTGAAATTAATCGAAACCGAAGAAATCAAGCCCGCCCTGGTGATTGGTACGCCTGCCGGATTTGTGGGGGTGGGCAAGGCAGTGGAGCGGTTAAAAGATTCGCTCGTGCCCTATATCCACATTCAAGGACGCAAGGGAAGTGCAGTGGTTGCGGCGGCGATCGTCAATAGCTTAGTTGACCTGGCGTGGCAGGCATACGGTAAGGACAATTAAATCAGCGAGGCGAATGAACTAAAGCCGAACTAAGGCTAATTGTCTCGCAGATCATCAGGATAGGAATCAAGCTGGAGCGGAGGCCTGCGCGGGGAGCGACGAGACTGCCGATCAGGGTTAGCACGATTGCCGCGAGAGCGATTTCGGTAACGCTCCGTTCTGGCTCCAGGGTCGTCAAAACGATCGTATGGCTCGTTGTTTGCAAGTCGATCGCCGTATCGATCGTCATTTTGGTTGCCCAGTTCCCCAGAATAATCGTCGTATCGCTGATCAAATCGATCGCTGCGCCGCTCCTGGAAGGAATCGTCAAAGTCCTGCGCTGACCGCTCCATGCGCTGACAGAGTTCAGCAAAAATTTGCCGCTGCAAATAGGGATAGTCAGACACCCAGAGGTCATAGTCAAGCAAATAGACATCTGAAATTTTGGAGATCAGGCTGAGATCGCGCCGATCGGACATCACTACCAGAGCTGCGCGATCGCCCGGACGAATGCCCCGATGTTCACGCTGAAGCGGCACCTGAATTTTTGTACCAAAGCCGCTATCGTCACCAATCTCCAAGTTGAGGCAGCGTTCCCGGTTTTCAATCACTACCAGATCGCCGCGCTTATTCACAGTTTCTTCTGTGCCGATCAGTTCTTCGCTAAAAAACACATCCAGGACTTCTGCCTGCAAAAAGCCGCTATATTTATATCGCCGACAAGCCAGATTTCGCTGCGTGGAAAAAAAGATGGGCGACCACAGCCAGTAAAACGCTGTCGCAAAACCAAGCATGAAAAAGATATTCCGAAACGCCCCGCCCAGAAGAAATTCAATTAGAACGATCGCCACCACCGCCGTCAGCGAAAACAGAAATCGCCGCAAAAAGTCTGAAGGTTTGCCCCAGTAATACTTGTACTGTCCTCCGGTAGCAAAGATTGGAATCAGTTCCTCAAATTTCTTGCGCGTTAAAGGAATCAACATAGCCTGAAGATGCGATCGGTTAACCGGAAAATGACGGAATCACTGCTCTGAGCCTAGCATCAGTCTGTTTGATTTGCCCCTAATCTACTCCTGATCTGCCCGCTTCCCCCTCAACTTCCCCTCAACTTCCTCCACCCCACGAACCTCAAAACCTATTAAGCCGGAAAGAGTTCAGTGCAAAAGGTAAATTTACGGATTTCTGATTCGTCGAGCCGCCGTTTCTCGTATAACTTCCGTACTTGTCTCGACGTGATAAGGCGTGGGGAAAAGACACAATGAATTCACTTCTGGAGAACGCACTCAGAAAAACTGAACAACTAGGGGGCAATTTGGTTGTACAGGTTCTTCTGGTTAAAGCGCGTCCTTACAGGTGAGACTGCCTGACCTTGGGGGCTTATAGGGTCAGGCAATTTTTTTGTCTTTTCTCACGGTATATCCTTCTCAACATAACTGCGCTCGGCAAGTGACTGAATCCTGGAGCGTATGGAGGCGCGTGAAAAGACCTGGCAGGGTGAAGCGAATATAACTTGTCTGGTTAGTTTACCTCTGGCAATGATTCGTCAAGTAATTTAATCCATTAAGCAATACGGGCAAATCGAAGTTCTGGAGAGCTTTTCAATCGTTGGCTTCGATCGTCAGCCTACAAAAAATTCCCTAAAGCCGGAGTGCAAGACGCTAAATCAGCTTCTCTCTTCAGGTAGGAGTTAAGATATTTCCAGGGTAGTAGTTCCAGGGTTATAAGTTCAGTCGGCATTTCTCCTCAATTCCTTTTCGGTCTGATTTCTACCCTTAAAAGCGGCATTTCTCAGCCTTCTTTGCAAAGAATTTGTTGCAAAGGATAAGTGATGAGTAAAATAGCTCAATCTGGTTGATCAAACAGTTCGATCGAACGCCAGTTCAAACGTCAGGAGTGGGCAATACAACCCGTTCCTGAAAAGACCTGTTTGTTATAAACAATTAGCAATTTTTTAGAAAATTAATCCAGTTAGGAGCAATGAACGCCAGGATTCAAAGCAGATTTTTTTGAGTTCGGAACTTTAGGTCTGATGATTTTGACATGAGGAAGTTATTAAGCTGCTACTTCTGTCAATCAAAATATCCGAATTCAGTAACGCGATAAATCTAAGCCCGATCGAAACAAGTTTTTATCGTTGCATCCGTTTTATTTTCCTTTTTTAAATTCCTATGGATACTCAGGAGTCGTTGCTGTTTCCAATGGGTCTGTTCTCTCCTTTTCCTCAACCGTCAAGCGACAAAAGGCACAGTGGTGCTACAGAGCCAATTGCTTCGCCGTTACCTGAGGGGGAAATCGAGCAGTTTTTTACCTATGCGGGTAACCCTCTAGCAATCATCAGATTTGATGGTAGTTTGCAGCAGATTAACCCTGCTTTTCGCAACCTGTTCAAAAACTTCCAGTTAGAAATTACTTCCTCCTGGTTTGACCTCATTCACCCAAGCGATCGGACGACTGTGCTAGAGCAGTGGCAGGCATTGATTCAATCTGGAGGGGCAGGGCAAATCGAGAGCCGCCTGGGGAATCAGGGCAGCCTCAATCATTCCGTAGGAGAAACGGTAAGCGATCGCTGGTTTGCCTGGCAAATGACTCCCATGGTCGAACAGCAGTTGGTCTACATCGTGGGGCAGGATATCAGCCAATATCAGCGGGCAGAAACTGAGTTGCGTCAGCGTGAGGAGCGATGGGTGCTGGCACTTGACGAGCGGAAAGCGTTAGAAGCGGCACTCCAGCAGGCAAACCAGGAGCTAGAACGGCGCGTTGCGGAACGAACTGACCAGCTCCAGCAGGCAAATGCAGCTCTGACGGAGCGAGAAGCCCTTTATCGAACACTGGCACAGCACATTCCCAATGGAGCTGTTCTCCTTTTTGATCGCGATTTACGCTATCTGCTGGTCGAAGGCGATGGACTCAAACAAGTGAACCTCGATCGCTCAAACCTGGTTGGCAAAACGCTATCGGCAGCCTTTCCGCCTGACGTTTGTGCGGCGATCGAACCCTACTATCGGGCAACGCTAGCAGGGCAGTCAATGGCGTACGAAATGCCGTTTCAGGATCAGATTTATGAGGTACACACTGTTCCAATTCACAACGAACAAGGTGAGATTTTTGCAGGAATGGTGCTGACTCAAAATATTACCGATCGCAGCCGCAGTGAAGTGCTCCTGGCAACGCAAAATTACATCCTGGAGCTTATTACAGCGGGTGCCTGTCTGAGTGAAGTGCTAGAAACCTTGGCGCAATTGATCGAAACCCAGTCGAATGAAGCAATTTGCTCGATTTTGCTGCTGGATGACACGACCAATAAACTCTATATGGCTGCCAGCCCTAGTTTGCCACAAAGCCTCTGCTATGACCTTGCTGACGGAGTTTTGGGCAACTCGATCGACACCATTTGCGGCACAGTTGCCCATACCCATCAGGCAGTAATTGTTTCTGATATTGATGCTGAGGATCGCTGGGCGGCAAGTCGGATGCTGCTTCAGCAGTACAATCTGAAAGCCTGCTGGTCTACCCCAATTCTGGACAGCCAAGGCAGAGTGTTAGGTACATTTGCCCTTTATTACCGCACGCCACGCCAGCCGGATGCTACTGAACAGCGGTTAATCACGATCGCCTCTCACTTGGCAGGTGTTGCGATCGAACGGCAGCGATCGGGTGCAGCCCTGAAACAGCGGGAAGATCAGCTCCGGCTGATCACAGAAACCATTCCACAGCAGGTATGGACAGCAACCCCTGACGGTCACATTGATTACTATAACCAGCGATGGTGTGAGTTCACTGGGAAGGCGGTCGAACAGCTCCAGAATGACGGCTGGACAGAAATTGTGCATCCAGATGATTTAGCACAAATTACCCAGACGTGGGCTGCCTCGGTAAAAATGGGCACGGAGTACCAGGCAGAGGCAAGACTACGGGCAGCCAACGGAGAATATTGCTGGATTTTAGGACAGGCGCGTCCGCTACGAAATCAGCAGGGTCAAATCGTGAAATGGTACGGCACGAATACCGATATCACCGATCGCAAGCAGGCAGAAGCCTCCCTCCAGGAGAGCGAACAGCGGCTTCAGGCAATTCTAAATCAGTCCGAAGCGGTAATTTATCTCAAAGATACCGAGGGGCGGTATTTGCTGGTCAACCGCCAGTATGAAATGCTTTGTCAGCAGACCCAGGCGCAGCAGGGTCAAACCAACGATGCAGGGCGTGAGTCGGAAGCCACTGATTTGTTCTGGTCACACGATCGCGATGTTTTAGAAGCCGGAACGCCGCTCAAGTTTGAAGAAAGGCTCTACCTGCCGGACGGTGTGCACACTTACCTCTCGGTGAAATTTCCCTTGGTCAATGTGGATGGTATACCCTACGCCGTTTGCAGCATCGCGACTGACATCACCGATCGCAAGCAGATCGACCTAGAGCGCGAACGCTTCGCCGAGCAGAGCTATGGCCTTCTGCAACAAGAGCAAACTGCCCGTGCTCAGGCAGAACAGGCAAACCGAATCAAAGATGAATTCTTAGCCGTGCTGTCTCACGAACTGAGAACGCCCCTGAACCCGATTCTAGGCTGGTCGAAGCTGCTGCAAAATCGACAACTCAGTCCAGATAAAGTGCAGCAAGGGCTGGAGGCGATCGAACGCAATGTCAAGCTTCAGGCACAGCTCATTGATGACCTGCTCGACATTTCGCGAATCTTGCGCGGCAAGCTGGTACTGGAAATGACGCCTGTTGATTTAGCTGACCCGATCGCCGCCGCTCTCGAAACCGTACGGCTTGCTGCCGAAGCGAAGGCAATTCAGCTCACAACGCAGTTTGATGCGCCGATACAGCGTGTATTTGGGGACACGGGCAGACTGCAGCAGGTGATGTGGAATCTGCTTAGTAACGCCATTAAGTTCACACCCCAGGGCGGAAAAGTCACCGTGCGGCTGTCGGTTCCATCAGAACTTGCTGCCTCAGAACCCCATGCCCTGCTGGCTCCATCCTCCCCTAGCTCCCCTGACTCCCTCCCTTCTCCTCTGGAGTCCCTAGAGCAAAAACCACCCACCTGTCAAATTCCCTTCGTCCGGATTCAGGTTGCGGATACCGGAAAAGGCATTAGCCCTAAGTTTTTGCCCCACGTATTTGAGCATTTTCGGCAGCAAGACAGTTCAACGACCCGGCAATTTGGCGGCTTAGGCTTAGGGCTAGCGATCGTCCGCCAGTTGGTTGAAGCGCACGGCGGCACGATTTCTGTGGAAAGTGCAGGCGAAGGACAAGGGACAACCTTCTCAATTTATTTGCCCCTGATGCTAATGGCTGAGCAGGCAAACGATCGTCAACCCAGTGGGCATACCGCGCCTAATCTACAAGGAGTGCGAGTCCTACTGGTGGATGACGATGCCGATACTCAAGCATTGATTGCCTATCTGCTCGAACAGCAGCAGCTTTGCGTTACTCCGGTCAGCTCTGCCCTAGAAGCGTTAGCGGCACTGGAGCGATTGAGCTTTGATGTCTTGATCAGCGACATTGGGATGCCCGGAATGGACGGCTATACCCTGATGCGCCGGCTTCGGACACTGCCCGATCGTCAGAGCAGCAATCTTCCGGGAATCGCGTTGAGTGCTTACGCCAGCGATACAGATCAGCAGCAGGCACTTGCCGCAGGATTTCAGCAACACCTTGCCAAACCGCTTGCCCTAGAAACGCTTACCCAGGCGATCGCAGCACTGGTCAAGCCCTCAGGAACTCTGGCAAGCCCTATCCCTCAAAACTGCATATAGTCCGGGAAGCCTTTAATGCGCTTCGATTCGGGACGCTGATACGTCAGAGCCTTGCTGGTTTGTTTCTGAAGACCAACGATCGCCTCCGCCATTTTGACGGCTGCCGCCACCGCGTCAATAATGGGAATTTCGAGCCGCTCTTCCAGTGCTTTATCGAGTCCGCTCATTCCGGCACAGCCTAGACAGAGAGCTTCAGCTTTGTCTTCGGTAATGGCTAACCGTCCGGCAGTTTCCAGAGCATCGATCGTGGCCTGACGAGCCGTTTCGGTTTCGATTACCGATAAGCCCGTGGTGCGAATCGAAACACAGCGGTGGGAAAACCCAGCCCGATGAATCGTTTTCTCGATCATGTCGAGGGCACGATGCATCGTCGTCACTACGCCCCAGCGAGCCGCCACCATATTCGCCACATACATACTTGCCTCTGCAATGCCAACCACGGGCTTAGTCGTCAGCTCTCGCGCCGCTTCCACCCCCGGATCACCCCAGCAAGCAATCACAAACGCATCAATTTCATCGCCCGACAAAATCACTTCTTCCAAAATGCCGGGAATCGCCAGATACTCGTCGTAATAGCCCTCGATCGACTCTGGACCCGCCTTCGGCTGCGTGGTGATAATTTCCGTCTGAGGCGAGCGGACTGCCTGAGCCGATTCATCAATGCCCCGCGTCATGGGCTCAAAGGTGTTTCCGTTAATCACTTTAATTCGCATCGCCAGTTTGCCGAAGCTGCTTAAACACAAGCTGAATCCCCAACGCCAGCAGCCCGATCGCCGCGATCAAAAAGATTCCGGTTCCCATGGTGCTAATGCCGACCACAAGCGTTCTTACGGCTGCTCCGATTCGGGCTGCCAGCATATTTGTAGAAGAAAGCGGCTTTGCAGCAAACGAAGAAACAATTGATTGCGTGAGCAGATACAGCACATAGGCAAACCCTGCGGCGATCGCCGATCCGGTAAAGCAGCGCAGGGGCGTCGGCGGCACATAGCCTGAACTGTCGGTTGTTTTATTTAGCTTAGAAGGGGAACTGCTTTCTACCGCGCTTTTTCCAGACGGTTGAGGGGTTGGTTCGGTCATAACAATATCTCCAGAAAATAAAGGCAAGGGCAGATTGAACTCAGCCTCCTTTCCTTATCTTATGGAATGAATGCTGGAATGAATTCTATTGCAGCACTTGAATTCCCTGTCCGATCAAACGAGTTGTCCAGATGCCGAGATTCGGATCAGGAATTCGATCGCGCAGAGCTTGCTTCACTCGATCGGCTTCAGCCTGAGAGCCCACTAGAGCAAACACCGTGGAACCAGAGCCAGACATCATCACCCCCAGCGTCCCCAGTTCGCCCATCACTCGGCGCAGATCTGCTACCTGCGGATAGGCAGGCAAAACGACTTTCTCCAGATCGTTATGCAAAAGCTGCCCGATCCGCTGACTGTTGCGCTGAGTAATCGCCGCGACCAGCTCACTCGAATGCACGCTCTTTCTGCGTCCTAACAGCGTTTCGCGATCGGGTGCGTAGGTATGCTGAAACTGTTTGCGGTAAGTCTGATAGGCCCAAACGGTGGAAACAGGCAAATCTTGATACTTCGCCAGCACTGCATAAAGCGGATCGGGACTGGTCAAAGGGGCAAGTTGCTCTCCCCGACCTGTGGCGAGCGCCGTGCCACCCATGACGCAAAAGGGAATATCTGATCCGAGGCGGGCGGCAAGTTCCTGAAGTTCCACTCGCGTCAGTCCCAAATTCCACAGCAGGTCAATGCCAACGATGACGGCAGCAGCATCAGCAGAACCACCCGCCAGCCCCGCCCCGATCGGAATATTCTTCTCCAGCGTAATCTCCACGCCGCCAAATCTTTGAAACTGCTCTGGAAACTGCTGCGCCATCAAAGCTCCTGCCCGATATGCCAGATTGCTTTGATCCGATGGGACTTCTGCATTGCTGCACAATACCTGAATTCGCTCGGTTCCGTTCGCCCGCAGCGTTAGTCGATCGGCAAGGTCAACGCTCTGCAAAATCATGGCTAGCTCGTGAAACCCATCGGGACGATCGCCAATGATCTCTAAATACAAATTAATTTTGGCAGGAGCCAGCAGTTTATAGGTTTGCATGAATAACAGCAGTGAAAAACACAGGTGCAGCAGGGTGAGCTGTTCAGGAGGATAGTTAAAATTATGTTTGTCTCTCTAGTTTTCCTGCGCTGCGAGGAACCTAGCTCACTTTAGGATCTCCAAGTCGCCTATAAAGGGGGATTTAGCGGGCAATGCAGGATCTCAAAAACGCTTCAAATCTCCTCTTCGATCAGCCTTTAGAATTTATCACTCTTCCGATCGGCATTCTTCTAAAAATTCTGACTAAAATCTGACTAAAAAAGGTGAGCATTGCCCACCCTTACCACAAGGATTAACTTCACGCAGGTTTGATTAACCCACGGGAGCAGGACTCAGCAACGCGATCGCCTCGGTTGAATCGCCCTTGATTCGTTCCAGCTTTGCGCCCAACCCTTTGAGCTTGCCTTCCAGGTTGTCGTAGCCGCGATCGAGGTGATGCAGCCCTTGAATCGTAGTCGTTCCATTTGCCGCCAGCCCTGCCAGCACCAGCGCAGCTGAAGCCCGCAAATCTGTTGCCACCACGGGCGCGCCCGACAGCAGGGGAACTCCCCGCACAATCGCAATATTGCCCTTCACCCGAATATCAGCCCCCATCCGGTTCAGCTCAGCGACATGGCGCAGACGGTTTTCAAACACTGTTTCGGTGATAATGCTATTGCCGTCGCTCAGGGTCAGGAGTGCCATGAACTGCGCCTGCATATCCGTCGGAAAGCCGGGAAAAGGCATCGTTTCAATATCGGTCGCCCGATGCTGCTGCGTCGGAATTACCCGCATCCGATCGGGAGCCTCTAGCACCACCTTCACGCCAATTTCTTTCAGCTTCGCCACCACCGCCGTCAGGTGATCCGGCACGATCGGGAACAGGCTGATTTCCGATCGAGTAATCGCACCCGCCACCAAAAAGGTTCCAGCTTCAATGCGATCGGGGATGATTGGGTAATCGGTCGAATGAAGCTGGGGAACGCCTGAAATCACGATTGTATTGGTTCCCGCGCCCTGAATGTTAGCTCCCATCGATCGGCAAAAGTTCGCCAAATCAGCCACTTCGGGTTCCTGAGCCGCATTTTCCAGAATCGTTTCCCCTTCTGCCAGGGTTGCCGCCATCATCAGGGTTTCAGTCGCGCCCACACTGGGACAGTCGAGGTAAATTCTTGCGCCCTGAAGCCGTTTTTTGCCGCCCTTGATGTGGGCATGAACGGTGCCATGCTCAATCTGCACATCGGCTCCCATTGCCTGCAAACCCCGAACGTGCAAATCGACCGGACGCGCCCCGATCGCACATCCCCCCGGCAACGGCACTCTCGCGACACCCAACCTCGCCAGCATCGGACCCACGATAAAAAAGCTGGCGCGAAGCTGACTGACCAGCTCATAGGGAGCTTTAGTCACTTCAAACTGGCTGGCATTAATGTCCAGCACGTTGCCCTGCCGCTCCAATTTTACTCCCAGAGCAGACAAAATTTCGCCCATCCGCCTGACATCGATCAAAGACGGAACGTTGCGAAGGCGACAATCACCTGAACAAAGCAGCGCACCTGCCATGATCACAAGGGCAGAGTTCTTCGCACCACTGATGCTGACCTCTCCGGAAAGAGAGTGCCCTCCCAAAATTTGCAGCATCGATTTGTCTTCTTCGGGTAGAGCAGATTGGCTCGATAGGCTAAGAGTGGAAGTAATGGCTCTGTCCTCCAAATAAGCGAATGGGGTTGGCAACTAAGTTACCTAGAAACGAAATAAATTTGGTAATGATTCTAGCGGAAAGTTTCAAAATGTCCAGAACGAGTGTAAAGGTGAGCCGCAGATTTGTATAGCGTAGGTTTGCAGAACTCGTCCGTTTCAAAAATAATTGCCGAACCAGTTGACGAATGAAAGACTTTAAGGCAAGATTAGAAGTCGCGGTTGAGATGCGACACACAGCAGGCTAAACCGTTTGCCGAACCGAGCAGAAAGTCTGCAAGGAACAGGCAAGGTTGAAGAAACGTGCGGAACTGGCGGAATTGGTAGACGCGCTAGATTCAGGTTCTAGTGTCTGCAAAGACTTCCGGGTTCAAGTCCCGGGTTCCGCATTTTAAGCCAGAATAAGCTCAAGCTAAATTCAAGCGAATCTTGAGCCTGAATAAGCCAACTGGAAAAAATTAGCCTTGAAGCGATCAAGCCTGGAGAAACCTGCTCCGGGCTGGCTTCTCTGAATTAGTGATTTCCTAATGCTTTATTGTAGGGGCTGTTGCTGTACATCCACTCCTATCGATCGGATGAATCGATAGGATGAATTGAAGCACGACGGGGTAGAAATCCTGCACCTCGTCCTTCAGCCGCGATAGCCACCACAAATTTCGCCTATTCCCAGTCCACTCCAGAGCGAAAATGATAGCCTGATCGATACTGCAATTCTCTGCAAGCAGCCGACCAAGGCGAAGTAGAAGCCCCAAAATGCTGACCAGTTTGCAAAATCCTCTCGTCAAGCAACTTCGGAAACTGCACCGGGCAAAAGAGCGACGAGAACAGCAGGTGTTTTTGCTCGAAGGAACCCATCTGCTTGAAGAAGCCTGTGCGACCCATGCTGAGCTAGTCGTCGTGTGCTGTACTCCTGAGTGGCAGGCGGCTCATCCACAACTCTGGCAACAGGTGAGTGAGCAAGCCGATCGCTCGGAGTTAGTCAGCGAAGAAGTGTTGCAGGCAATCGCCACGACTGTGAATCCCGATGGCGTTGTGGCAACGGTGCGGCGAAATACTCTTACGCCAATCGGCTATGATCTGCGGCTAGCGATCGCTCTGGACAAGCTGCAAGACCCAGGTAATCTGGGAACGATTATTCGCACGGCAGCCGCTGCAGGGGCAGAAGGGCTATGGCTGACCGCCGACAGTGTGGATCTAGATCATCCCAAAGTGCTGCGAGCAACTGCTGGGCAGTGGTTTCGCCTGCCCATGACTGTTACGCCCGATCTCAAATCCGACCTGATTCAGTTTCAGCGTCACGGGGTTCAGATTGTTGCCACCCTGCCGACTGCTACCCTCACTTACTGGGAAATTGACCTGACCCTACCCAGTCTGATTCTGCTGGGCAACGAGGGAGCCGGACTGTCGCCAGATATCGCGGCATTTGCAGAGGTAGCAATACAAATTCCGCTTGTGCCAGGCGTAGAGTCGCTGAACGTGGCAATCTCCGCCGCTTTGATTTTGTATGAAGCACGTCGCCAGCGAGAACTCAAGCGAGAGTAGCAAACCGAGGATTAGAAAGGCTGAGATGAGGATTCGATTTCGAAGGCTGCTTCAAAGCAATTTCGGCTGCTTTTTCACGGTCTGCTCTATATCTGCAACCGCCTCTTCGAGAATTTGAGTTTCTTTTTCGCTCAGCAAAGAAGCAGACTGGGTATCTTGAGAAGCCCTTGGCGCACTTGCCTGGGGTGAAACTGACAATCGAGCCGACTGCTGTTCCCCCAACTGCTGTTTCCCAGGCGATTGAGAGAGCCGAGGAACCCTTCAATTGTCTTCTGGTAAAGATATTCGGAAGTCATTGAAACTATCTCTGTCGATCGCTGATGGTTTTTGAAAACGTATTCCTAGAATTCGTCCAGAAGCTGCTGATCCGATCGCACCCTACCGCGTAGGATTACGGATCTTTTCACCGTGCAAAAGCCTGACTCTTGCATAAAACATCGAAATCGCTGAGGTAAATTAGGTAAACAGTTGTCTAATCGTCCCTTCAACACCGAAAATGGAAGACTGAGCATTGCAGAGGAAGAGCGAAGTGAGTCACGAATTCGACTACGATTTAGTGATTATTGGGGCGGGCGTAGGTGGACATGGAGCCGCGCTGCATGCCGTAAGCTGTGGGCTAAAGACTGCCATTATTGAAGCAGAAGATATGGGGGGAACCTGCGTCAACCGCGGCTGTATTCCTTCAAAGGCACTACTGGCAGCTTCTGGGCGAGTGCGGGAGCTGCGAAATGCTCATCACCTGAAAGCATTCGGAATTCAGGTTCAACAAGTTTCATTCGAGCGGGAGTCGATCGCCGCCCATGCCAACAATCTGGTTGCAAAAATTCGAGATGACCTGACGAATAGCCTGAAGCGGCTGAAGGTTGAAACGATTCGCGGGCGCGGTCGAATTGCAGGTCCGCAAAAAGTCACAGTGACCTCCAGCACAGGCGAAAAGACGATTACCGCCAAAGACATTATTCTCTCGCCGGGCTCTGTGCCGTTTGTGCCGCCAGGAATCGAGATTGATAATAAAACAGTCTTTACCAGCGATGACGGTGTTAGGCTCGAATCCCTGCCTAACTGGATCGCGATTATCGGCAGTGGCTATATCGGTCTGGAGTTTGCTGATATTTATACTGCGCTAGGCAGCGAAGTGACGATGATTGAAGCCCTCGATCAGCTGATGCCTGGTTTTGATCCCGACATTGCGAAGCAGGCACAGCGCGTTTTGATTGCCCCTCGTGATATCGAAACCAAAGTCAGCACCTTGGCAAAGCGAGTGATCCCCGGTTCGCCCGTAGTCATCGAACTTGCAGACGCGAAAACCAAAGAAGTCGTTGACGTGCTGGAAGTCGATGCTTGCCTCGTTGCAACCGGACGCATCCCTGCCACCCAAAATTTGGGGTTGGAAGCTGTCAGCGTTGAACTCGATCGCCGAGGCTTTATCCCCGTGAACGATCGCTTAGAAGTTCTTGTAGACGGTCAGCCTGCGCCCCATCTCTGGGCGATCGGCGATGCCACTGGAAAAATGATGCTAGCTCATGCGGCTTCGGCGCAGGGCATTATCGCCGTTGAAAACATCTGCGGTCGGTCGCGCATCGTGGACTATCGCAGCATTCCAGCCGCCGCCTTTACCCATCCCGAAGTCAGCTTTGTCGGGCTCACCGAACCCGCCGCCCAGGAACTTGCCAAAGCCGAAGGCTTCAAAGTGGCAACGACACGGTCGTACTTCAAAGGCAACTCGAAAGCGATCGCCGAGGGCGAAACTGATGGAATAGCAAAAGTGATTTACCGCGAAGATACGGGAGAAGTGCTGGGCGTTCACATCCTGGGACTCCACGCCTCTGACCTGATTCAGGAAGCCGCCAACGCGATCGCAGAAAGGCGATCGATCAAAGACCTCGCCTTTACTGTTCACACCCATCCCACGCTATCTGAAGTGCTAGATGAGGCGTATAAGCGGGCAGTTGTCGCGCATTGATGAAGGGATTGGGGCAGTGAGGGAGTAAGTAGGTGGCTCGGTGGATGAGGGGAAGCTGGATCCCTGGGGCAATTCTGCTCCCTACTTCTTTATCCTGGCTCCCTTGACTGCCTTTATTTCATCACCCTTTACCCCCTGCTTCTTTCATCTGCCCACTTCTTTACTGCCCACTTCTTTACTGCCCACTTTTTACCCCTTACCTCACCCTTCCCTCACCCATACACCCCCTCACCGACTCCCTTCAATGCAAATCCGTCGCCGCCAACCTAACCCCACGATCGCTGTCGAGTTTGTCCGCTATCAAGCTCAGCTTCAAGATGCGGAGCCGCGCCATATTCTTGAAGAGATCGTTTGGCAGAAAGAAAAAGAAGTCGATAAAATGCGGGAGCGTCTGCCCCTGATCGAGCTTCAGCAACAGGCAAAAACTGCGCCGCCTGTCCGGGATTTTCTGGCTGCACTCAAGTCAGCTCCCAGTCATCCTGCCCTGATCGCGGAAGTGAAGAAGGCTTCTCCTAGTAAAGGCATACTGCGGGAAGATTTTGATCCAGTGGCGATCGCCCAATCTTACGCTCAAGGAGGAGCTGCTTGTATCTCGGTGCTAACCGACGAAAAATTCTTTCAGGGCAGCTTCGAGAATCTAAAGCAAATCCGAGAAGCGATCGATCTTCCGTTGATTTGTAAGGATTTCATCATTTATCCCTATCAAATCTACCTGGCGCGAAACAACGGAGCTGATGCCATCCTGCTGATTGCAGCAATTTTGCCGGACAAAGACTTGCAGTATTTCCTGAAAATTGCGCGAGTTCTGGGCATGACCGCTCTGATCGAAGTGCATACCCTGGCGGAACTCGATCGCGTCCTGGCTTTGGAAGGAGCGACGCTGGTGGGGATCAACAACCGCAACCTGGAGAATTTCACGGTAGATCTGCAAACGACTGAAGATTTGCTAGCGGCACGGAGCGAGGAAATTCGAGCGCGTGAAATCCTGATAGTCAGCGAGTCCGGGCTGCATACTTCAGCGGAACTAGAGCGAGTTCGTCAGGCAGGTGCAGGGGCAGTCTTAATCGGAGAATCGCTAGTCAAGCAGCCCGATCTTCAGCAAGCCGTTGAAGCAATTTTGGTAAATTCGCGCCGCTGAGCGAGCGATTTACTCGCAGGTTTAAAGATTTAAGTGCATACTTAAGTCATGTTGCAGCTTTTTTACAATTCCTAATCCCCAGGTTGCATGGAGCCTATTCCTCTTCCTTCGCATATCCACTACGAGTTATTGCTCCAACTGCTTGAACGTCAAACTATGCAAGCAGTTGGATATCAATCTCCCCAGCAGGAGCAAGTGCATGAGCTAATCATCACTTTGCGAAAAGCCTTGTCTCAGCAAAAGCACCTCGAAGAGAGCTGCCAGCGAGCCAATCTGCCGATCGATTACCGCTGGTCGCTGAACTCCACTTCGGCAAACTCACTACCACCGGATCTCTGTCAGCCTCAATCCTAAGCCCAGCCTTGTGTTGGACAAGTGGTTTGACCTGAAAGTAAGTGTTGCTTAAGCCTGCCGCTTAAGCTCTCTTTTTCCTGACAGAACCTCTTCCAGATTAAGTTTTAAAGTCCCTGGCTTATCAGTCTCTGACGAATGGAAATTAGGGGGCGATTCAGAACCCCTAATCCTGAATCAAACATTCTCCAAGAGTGGCAGTTCAAGAAATTTAGATTGGAAAAGTGCCACTTTGGAATTCATCCGGTAGACTGTTGGCAGCGTCTTTTAGACGGATATTGACCGGATTCTTTCCTGCGTGATTCCCTGGAGGTTGGGAGTGTCCCAGTCCGATGCGCTACACGATCGCAGCATGATACCTCATCCTTCCGCGATGCCAGCAGAGACGATTCCATCCGAATCCACCAGTTTGGCAGAGTCGGGGTTGTCAATTACGGCTGCGGACTATCAGGCATTGCTGAATGAGCTGGAGCAGGCGCGAGACCTCGATCAAGAGCGGACAACTCGCATCCATCACCTGGAGCAAGCTCTCGATCAGGCACTCGCCTATCTGGATGAAGTCAGAATCCAGGTGCAGGAGCAAAGCATTCTTGAAAAACAGCTTGCTATCACCGAAGAATTTTCTCAGGTGCAGCAGCAGGCGATCGCCCGACTCAAACTTCAGCTTTCGGAGCAGCAGCAGGCAATTGAAACCCAGCGGATCGAAACGCAGCAGCGCGATCAGGCGATTCAGGAGCTATTGCAGTCGATCGAGGCCATGACTCGGCTTCAGCAGCAGGAAGTTGAGCGGTTGCGGCTGCGGCTCGCACAGGATCAGCTCGAAAATCAAAATCAGAGACACCGCCTTGCCAAGCAGATTCAGGACTTACAAGACGCCCTGGACCTACGCCAACAGCGCGTCGTTGAACTCGAATCGGAAACCCTGGCAGCACGATCGCTTTCGGTAACCCTTCAGGGACAGCTCGAAGTCGCTCAACAGCAGATTCACGAGCTTTCAAACCATCTTTTTCAGCAGCAGAGCAGCTATTCCCAGCTCGAAGCACAGCTCAAGCGAATGCAGGGTGCCCTGGTCGAACAGCAGCAGCGTATTGCCCACTGGCAGCAGGTAATTCATCCTACCGAGAGCCAGGGCAAAACCACTCTGGAACGAGATCTAGAAGCCGCCCACCGCCAGGTCGAAAATCTGGAGCAACAACTTGTTCAGTACACCATTCAGCAAAGCCGCTGGCAGCAACAGCAGCAAGAGCTAGAAGCAGAGCGGGAGCTGCTCCAAGAACGACTCACAACGCTAGAACAACGCATGGCAGAAATGCAGGAGCAGATTTTGCATCAGGCACAGCAGGGAACAGAGTACGAAACCGCTGTGCAATATTGGAAAGATCACTACAATCGCGGGCAGGGACAGATTGCTCAGATTAAAGCCTTAATTCAGCAGCTTCTTACCCATCATGCCTCGGCTCATGCTCTGCCCCCGGAGTTGCTCCAGTCATTTCAATCGGTTATGGCTCATTCTGCAGAATCTTCTTCTAGCGTTTCTCCGCTACGGCTCACAACGGTTGAACTTCCCGATTTTCTGGTGCGTCGTCGCGCTCAAAATGTAAAAGATCAGGGCAAAGATTCAGGTGCAGGAACTAATCAGGCTTAGTCCTCTTCCTGGTTCGTCAAACGCTTTCATGCTTGTGTTTCAATCCAGACGATCGCACCTTGAGTTCAGACAAAATTGACTTCAGACAAAATGCATTGGGCAGAATTGCTAATCCTAGTTCCCCTTATTTCCCCGATTCCTGCTCCTTCCCAGAGCCATCTCCCAACTGCACCCCATTTGCCTTCCTACATTCCCTCGATTCCCTTATCATCCTTGCAACGTCATGACTGCCTGAAATTTAGAGAATGACAACGTTAGCTTCTGAGCATCAAAAAATTGGATAGGCTTAAAAGTTGTATGATCAGGGTTTGAATCTTATCACAACGAACTCCACAGATCAGAGCAGCAGGACAGAGCAATGGACGATAAGTTAATGTTGATGATTCCGGGTCCAACCCCTGTGCCCGAACAGGTATTGCTGGCACTGGCAAAGCACCCAATCGGACATCGCAGCGGCGATTTTGCCAAGATTATGGCAGAAGTGGTCGAGGGCTTGAAGTGGCTGCATCAAACGCAAAACGATGTGCTGATTCTGGCAGCCAGCGGCACCGGGGCAATGGAAGCCGGAATGATCAACTTCCTGAGTCCGGGTGATCGAGTCCTAGTGGGCAACAACGGCAAATTTAGCGAACGCTGGGCAAAAGTTTGTCAGGTTTATGGCGTCAACGTCGAGCAGGTCACCGCAGAATGGGGCAAGCCTGTTGATCCTGAAGCTTTCCGGGAGCGTCTCGAAGCCGACACCGAAAAGCAAATCAAAGCGGTGATCGTCACCCACAGCGAAACATCAACTGGGGTATTGAACGATCTGGAAACGATCAGCCGGTATGTGAAAGCGCACGGCGAAGCTCTGATCATGGTCGATGCTGTTACCAGTCTAGGTGCAACCAGTGTACCGATCGATGAGTGGGGCTTAGATGTCGTCGCATCTGGTTCACAAAAAGGATTCATGCTGCCGCCCGGATTAGGATTTGTCGCAGTTAGTTCCAGAGCCTGGAAGTCATACGAAACCGCAAAACTGCCGCGCTTCTACCTGGATCTGGGCAAATATCGCAAATCTGCAAAAGAAAACAGCACCCCCTTTACTCCCGCAGTCAATATGTTCTTCGCGCTTCAGGTTGCTCTGAAGCTAATGCAAGCAGAAGGGCTAGAAAATATCTTCGCTCGCCATCGTCGCCATACCGAGGCGACCCGCGCTGCTATGAAAGCCTTGGGACTGCCCCTATTTGCGGCTGACTCGAATGCAAGCCCTGCGATTACTGCCGTTGCTCCAGTCAATGTCGAAGCTGAGCAGATTCGATCGATTCTGAAGAAGAAATTTGATATTATCCTGGCAGGCGGACAAGATCAGCTCAAAGGCAAAATCTTCCGAGTCGGACACCTGGGATTTGTCAGCGATCGCGATATTCTGACTGCAGTAAGTGCGATCGAAGCTGCACTGCAAGAGCTGCACTACGAGAACTCATCTCCTGGCGCTGGCGTTGCTGCTGCTGCTCAGGTATTAACTCAAGCGTAATTCTGCTCAATTTCATCGAATATCTCAACGAGAGGCGAATTATATTTTGCCTCTTTTTGCATTCTTTATAGTAAAAGAGCTGTGCTCATTCAATTACTGCTCCAGGATAGGGAGGCATAATTATCCCAAATTTTTCCTGCCGGCTTTGCAGCTAAATCTGTTGCATTGTCAACCTTTGAGAATTGTGTTTGGACAATTTCCCCATCAGGAACGCCTTCTTTGCCGCGCTTTTGCTGATTAAATTGTACGCCTACAGCTCCCGAAAAGCTTTCACCTAGCAGGATGCTTAATGTTTCTGAATAGAGCGTTTGTTCGATCGCAAAAAACGGGCTAACCCGTAATGGATTAACCCGCCGAATTGGGAACGCTGATAAAACTTACTGAACAACCAGCTTCACGTTAGCGTTTTGCAGACCAGGACGCTTAACTTCAGCCAGCGTCTTGTTTACAGCATACTTCTGGTTGATCGAGTTAATCAACTCGGTCTGGTTGTGCTTCTTAGCAACACCCCACAGATCAGCAATCAGGTCAAAAGAACCATCTGCATTGCGAGACCAGCCCAGATCATACTCGCCATCCAAAACAGCAACGATGTCTGCACGAACGCGCTGACCGTTGTAGCCACGTACATCAGCTTCCGTCTTCACGGAGATACCCAGATCCCGCAGCGAGGACTTCAGAATTTCAGATTCGGTGATCTTGGTACGCAGAGTGCTAAAGTGAGACATTGGATTTCCTCCTGTAGAGAAGTTGAGAGAAACGACAAACGTTAGGAAGTGTTTACGCCGATCGCTAAGCGGTTGGAATGCCAACGGATACGGCTCTTTGGACTAGACTGCTAGCTTCTGTTGCTAGCCTTTCCTCGCCTGTTGGGAACCAGGAGAGAAAGCTTGTTAGAACTCCAGCCGCTGATATTCAGCAACTGAAGAAGCAGCAGGTCTTGCTCTTTGTCCTGCCCAATCTCTCAGGGCAGTCACCTGCTCACTCATGGTCTTGGAGAGCGGCATCGTGGCTCGAATCGCTGCAATAATGTCCAGTTGGGTGAATTCCCTATCCTGGGCAAATGCTTCGTACATTGCAGCAACAAGTGCCTGCTCAATCTCCGCACCTGAAAACCCTTCGCAAACCTTCACCAGTTGATCCAGGTCAAAGCGGCTAATATCGCGCCGACGCTTGGACAGGTGAATCTTGAAAATCTCTTTGCGCTCCTCATTGTTCGGCAGATCAACGAAGAAAATTTCGTCAAATCGTCCTTTTCTGAGGAATTCTCCAGGCAAACGCTCAACCCGGTTTGCCGTTGCCATTACAAATACAGGCGATGACTTTTCCTGCATCCAGGTCAGGAAAGAACCAAAGATCCGGCTGGAAGTACCTCCATCAGAATCCGCTGACCCTGCACTACCTGCAAACGCTTTGTCAATTTCATCAATGAACAGAATCGCTGGGGAGATTGACTCAGCCGTTTTTAGCGCATTTCTCAAATTTGCTTCTGATCGACCCACCATTGAGCCATCGTAAACTCGTCCCATATCTAACCGCAGCAGCGGCAGACCCCAGAGGCGGGAAGTTGTTTTTGCAATGAGCGACTTTCCACAGCCCGGAACACCCAGAATCAGCATCCCTTTTGGCTGAGGCAATCCGTACTCTCTTGCCCGCTCGGTAAAGGCGTTCGATCGCTGGCGCAACCAGTGCTTTAGCTCCTCTAGTCCGCCAACCGCATCTAGGGTTTCATCTTCTTCGATGTACTCCAGAATGCCATTGCGACGGATAAGCTGCTTCTTCTCAGTTAAAACGATATCTACTTCAGTCTCCGTCAACCGCCCAGACATTACATATGCCTTGCGATAGACTTTTTCAGCTTCATCGCGAGTTAAACCCAGCGTTGCTTTCAGCAGCTTCTCACGCGCTTCGGTCGAAATCCGAGTCGGGTCAGGGCGACCCAGGCGAGCCCGCTCACGCTGCTCACGCTGAATTTGGTCTAGTTGATGAGTGAGTACTTGATTCAGCTCTTCCAGAGAAGGCAGGGCATAATCTACCACCACCACCTCTTTTTCTAGCTCAATCGGCACAGTCTGCACTGGAGACATGAGAATAATTGTCTTCTGGGCATCCTTGAAGCTCGCGATCGCATCTCGCAGCCAGCGCGTGACACCAGGCGAATCAAGGAACGGGTGCAAATCTTTAAAGACGTAGAGACCGGGTTCCTTTTGACGTACTACCCACTCGATCGCCGCTTCAGGAGCAACGGTATTGTGCTGAGTAACATTTCTGGGTTGACCATACTCAACAATTCCGTGAGTCATCGTCCAGACAAAAATTCTTCGAGATGGCTTTGTCTGCACCAGCGATGAAATTGCTTGCTCTGCCCGCTCCTCCTCAGACGTGACGAGGTAGATCAGAGGATATTGAGCCTGAACTAGAATATTAAGTTCTTCTTTCATAACCATGACCTATTAAGAGACGGTGCAGATGTCAGGAGTAGACAACTGCCAAACTGGGTAACAGAAGTCCAACGCTGAAAAAGACAATTTCACGTTCAAATCAAAACTACTGAAGCAAGCAAACTTTTAATAACAAGAAGAACCTAGCAGGGAACCAGTTCGCCCTCGCCTCGCTGATCGGGAGAACCCTTTGGAAGTCGCTCTACCGATGCTTCTTCGTCTAACGGAATCTCCGCTTGACCGCTCAGAGCCGCCATCTCTCCCTCTTTCAGAACGAGCGAACTTGCACATTCGGGGCAACTGTAAACCCGGTGAGTTTGCCCGTGAGCTGCTTCTACCTCATCAACTACTTCAGAATGAGTGAGATAGAAAACAATTGCACGCTCTGCGATTGTGGACATCGGCTCTAATTCAACTGCGGAACGAATTTTGAGCTGGCGGTGCAGGTCTGGAGGAAGGTATAGCGTAACTTTGTGCTTGTCTTGCATAACAACGACTATTTATTGAATACCCGGGTATGTATGACACGATAAACGGCAAAACAGGTACTGTCAAGACGGCTTGCTGTCATGACAGCATTATTGTTACATCGCTTAACATAAACCCAAAAGTGCTTGAAAACCAACCATTTCCCAACCTCAAAAGTTCAAAAAATCATCTCTCGACCGAGTGATATTGCTCTGATTTAACCAGGAATTCTAAAAATAGAAACTCCTATAAATCGTGAAGCATCAACTCCACCCGACCAGCCTTACCTTTCCATTTTGAACTTAGAAAAGGCTGGCTCTCTGTATAGTTTGGTGGAAATGATTCTATATCGGTGTGCTGGGAAAATTCAGGCAAGAATCCAAAGTAAGCTGCTTAAAAATTAGCCGCTCTAAGGTTAGCCGCCTTTAGGTATGAGCATTCCTTGTGTCTATCTAGCCGATCGCTAGCTTGAACTGCTGAGATAGACGCGCTGTTCTTGAAGCACCTGATGATACAGCACCTCAAGCTGGGTAATGTTTTGGCTGAGGGTATAGCGATCGAGAACACGCTGACGGGCTTTGCGCCCCAGGAGCATGGTCAGTTCTGGGTGATCCTGGAATAGGGGCAAAAGCGTTTGAAGCTGAGTCGCAACTCTTTGCGTACTGAGAACCACTCCTGCGCCTTTTTCCAGCACTTCACCATCTGCACCCGCATCAGTGGCAAGGCAAGCAACCCCACAGCTCATCGCTTCCAGCAGCGACAGAGATAGCCCTTCCACCAAAGACGGCAGAATAAACACATCCGAGCCGCGCAGGATTTGAATTCGCTGCCGCTCGTCAGCTACAAAGCCTAACCAGATAACACCTTGCTCCTCGCCATAGGTACTCATAAGAGACGGAGCCAGCGGACCATTGCCTACGACCACTAACTTGCTGTAGCAGTTCATTTCTGCCTGCTTCCAGGCGCGCAGCATGGCTTCGACGTTCTTTTCGACCGAGATGCGCCCCTGATAAACAAAGATACGCTGTGCCTTGAGTTCTGCTTTTAGCTTGGACAGCCCAGGCGAGTATTTGTCGGCATCCACACCGTTTGGAATTACGGCAAGCCGCTGCTTGGGAACCCCCAGACGAATGAGCAGATCGCGCTGAAGCTTAGAAAAGACGATCGTGCGATCGTAGTTTGCTAGCGAAGGGGCATAAAGCTGATAAGTAAGGTGCTGAGTCCCAGAGGTAAAATTTCTCGCTTTACGGGCAAAGGCGGGATGAAAGGTAGCAACCAGGGGTAAGTTTAGCTCCTGACAGATTTCCGGCAGCAGAAAGTCGAGGGGCGACAGCGTGAGCGACGCATGAACTAGATCGGGCTTTAGCTGGCGAAGTGCTTCGGTCAGCACCCGACTCGATTTCGGCGAAGGAATGGTATAGATTTGGGACTTATAAAGAAAAGGAATCGAGACTTCCTGGCAATCTCCCCATTCGTTCGTCACGCCCGTCTCTTCTTGGGCGAAATGGAGAAAGCTGACTCGGTAGCCTCGGTCTAAGAGCGCGTTAGTCACTTCTCGACCGTAGGTGACGTTGCCACAAAACGGAGATTTCTTTCCTATCCAGGCAATGTGCATTCAACAGGATTCACTTAATCAGGATCATTAAATCTTGTATTAAGGATTTTAGTGTGTCCTGTCCCTTCTGCAACATTCTACTTCCGAGAAATTGACCAGGTGAGCGTTCCACCCCCGATTACCAGCACGGCTAGTCCCAGAAACACTGCCCGCAGCCCAAAGAATGTTTCTGCTACCCCTGCTAATGCCAACGGCAGGCTCAGCGCAATGTTAATAGCATTGTTTTGTAGCCCAAACACCTTGCCGCGCATCTCTTCTGGGGTTTCTTCCTGAATAGCGGTCTGCATGGGAATTCCGGCAATCGCCGCACAAGACCCAAGCAGCACCAGCAGCGGCAGCATAATGATCAGACGATGAGCCGTCACCGCAATCAGGGCAAGCGCAACACCCATGCCGATCGACCCATACAGGCTCAACTGACTGCGCGTAAACCGCTGCCCAAATTGTCCGACCACCACTGCCCCAATCGCCATTCCTACGCCGCCAGCCGCCAGCAAAAAGCCAAACTGGGAAGATTTGATTTCCGGCATGACTTCTGCCAAGCGCACTGCCAACACCGCCAGAGCCGCAAAGGTCGAGAACAAGATTACCAAATGCAGTAGGGCTGCCCGAACGTGGCTCTTCTCCTTCAGATAGCGCAACCCGTCGCGAATGTTATTCCAGACATCAGGTAGGGATTCGTCAGAGTCGATCGTCTTTTCATTCGTTTGCAGGAAGATTAGCATCAGTCCCGCAATCACATAGCTGCCGCCTACTAAAACTTCTTTCCCGATCGCTGGAGGCAAGTGAAACTGAGCGGCGATCGGTGCAGCAATCATATCTGCCAGAGCCAGCAAAGGTTCTCCTAGGGCAAATCCCACAATCACCGATGCCATCATAGTCATGGTGTAGAGCGAGTTTGCCGAGAGCAAATGACGGCGATCGACAATCAGCGGAATCACTGCCTGCTCAGCCGGAGCAAAAAACTGCGTCAGCGTTGAGACCAGGAACGTCACGCCCAGCACTATCAAAAATCCGACAGGCAGACCGCCCAAAGCACTCCAGCCCTGCGAAATCCAGAGCAGAAACGGCACACTTAGCACCAGTCCGCCCCGCAGCAGATTCGTGGATACCAGCACTGCCCGCTTGCGCCAGTGATCGACAAAAACCCCAGCGATCGAGCCAAACAGTACAGCGGGAATCGTGAACGCGATCATCAGCGATGATACCCAACCGCTAATCGATTGATCCGCTGCCTGAAAGCGATTGGCAATCAGAGCGATCATCAGCACTAAATAAACCTTGTCAGCAATTTGAGAAAACACCTGCCCGCCCCAAAGGGTAAGGAAGGCGCGGTTCTTTAGCACGGGCACCAATCCCGGCTCCGAAGCGGTTGCCTGCTGGCTCTGATCGCTGCCATGAGAACCGTTGCCGTTCCCCCCAGTACCATTGGAGCCGTTTAAGTGATTTCCTGCTGCTTTGTTTCCCTGCTCAGACCGACCGAGGTGAGTTTGACCGTCCCAGGTTTTCTGCGACGAGTCCGAAACGGTAGACTGCGAAATGACACCGAGGTCAGCAGATGGATCAAAACGATCGTCTCCATCGGCACATAGCACATAGTCCGGTAGCCGAGACGAAGAAGGACTGGAATTCTGACGGTTGACTTGTCCCAGATGCGGCTGTCCCAGGCCCAACTGTCCTGAGTCCGCTGCCATGCCTCCACACCCTTCTCCAATCCCAGGATTAAGCGGATTAGATCGAGAAATGGACGCTGAAGTTGGGAGATTGTCAAACGATCGCATCATAGTTTCTGGAGAGAAAGGTCACTAGCCGGAGCAAAACAGGGATCAATCAGGGTAGCCGAGCGAATCGGTCGGTCGAAGTGATATTGAGCATAGTGACGCAGAATCCGCTCGATGGGAAGCCAAATCTGATTAGAAGCAAAGGCGGGAGGGTCAGCCTGCATCAGTGTTTCTAGCAAGTCGGGTTTCGTCAACTGCTGAAGCAGGTATAGCTCGATCGCAGTGATTTGGGCATGTAGCTCTGGGGGAGTTTGGGTGAAATTTGTAGTGCGATGCGAAGCAGTTCCCTCGTGGGGGTGATCTGAAAGAATCTTCGGCGCACCAGACGGGGCTTTACGCGGAGGAGCCGTGTCGAGACGCAGATTGGCCAACTCCGACAGCAGCACCACACCACCCGCAACACTGCTAAAGCCCGTGCGCCAATCTGGGTCAGAAAAATCAGGAGTAATTTCTTTCTGAGTGACACCGCAGCGAAACACCTGAGGCGCAATTCCGGCAAGGGCCAGCAGATGAAACATGGCGTGAACCAGACAGGGCAGCGTCACAATTCCGGATAGCGTTTCCAGTCGGGTCAAATGTTCGCACAGCAAGTGAAATAAATCTGCCTGAGACTGCTCGCTGAGAGCTTGATAGAGGGCAAGCTCCGCCAGATATTGAGCTGCTGTGAGCTTTTTCAGATCCTGGCTCAGCCCGGGAAACGACTCGACGGTTTCTGCCTGAATCACTTTATCTAAATTCTTGCCGCTGACAATCAGCAAATTATTCACCACAAATAAGCCGCTGCGTCCACCCAAACTGGACTTATGCTTGCGTGAACCAGGCGCGACCACTCGCAGTAGCCCCAATTCCTCGGTCAGAATCGTCAGCAGCCGATCGGACTCACCCAGGGGCGTACTCTTGAGATTAATTCCGATCGCCTTGTAGGTTCCGCTCATAGTCCTTCCGCGTGTCGCCTCCCCTACTTCAGGGTATCGCGTTGGCGCATGAGTTCGACGCCTCGCGAAGTGCCCAACCGGGTTGCGCCTGCCACAATCAGGTCGATCGCTTGCTCAACGGTACGGATTCCCCCCGCTGCTTTGATGCCTACCCGGTCTTTAGTGAACTGCTTAAGCAGCTTAACGTCCTCGATCGTTGCGCCGCCAAACCAGCCCGTACTCGTTTTCAGGTAAGCCACTCCTGCATCTAAACAAACATCGGCTGCCATTTTTTTTTCGTCGTCGGTCAGCAGTGCCATTTCCAAAATTGCCTTCACAGGCTGGCCTAACTCACAGATTTCTGCCAGTTCATGGTGCAGCTCGTTGGTTTTGCCGACCTTTAGCCAGCCTAAATTGAGCACCACATCCAGCTCGCTGGCTCCGTTTTCGACGGCTTCCTGAGCCTCATAAAGCTTGACTGCCGAAGTCGTTGCACCTGCCGGAAACCCGATCACCGTGCAAATTTTAGGAAACTTATTACGCAGGATCTCGACTGCCTGCTTCACATGGGTAGGATAGACACAAACTGTCGCAAACTTATAGCGATCGGCTTCTGCACAACAGCGTGAGACATCCTCAGGGGTTGCCGTTGGAGTTAGCAGGGCATGCTCGATAAAGCCAGCGAGATCAATTTCGGGGTGTGAGTCAGCCATAAAGGACCTTTCGCTTCCCTTATCACTTTTATCAGAAAAGATACAGAAGCCTGTATTTCTCAGGCTTGATTCTGCCCAGTTTCATGTAAAAAGCCCTGCAAAAGGCTGAGATCCGTGTTCTACAGCACAGCCAATCAGTAGGGCTACGCTATGCTGTGAGTAGGTATCGCCTTATTTCTCACACTCACAGCAGTTTTGCAGGTAACTATGACTTCTCCTTCGTCCGCCCCCGCTTCGTTTTCGGATGATTTGATTTGGGACAACCTCAAGCAAGCCATTACAGCCAGTTCTGGTTTCCACCGGTGGCAGGCAGAACGATCGCTGACGTTCCATACTGCTGAGCAGACCCTTGACCAGCTCGTTAGCCGCTACCTGCGCGAGACCCTGGAAACTTTAGCCTACTAATATAAAAGCTTGCAATAAGAATGAGCCTCCAGAAATGGAGCTGGAGACGATCGCACAAGACTGCTCTTACCTAGCTGCTCTTATTAAGAGAAACGAGTTCAAAGAGAGAAACTGGTTCAAACGAGCAAATTAGAATAAGCGAAAGCCCTCCAGGAGATTTTGCAGCCCTCCCTGGAGGGTATTTAGCAGCTCGGCGGCTTCTGCAATTCGATCGCCTTCGACCACGACTGCGCCCGCCGGGTAATTTTGCACCACTTCGATCAGGCTAATTCGATCGTCCTCGCTGGCAGATAGAACGAGAGCCGCCCGCATTGCCTGAGTATCGGCCGTCCGGGATGGGGTATGAACGTAATCACTTAGCTGCCGTAGGGTAACCTCACCCAGCGGACTGTTCAAAAAGCGATCGAGCATAACCTGATCGACCCTAACCTCCCGGCTCAGGGCTTCCTGCACATCAGTCGGGTTTTGTCCCGATCGCTTCATCAGCCTTTCCAGCGTTGGTGATACCTCACCCTGCTCCGCCAGAGCCGTCAACTCCTCAACCGGAACCGACCCCCGAAAGATTTTGTACTTCCACGTCACCCGTCCGGCAGCCAGTGCAGTTGTTGCAGCCAGCGGCATGATTGCGCTTAGAAGTCCTGAAATCAGGGTCAGCATCCGGGATTGGAGTTTTGGCATGGGTTTGTCTTCCTGAAAATGCAGAAGTTGAGCGGCGGTTTCAGTCTAGTGCTCGATTTGCTGGCGCATTTAACGTTCGACTTGCTGGCGCATCTAACGTTCGATTTGCTGGCGCACTTAACGTTCGATTTGCTGGCGCAAAATAATCTCGGTCGTCTGGCTGACCTGGTTGCCCTCGATCGCCGTTGCCCGAATTCGATAGCGTAATCCCGGAACCGCAATTCTGGGCGGCGGAACTGTCACTTCAAACCGTCCGTTATTGTCTGCGGTAAATTCCCGATCAACAATCACTTCCCCACCTACGGGAACGCCGAGGACGGTCGCGCTACCCAGGATATTTACCTGAACTCTCGCATTCGGTCGGGTTTGACCCACCAGCGTAAAGCCGTTTCTACCGACTCGTCCGCCGTCCTGATAGTTGGTGAATCGGGGTTGAAGTTCGGCAGTATTACCGCCCGTGTTGCCACCTGTATTTCCTCCGGGATTGCCGCCCGTATTTCCCCCTGGAGGTGTTCCGACCGAGGTATTAAAGGCAACAGGCTGAGCCACTGCCCCATAAACGGATTGGGTTTGACGACGCAGACGTGCCAGGATTGCCGTTTCCGCTGAGCGATCGCCCGACTGCACTGTGTAGTTGACCCGATACACGCCCGACGAAGTCTCCGTTGCAGGCAATTCACGTACGGTTCGTCCATCCTGAACCAGCAGCACCGAGGCTTGCAGTCCAGGAGTGCCATTGATCGTCACAGTCAGGGTTGAACCTGTATTCAGCGGTGCAACTCCGGCATTAGTGGTAACAGATGTAAGCTGAAGCGGCTGCCCCTGCACCGAGAAAGACCAGGCAAGCGTCCGCTGTTCGCCGTTGTTGTTGCGATATTCCACCCGCACCTGATTGACTCCAGAGGGCAAGCTCTGAGTAGGACGGTAGGTAAAGAAATTGGGCGTTACCGAGCTTTGGCTCGTCACATCCTGGCCGTTAACAAAGATGCGAACTGATCTGACATCGATCGTCCCCGAGGCGTCGAACTGCCCCGAGATAAAGGCATTGGGCGAAACATTGGTGCTGTTGCTAGGCGGTGTGACTTCAACGACGCGCTGAGCAAGCGCAGGCTGAACCATTCCTGGCGCAGACAGCAGCATAGGCGAAGTGGTAAGCAGCACCCCAATGGCAGATAATCCCAAAAGATATGACCGATTCATAGGTACTTTTGTAATAGTAGATGGAGTTTGTCTTTGGTTTCGACAGGAGCTTTGTCGAGGGGCGTAATAATGGCGTACTTTAGAGCAGAGTGAGCATCAGAGACAAACGGGGTTGCGCTGAGACGGCGCACCGTTTCTCGAATCACTCGCTGGGCGTTCACGGCATTTTTGGTGAGATTGGCGATCACGAGATCGACAGTCACACTGTCGTGGTCAGGATGCCAGCAGTCGTAGTCGGTGACAAGGGCAAGGGTGGCATAGGCGATTTCGGCTTCCCGCGCCAGCTTCGCTTCGGGCAAATTCGTCATGCCAATAATCGTTGCGCCCCAGCTTCGATACAGATTGGATTCTGCCTTGGTCGAGAAAGCCGGACCTTCCATACAAACGTAGGTTCCGCTCCGGTGCAGTGTGATATCGGGCAAGTCTAGACTCTCGATCGCCTCAGACAACACGCCCGCCAGCTTGTGACAAACTGGGTCGCCAAACGCAATATGTGCCACAATACCTTCGCCAAAAAAGGTCGAGGCGCGATTTTTAGTGCGATCAATAAACTGATCAGGAATCACCATATCGAGGGGCTTTGCCTCCTCCCGCAGTGAACCGACTGCTGACGCTGAAATCAAATATTCCACGCCGAGCTTCTTCATTGCATAGACGTTTGCCCGAAACGGAAGTTCCGAGGGCGTCAGCGTGTGATTGCGGTTATGCCGTGCTAGAAATGCCACCCTGGTTCCATCGAGCGTTCCGACAATCAGCGCATCCGAGGGCTTCCCAAAGGGCGTGTCAATTTCTACTTCTTCAACGTCCTTGAGTGCTTCCATCTTATAAAGCCCGCTGCCGCCAATAATGCCAATTTTGATTGGTTCCATGAAATTTTCCTGTAGTTATTTGCTGCCACAAGCCTGAGTATTTTACGACGATGACCGTCCGAACTGCCTCTCTAGCTCATTAATTCTGAGTTGCCGGGTAACACAATTTTGTTTTGTTGGTGGTTAAAGCTTTCAGTCCCCTCGATCAGGTCAATTAAATGCAAGTCAATCCGGGGAAACTTTGAAGATTGAAGGAATTTCGGCTTTCACAAAAATAAGGAAGTGAGGTGGACTAAATCTAGCAATTCGAGCATTGGTAGAGCGATCGCTGCACAGAATCGTCAATTCCGCAAAAAACACTGCTCTCTAGCGTTGCCGCATCCTGCATGGAGTACCTCTCATACTCGTCCAATATCCGCTGCGATCGCCTCAGTGCTTTCCAAATTCCCGTAAAATCAGGAAGTTCAGTGTTTGGGACAGCGACTCGTGTTAGCAGCAGTTTTGTACGGTCAGGAAGATTTGCGGCTCGAATCGGTTGCCGACCCAACTCCCGCCCCGGGAGAAGTCATCATTCGCGTCAACGCAGCAACCACCTGCGGCACCGATCTCAAAGTCTGGCGCAGGGGTGGTCATGCCCGAATGCTTAAGCCTCCGACCCTGTTTGGACATGAAGCCGCCGGACAAATTGTGGCCCTGGGCGAAGGCATAACGGGATGGAAGGTGGGCGATCGCGTTGTGGCAAATAATTCTGCACCCTGTCACGAGTGCTTCTTCTGCAAAAAACAGGAATATTCCCTCTGCACTGACCTGTGCTTCAACAACGGTACATTCGCCGAGTACCTCAAAATCCCTGCCCCGATCGTCCGAGACAACCTCCTCCCGATTCCTGAAGGACTCCCCGATGCGCTGGCAGCTTTGACTGAACCGCTTGCCTGTGTACTGCACGGCGTCGCACGATCAAATGTGAAACCGGGCGACCGCGTAGTTGTGTTGGGCGATGGAGCGATCGGGCTGATGTTTGTGGCAGCATTGAGCTTGGGTTACACGGGCAACCGAGATCAGCAGCGGCAGGCTCCCCCAGAAATTTTCCTGTTTGGCGGCAGCAATCAACGGCTGGAAATCGGTAAACAGTTTGGCGCAGTCCGCACGTTTAATCACCGTCAAGTCACAGACATTCCTGCCGCTGTAAAAGAACTGACCGATGGCTGGGGTGCAGATGTAATTATCGAAGCGACCGGATCACCTCAAGTTTGGGAAACGGCGATCGCCTCTGGCCGTCCGGGAGCTACAGTTAATCTCTTCGGCGGCTGTCCCCGCGACACGTCCATCACCGTCAGCACCGAGCAGCTTCACTACTGCGAACTTACCCTCAAAGGCGTGTTTCACAATACTCCCTTCTTTGTGCGCGAAGCGGTAGCAATGCTGGCAAGCTGCACCCTGCCCTTTGAACTAATGGTTAGCGATCGGCAGCCGCTTAAAAACCTGGAGCAAGTGTTTTGTGACATGCGCGATCGAAAGGTGATTAAGGTCGCAATTACGCCATAACAACGCTGCATATTACTAATTTAACCGGGTTGGATGACGGCAAATTTAGAACATTGGCTGCCCTAAGCAGTTGGCGTTCTTTAATGCGTATTCGATTACTGCTACTGCCTATCTCTGTCCAGATCGTAGAAGGCTTTTTCGTAAAGCCAATCCTTTGAACGATCGGAAAATTTCTGCTGATAGCGGTCTATCACGCGATCGGCGAATATCAGGAGCAGAGGGATTACCAAGCAGATGTGGCTTCCTTTGACGAATCCGCCGGATTTGAATCCCCCTACTAAGCAATCTGACTGCAAGCTCGCATTGCCCAAACCATGATTTGCTTGGTACAAAGTAAGCGAACTTCGTGAAGATTTTTTGGTCGATCTCTGAAAAGTATGCCAGGACGCGGACTTGAACCGCGGACACGAGGATTTTCAGTCCTCTGCTCTACCAACTGAGCTATCCCGGCAGGGCGTGCTTTGTGTGCTTAATTAAATTAGCAAACTTTAGGAAAGATTGGCAAGCTTTTTGTTTGCTTTTCCGGCTGACTGTAAACCTGTGGTTCTCCGTTCTTCAGAGCTAGACTAGGTCGCTAGATTGTACCCCGTACCATAGGGTTGCGAATGGAAGAACCACAGCTTGCGATCGCAGCGATTAGATTGGGCGGAGCTTTGTTACCTTGAGCGTGAACGCACCTACACCTTGTCCAGCATAAGGACTGACGCGCACAATGTAATTGCCGGGGCGAGTAACGCGAGCAAACAGCAGCGAATTTGTCGTGCCGTCGGGTCCATCGTCATTCTCAGCAACGGTTGAGCCATCAGGCGCAATCAGAGTCAGGATGGTATCGAACTGGTCTGAAGTCAAATCAATCACGACCTGATCGCCTTCCTTGAAGTCCACCAGATAGTCTCGCGCAAACCCGCCAAAGCCAGTAGGAATGTCCTGGTCTGTGATGCTATCGCTGACCTCATTGCTCGACGGCATTGGAATTGGACGATAGAGAGAAGACTGGGAAGATGCAGTTTGAGCGACAGCCGTTTGAGCGATAGCGGCCCATGAGCCGATCGCCAGCGTTGCGGGAACCATCAGCGGCAGGAAAGACTTGAACATCAAGGATTTGAGCATACGAGATCAAGCACTCTAGCAGAAAACTTCGTCAATTATGGCTTACTAGATTGAAATCGATGCAAACCCTTTGAAGAAATTAGGGTTTCGATCGACATTCCTGCCGGAGTGCTGCTCTGATCTCTGCCCGGGCACTACCCCAAGCGATCGAAACCGCGTCATTCTCCTTGCAGCAAAACTGAGTTTCAATAACCTGCGCTCGATCGCTCGATTTCTCGCCCCATTGCCTGAAACCCAGCTTGCATCGCGCGATTGGCTTACACTAGGGGAAGATAAAGATAATTGTTGCAAGCACAGCGGAACGGACATTTCTTATGGCTGCTGAAGTTGAGATTTATACCTGGAGTACCTGCCCTTTTTGTATTCGGGCAAAAGCCCTCCTGAAGCAAAAGGGAGTGGACTTTGAAGAATACTGCATTGATGGCGATGAGGCGGCTCGGGCGGAAATGGCGAAGCGGGCAAACGGGCGGCGCAGTCTTCCCCAAATTTTTATTGACAGGCAGCATGTGGGCGGTTGCGATGATCTATATGCCCTCAATGCAAGTGGCAAGCTTGACCCTATGCTGCAAGCTTAATCGGAACGCTTTTTTCTGCCCTCTTTCGGAGTCGTCTTTGTGAAATTTGCATTTATTATTGACCCGATCGATCGCCTTGATCCCGGTCACGATACGAGTGTGGCGTTAATGGAGGCGGCACAGGGGTTAGGGCATGAGGTTTGGATCACGGAGGCAAAGCTGCTCAGTGTGTCGTCGGGCAAAGCGTATGGATTGCTGCGATCGGTCAAGCTGAAGCCAGTCAAACTGGTCGAGGGACGCTGGCAGGCAGAGAATCCCTGGTTTCAGGTGGGCGAACAGGTTTTGCTGCCCCTGGAAGCAATGGATGCGGTATTCATGCGAACTGACCCGCCTGTGAATGTGCCTTATCTTTACGCAACTTACATTTTGGATTACGTTGATCCGAGGAAAACGCTAGTGGTCAACTCGCCCGGTGGCTTGAGAGCTGCCAACGAAAAAATGTACGCGCTGCAATTCACCAAGGTGATTCCAGAGACGATCGTGGCGCAGGATAAACAGGTGATTCGCCAGTTTGTCGAGCAACAGGGCGCAGCTGTGATGAAGCCTTTGGGCGGCAAGGCAGGAGAAGGCATTCTATTTGTGCAGCCGGACGATCGCAATTTCAACTCGCTGGTTGAGATCAGTACGCAGCAGCAGACTTACCCGATCATGGTACAGGCCTACCTGCCCGAAGCCAAAGACGGCGATAAGCGGGTGATTCTGCTCAACGGCGAGCCGATCGGCGCGGTCAATCGCATTCCCACCGGAAAAGACTTTCGCGGCAATATGGCAGTCGGAGGGCGTGTGGCGGCAGCAGAAGTGACCGATCGCGATCGGCAAATTTGTGCAGAACTGGCTCCAACGTTGCAGCGCGATGGGCTGTATTTTGTGGGAATCGATGTGATCGGGGGATACCTAACAGAAGTAAACGTGACTAGCCCCACCGGAATTCGAGAAATCGATCGGCTGAGCAATCTGCGACTGGGCGACCAGGTGATGGAGTGGGTAGTGCATCGCTCTGAGCGAAAAAGTAGCTGAAGGTACAATCAGCAAGCATTGGTTTTAGTAGGTTCAAGTGAGGGTCGCTTCACGTTTCTTTAAAACCAGGATTTACCGATTAAGAGGGTAATGGCATGAGTCGCTCAAGAGATTCGCTTTTCTTTGCTGGAATAAATCGCCGCAAATTTTTGCAGTACGGCGCGTTGACGGTCGGAAGCAGCATTGTAACTGCCTGTGCGAGTAGCCAACCGCCCGCTGTAACAGAATCGCCTACTGCCAGTTCTCCGGCTGCCAGCCCTGCAAGCAGTGAACTCACCAAGATTACTTACGGCACAAACTGGTACGCTCAGGCAGAACACGGCGGCTTTTATCAGGCAGTTGCCACCGGAATTTACAAAGACTATGGCTTGGATGTCACGGTCAAAATGGGTGGTCCGCAGGTGAACGGCACTCAGCTCTTGATGGGCGGAGCGATCGACTTCTTTATGGGCTATGGCTCAGACGCGATTAAAGCGATCGAAGAAGGCATTCCTAAAGTCACCGTTGCCTCGCTTTTCCAGAAAGACCCGCAAGTGCTGATTGTTCACCCGGATCAGGGCGTGAAAACACTGGAAGACCTCAAAGGCAAGCCGATCTTTATCTCCTCGGCGGCAAATGTCACCTTCTGGCCCTTCCTGTCAGCCAAGTACGGCTATACCGATAGCCAGAAGCGCCCGTATAACTTCAATCCGGGTCCGTTTCTGGCAGATAAAACCTCGGCGCAGCAGGGCTATCTCAGTTCGGAGCCGATGGTCATCGAGAAAGAAGGGGGCTTTAAGCCGCTGGTATTTTTGCTGGCAGACTCCGGCTATGATCCCTACTCCACAACGATCGAGTGTAAACGGGAACTGGTCGAGCAAAATCCCGATTTAGTCCAGCGATTTGTGGATGCGTCGATCAAGGGCTGGTACAGCTATCTGGAAGGTGACCCCACGCCGGGCAATGAGCTGATCAAAAAAGACAATCCCAAAATGACCGACGACAAAATTGCCTATGGGATTGCCAAGATGAAGGAATACGGCATTGTCAGTTCGGGCGATGCTGAAGCGAAGGGCATTGGCGCGATGACCGACGATCGCTGGAAGTCTTTCTTCGATACCATGTCGGCGCAGGGCGTGTTTAAAAAGGAAACAGACTACACCCAGGCCTATACCCTGCAATTTGTGAATAAAGGCGTGGATGCCTACAAGTCCTAGCCTTAGCCAGGATTGACGATCGATCTGCAAACTACAGTGCGGTTCAGGAGCTTGTTTAGGAATGCCTGAAATCACCCTCAGTCACGTCAACAAAGTCTACGCCAACGGTACGGTTGCCCTGCAAGATCTGAATCTCGCGATCGCCCAGGGGCAATTTATCAGTCTGCTTGGTCCTTCGGGCTGCGGCAAGAGTACCGTTTTGCGGCTGATTGCAGGCTTGGGCAAAATGACGACGGGCAATGTGTCCTGGGGTAATCCGAATCATCGACTGGCGTATGTGTTTCAGGAAGCAGCTCTGATGCCCTGGGCAACGGTCGAGGAGAATGTCCGCCTTCCTCTGAAGCTGGCGGGACTTACCAAACGAGCGACCGCATCAGCAGTAACCGAAGCAATTGAGCGCGTAGACCTGCGGGGATTTGAAAAGTGCTATCCGCGTGAGTTGTCCGGCGGGATGAAAATGCGCGTCTCGATCGCCCGTGCCCTGGTGACAAAACCCGAACTGCTCCTGATGGACGAACCCTTTGGCGCACTGGATGAAATGACCCGCAGCAAGCTCAACAGCGATTTGCTCGATTTGTGGCAGCAGATGCAGTGGACAGTCATTTTTGTGACCCACAATATCTACGAAGCCATTTACCTCTCAAATCGCGTCGTGGTAATGGCAGCGCGTCCGGGTCGGGTCGTGGCAGATGTGGCGATCGATGCGCCTTACCCCCGTACAGAAGCGTTTCGTGCCTCTGCTGCCTTTACAAACTACTACCGCCGCCTGTCTACAACGCTCTCGATGGGCACTGATCCAGAGCTTGAACCCTGGCAGCCTGCCGATCTACCCTCTGTACCAATGAGCGAGGGAGCACGATGAATTCCAATACGCTAAAAGCTCCTTTGGTTGCTCAACAGCCCAAAAAGCCCCGGTGGATCGATCGTCTGCTGTCCCCGCAAATTCTTGCCCCGATCGCCGTAGGGCTGATAATGCTGACCCTCTGGGAAGTGGGCGTGCGCGTTACGAATACACCGCCTTATCTGCTACCGGGTCCAATTCTGGTGCTGCAAACCCTATTTCAGGAGTGGGGTACGCTGTTTCCGTCGCTGCTGATCACGCTGAAGATTACAATTTTTGCTTTTATCGCGGCGGTGGTTTCCGGGCTGCTAGTAGCGGTGCTGTTTACCCAGAGCAAATGGATCGAGCGCAGTTTCTTTCCCTATGCCGTGGTGCTGCAAACCACGCCGATCGTCGCGATCGCCCCGCTGATCATTCTCTGGGTGCGGCAAATTGTGCCGGGCGACAGTTCGACTGCAGTTTCGCTGACGGTATGCGCCTGGATCGTGGCATTCTTCCCAATTCTGTCAAATACAACTGTGGGGCTAAACAGCGCAGACCACAATTTAACTAACCTATTTCAGCTTTACAAAGCCTCTCGCTGGCAAGCGCTGCTGCATCTTCAGCTTCCGAGCGCGATGCCCTATTTCCTTAGTGGACTACGGATTAGCGGCGGACTGGCTTTGATTGGCGCAGTGGTGGCAGAGTTTGTCGCGGGCACAGGTGGAACTCAATCAGGCATTGCCTATCAAATCCTGATGGCGAGCTTTAATCTACAAATTCCCCTGATGTTTGCGGCTCTGCTAATGACAACGATGCTGGGCGTGATGATTTTCGTGGTGCTGACCGTTTTGTCGGATTATCTACTGCGGAACTGGCATGAGAGCGCGGTGCGACGGGAGAATTAGAGCGTGGATGGGTGGATGGGTGGATGAGGCTGGTGAGCCGTGAAGGAATGAGAGCGTGTCGTGTGGTGCTAGGGATAGGGCTTTCATGGTATTTGATGCAGAACAGTACTGGTTGACGAATGCGCGTGTGCCGATCGCCCTTTTAAAAGATGTGAGCTTTCCAGTGTCGGGTGATTTGGCGCAGGTTGATTTACTGATTCGATCGGGTCAGATCGCCGAGATTGTGCCTGCGAAGGGTCGATCGATAGAAGGAACGTCTGCATACGATCTAAGGCAAGGCATCGTGTTTCCCTGCTTTGTCGATCTGCACACGCATCTAGACAAAGGACACACCTGGGGACGTGCTCCCAATCGATCTGGATCGTTTGAGGATGCGCTGCAAACCGTTGCTGCGGATAGCCAGAAGCACTGGAACGCAGAAGATGTGTATCGGCGCATGGAGTTTGGGCTGCGGTGTGCTTATGCTCACGGGACGCAGGCAATTCGCACCCACATCGACGCTTATGGAGAACAGGCAGCGATCAGCTTCGGAGTATTTCAAGTGCTGCGGCAGGAGTGGGCAGACCGCATGTTACTCCAGGCAGTGTCTCTCGTGCCTCTGGACTATTACCTGACCCCGGAGGGAGAAAAGTTGGCGGATTTAGTGGCAGAAGCGGGCGGAGTGCTTGGGGGTGTGACGATCGCTCATCCTGACCTCTCTCAGCAGATCGAGCGCCTGTTCAGCCTGGCAAAAGAGCGCAATCTCGACCTCGACATCCACACCGACGAAAGCGGGGATCCGGCAAACAATGCGCTGTATCACATCGCGGAAGCAGCGATTCGGCATCAGTTTTCTGGACAGATAGTTTGTGGTCACTGCTGTAGCCTGGCAGTTCAAGCGGCGAAGGATGCCACAGAAACGATCGATCGCGTCCGGCAGGCAGGCATTGGAATTGTGAGTCTGCCGATGTGCAATCTGTATTTGCAGGATCGCAACCAGGAATCTGCGCTTAATGGCGGTTCTTTGCAGGAGGCAGTTCTGCTCACAAAAACTCCCCGGTGGCGTGGGATTACACTAGTGCATGAGCTGAAGCAAGCTGGAGTTCCAGTCGCCTTTGCCAGCGACAACTGCCGCGATCCGTTTTATGGCTATGGCGATCATGACGGCTTGGAAGTGTTCACTCAGGCAACCCGAATCGCCCAGCTTGATGCCCCTTACGACAACTGGAGCCGCAGCGTCACCACCACTCCTGCCGCCCTGATGAAACTGCCGCAAATCGCTGAAATTTATCCGGGTGCGGCGGCGAATTTGATTTTATTCAGAGCACGCTACTACAGCGAACTGTTTGCCCGTCCCCAGGTCGATCGCATTGTGCTACGGAATGGAAAGGCGATCGATACGACTCTGCCCGACTATGCGGAACTGGATGATTTAATTTATCGATAGGGCATTGGTGTCAACAAAGGGTTCGAGCGGCACTGCGCCGATGTCTTCTAGCAGCTTGCGATCGGCATCCTGATCGGGGTTGGCAGTGGTCAGCAGCTTTTCACCGTAAAAGATTGAGTTTGCGCCCGCCAGGAAGCAAAGCACCTGCGCTTCGCGGCTGAGGCTGGTTCTACCCGCACTAAGACGGACTCGCGCCTGGGGCATGAGGATGCGGGCAACGGCACACATTCGCACCAGTTCCAATGGGTCGATCGGTTGCTGTTCCTCCAGTGGTGTACCCGACACGGCAACGAGGGCATTAATCGGTACGCTTTCGGGGTGGGGAGTCAGGGTTGCCAGCACTTGCAGCATTCGGGCACGATCGACCAAACTTTCACCCATGCCAATAATGCCGCCACAGCACACGGTAATGCCTGCCTTGCGAACTCGATCAAGCGTTTCCAGCCGATCGCCATAAGTGCGCGTCGTAATAATCTGGTCGTAGAATTCGGGGCTGGTGTCCAGGTTGTGATTATAAGCAGAGAGCCCGGCGGCGGCAAGCCGCTCTGCTTGAGAGTCGGTTAACATTCCAGCAGTGACGCAGGCTTCTAGCCCCAGCGATCGAACCTGGCGCACCATTTCTAGCATGGCTTCAAAGGCGACTCCTTCGCGAATTTCCCGCCATGCCCAGCCCATGCAAAAGCGAGTTGCGCCCAGCTCTTTTGCCCGATGCGCGGCAGCAACGACTTCTTCGATCGTGAGCGTTGGCTGCTTTTCAACAGTGGTTTCATAGTGCGCCGACTGCGGACAATAGCTGCAATTTTCTGGACAGCCCCCGGTTTTAACGCTCAGCAGCGTGGCAAGCTGGATGCAGTTCGACGGGTTGTGGCGACGGTGAACCGTTTGCGCCTGAAATACCAGATCAAGCAGCGGCTGCTGGAGCAGATCGAGGATTTCTTCAGTCGTCCAATTATGGCGAAGGTCAGACATGAGCGGTGAGCAATAGTGTCTTGGTCGGTAAGTCTTTGATCATACCGGGAAGCGATCGAGAAAGGACGATCGGCAAGTGGACAACCGCAAGATTCGGCGTAAGCAAAAAAAAGGCGCAAGCTGCGCCTCGTGTCTTATCAGGAAAAAGGTCAGAAAACGAAATGGGATTAACCCTGCTGGTCAGAATTATCAACGGGGTAGGCTCCTGGCTGCACGGTCAGGTTAACATCCTGCCCAGCCCGTCTAAGCTGCACCTGCAAATTGCTGCCCACCTGACTCTGCTCCACAACGTTTTGTAGCTCGTTTGCCTTTGTGATGGTTTGACCGTTGATGCTGCGAACGATGTCTCCTGCTCGAATTCCGGCTTTAGCAGCAGGAGAGTCCGACACAACGCGAACTACTAGAACTCCCTCATCCTCGGTGACGTTCAGATCGCTCTCTGGATTGCTGTTAATGTCCTGCTTTACGTCTGGCGTGAGGGTTACCATTTGCACTCCTAAATAGGGGTGCTGAACGCTGCCCTTGGTAATGAGTTCATTCGAGATGCGCTGAACGGTATTAATCGGAATCGCAAAGCCAATTCCTTGAGCATCCGCACGAATAGCGGTATTCACGCCAATGACTTCGCCACGCTCATTCAGCAAGGGACCACCAGAGTTACCGGGGTTAATGGCAGCATCCGTTTGAATAAAGTCAATTCGCTTGTCGGAAATGCCCACATCACTGCTCGATCGTCCGGTCGCGCTGATTATGCCCGCCGTGACGGTGTTATCTAGCCCCAGCGGGTTGCCGATCGCGATCGCCCATTGACCGGGCTGAATCTGGTCAGAGTTACTGAGCTTTACTGTTGGGAGATTCGTTTCATCGACTTTTACAACCGCCACATCGGTTACGGGATCGGAGCCAACCACCCGGCCTTCTATTCTGCGCCCGTCCTTAAGCACGACTTCGACCGTATCCGAACCCGCAACAACATGAGCGTTGGTAATAATCTGTCCATCCTGACTGACGATGAAACCAGAGCCAACTCCACGCTGCACTCGCTCAGACGGCTCCTGAAGAGGCACTCGTCCACCAAAAAACTGCCGCAGCCTCGGATCGCGGAATGCTTCGGGAACTGCCGACCTCACCGTGCGGCTAGCATCGATTCGCACCACGGCAGGTCCAACGTTCTGCACGACCGAAGTAATGAAATTGGGGTCGCGGATGGGAACATTTTGCGCCTGGGCGATCGAAGTGGGCGGCAACTGCGCCTGTGCCTGCTGACGCAGCGGCGAACTTGGGTTCCAGGCAATGTAGGCTCCGGTCGTCGCGACGCTAGCCCCCAGCAAAACAGAAGCGAAAGAAGCTCTCCAGCCGCGATTGGAACGATGAGAAGCGGGAGTTTCAGTAAGTTGAGTTTCAGAATGACGGGAAGCCGTTTCCGCTTCAGGATAATCGAACTGAGACATAAGTATGGTGAAGTTTTGACTGGATGAGGTGGACGAATTGGACTCAGGAGAATGATGGGTCGAATCAGAATTTTGCTGTGTTGCCATCTCGCACCTGTTGCATAGATAGGGTGAGTTTATGACGATGCGAAGCGGTTCTCCTCGCCGGATAAATGCCCCTGCCTCGATCGAGCCATTAGCTCTGGCACTGTTATCTCGACGCCATCAACAAGAAAAGAACTTGGAAAGGAAGAACCGATCGACGGATATTGACTATTTGATATTGACTACTATAGACAGACCGTATTGCGACCATGTGGCAACCCAATGGCACGCTAATGAATTTTTGATTGAGCAGCTTAGCCTTTACCAGTCCTGCTATTTAGAATTTTGGGGTCAGCCCTTTTGTCACTCTTTCGCCCACTTACCCAATCGATCGATCAGTACCGTTTGGATTTGCTGTGTCACCTGCTCTGAAGGCTGGCTAGCGTCAATGCGGACAATTCGAGCGGGAAATGTCTTGGCCAGATCGGTAAAGCCCTGCTGCACCCGGTGATGAAACTCGATCGTGGCTTGCTCAATTCGATCGCGACTGCCCCGCCGCTGGGCACGAGCTAAGCCAAGCTCCACATCTAGATCGAGCCAGAGGGTGAGGTCGCTTTGCAGCCCGCCTGTGGCAATTTGATTGAGCTGATCAATCAGGGGGCGATCGAGCTGTCGGCCGTAGCCTTGATAAGCAATGGTGGAATCAGTGTATCGGTCGCAGAGAATCAGTGCCCCTTGCGCTAGTAAAGGTTTCAGCATTCCCGCAACGTGCTGAGCGCGATCGGCTGCATAAAGTAAAAGTTCGGTGCGGTCTTGCAGTGGCTCGTCGCTGGCAGGATGAAGCAAGAGTTGACGCAACTGCTGCCCTAGCCCAGTCCCGCCTGGTTCACGAGTCGCAACACACTGGGAAAATAACGGCGATTCCTGCCTGTTATTGAGCCAATGAGTTTCCATCAGCCAGGTATGCACGGCTTTGATTTGCGTCGTTTTGCCTGAACCCTCTACACCTTCAAAAACAACGAGCCTTCCGGGTTGCTTCTCAAACGAGTTTCTGGGTAAATCTCTAGGCAAATCTTCGGATAAATCTTTGGGTAAATCTTCGGGCACCGTTTCAAATTGAGTGTTCCTACTCATGCAAATGCTGCAAATTTCAACGAATCGCCTACAATTAAGAGAATCGTCTGCATCAAATCAAGGAGTGTGTCGCTTGAGATCTCCCTCTAAAAGCAGATCCTTCTTAAATGGTTTAGCTAAATTGTCCGGGAATTAGTCAAGTTAGACTGAACTCTGGATATAGTAAGGCACTTTTACCAAGATTGGTTTTGTTCACATTATTTCCAGCAGTTTTCGTCATCTAACCAGCAGCAATGGGGTAAGGAACGAACCAGGAAACGAAACAAAGTCCACTCGCTCAATTGAGATTGAGTTCAGGTACATCAAACCGGAAATTCCCAATTCATACCTTTGCAGGCAAACTTGCAGGAATAAGTCTTTCCTGAGATAACCCGCCTATTCGATTGAAACGACTAATTCAGTGCCGGAACAGTCTTGACGGGAATACAAAATTCCGATTGGGTAGGAGTGGATGGTTAAACGTTAAGATGCCGGGGTTGCCTATGGCTCGTTATACCAGCTTATTTACTATTTCAGTGTCGTTAGATCACCCCGAATGGCGATCGGCTTCTAATCGGCTGCGCCATTCCCTCAGCGAGACGCTGCGATCGTGCAGTTTGGATGTTGTTTTTGACTCGGAAGACTACCTGGTCGCGAAAGAAACGCCCGGTCATGTCTCTTATACTCAGCTTGTGACGGTTGAAGTCCTGATCGAACGACCTGTTCAAGATCCTGCTGTCCGCATGAATTTTGTGGTGAAGAACGAAGAACTTCCTCTCAAGAGCAATAATCACTGCCGCGCAATGTTTGACTCTGTGAATCGGGCGATCGCTGAGAATCGGCAATGGCGGCTGATCGAAAGCGCCGTAAGCTAGGGCAGGAAAAGATAGGCTCGTAAATTTCCTGCCTACCGCGCTCAACAAGCCTTAACCAAGAAACTGTGCCATTTTGCAGCAAAGCCATTACACTAAACGCTGTATTGATTTAGGGCAGGATGAAACGCTACATATAGAGGGGGATAGGGGAACCAGTCTTTTACTGCCCCTACTCCTATCATGACCACATGAAAGCTGAGCCGCCCCACGGCTATGATACTGGTGATGCCCTGGCAAAGGACTTCGCGAGTCAGACGCTTTAGCGATCGTGTGCCGCGTTTTTTCCTGCTCGAAAAGATAGCGTTCTTTGCCGTGCGGCTTGTGAGGTGATTATGCAAAAGCGATTTGTGCAGCAGGTTCAGACTCAGTTTTGGCTGAGTGTTTCCCAACCAGTCGGGTTATTGGGGACAGGGCTGATACTTACTGGAGCCGCGATCGCGTTGCCTGCTTCGTTTGCTTCGCAGTTCCCCGGAGGGGCAATTGCCCAGGCTTCTTCGCTGCAATGGCAGTACGACCCTGAATCAGCCGCGCTGTCAGTCAATCTTCCTCCTGGCGCAACGCCACGCTATTTCTTGGCGGCTCAGCCTGCCCGCATTGTGATCGATCTGCCTAACACTGATGTCGGCACACTTCAAACCGAAAAGCAGTTTCCCGGCGCAGTTCAGCAAATTCGCATCGCTCAGTTTCAGCCCGGAGTCACCCGAATCGTGATGCAGCTAGCTGCGGGAACCGTTCTAGCTCCACAGCAGGTTGACCTCCAGCAAAGCGGCGATCGATGGGTGCTGCGCCCAGTTCTGGCAGGGGCAAACCCTGCTCCGGCTCAGACAGTCGCTTCGCCCTTCCCCGAAGAAGGTATCGCTTCCCAGTCCCCCGAAAGGGAGACTGCTGCTGTAAATTCCCCTTCGCCTCAAGCTCCTGATGCTTCTCCTGTCAATGCGGCTCCTGAGGTGATAGCAGATTCATCAGCCGCTAATTCAACATCAGCAGGTTCAACTCCAAATCTAGCAGCAGCAAATGAAGCAACTTCAGACCTGCCGCCTCTGGAACCGGGCGCAACAGAAATTCCTGTAGAACTCCCCCCGGCTGACCCTGCCGCAGTTCCTTCAGAAATGCGCTCTGCGCGAACCACTCCCCCCACAGTTTCAGTTCCCGATCTGTCTGCTGTTGCCGCCTCTCCAGACCCAGCCCTATCTGCTCCTCCAGGAAATCTGACTCCTGCTCCTCAAACTGCTGAAGGTCAGGCTCCTGAGATCCAAGCTTCTGAAATTCAAGCTTTTGAGAATCAAGCTTCTACCGCTCAGCCCTCAGAGAATCCAACTTCTGTTCCTCAAACCACCGCTCAAGCCACTGAGATTCAGAACGCTGAAGTTCAAACTCCTGCCTCTCAAACCTCAGGGAATCCGGCTCCTGCCCTTCAAGCTTCTGAAACTGAGACCTCTAAAGCTGAAGCGACTGAACAGCCTGTCAGAGCAAATGAAAATCCGACTGAAGCGATTACCGCTGCTATTCCAACCGAACTGCCTCCTGCTGAACCAGAATCGCTGCCCACCGAACTGCCTCCTGCCACATGGACGCCGCCAGCAGAGCGTTCAGTTCGCGTCCCCGCCCTAAATTCTTCCAGCCCATCCCCTGCTCGGACTCGTGATGCCAGCGCGATCGAGTTTGGGCAACCGCTACCGGGATCAGAATCGACCAGCACAGCCTCCAGAACCACTGCTCGCGAAACTCCGCAGGAAGGATTCCGTGAAACTGTGGTGGCGGTCAATTCAACTTCAGGCGTATTGCTGCCTTCGGGAACGGTCCTAAGTCTGCGATACCAGGGTGAAGAAACGCTTAATCTGTCGAGCGATTACCCACTTCAGGAAGTGCTGGTGGTCGATCGCGATGTGCGGAATCAGGAAGGCCAAATTATTGTGCCTGCGGGTAGTCAGGTGATTGGGCGATTTGAAACAGGCAGTTCAGGCAGCGAGTTTATCGCTCAGGCAATTAGCATCGATGGGGAAAGTTTTTTGCTAAACGGACGATCGAATAAACTATCGGGCGATCGGCAGCTCTCCAGCAACCAGATGATGCAAAACTCGGCGGTCGGCGCAGTCGCAGGAACGCTTTTGGGAGCCGTCACCGGAGTTGGACTGATTGCCGGAATCGCGGCAGGTGCAACAACCAGTGCAGCAACAACTTATCTGACTGCACCACAGCCCGCCATTATCGAACCCAATCGCGTGGTCGAAGTGCGGCTATTCGAGGATTTGCGCCAGCCAGGATATGGCATTGGCGGCTGATGTTTGAAAAAATTTTCATTATCCAATTCGCCCCCTAAACTTGAATTCCAGGAAGCACATCGTTTCCTGGAAGCATCTCAAAGTCCCCCAAAACTGGGGGATTTAGGGAGCGATGTAGAACCTCTGATTCTTCCGAATCACCCTCTTAAATCGTCATAATGTCGGACTCTTTCTCGGAAAGAATCTGCTCAATCTTCTGAATGAATTTGTCTGTCAGCTTCTGAACGCTGTCTTGCGTATCCCGCGCTTCGTCTTCCGAAACATCGCCGCTCTTTTCCTGCTTGCGGATTGAGTCGATCGCATCTCGACGAATATTGCGAATCGAGACTTTGCCTTCTTCTGCCATTTTTGCCGCCATTTTCACCAGCTCTTTACGCCGATCGCTCGTTAGAGGCGGAATGTTCAGGCGAATTGTGGAGCCGTCGTTATTGGGCGTTAAGCCAATGTCCGATAGACTGATTGCCTTTTCGATCAGGTTCATCGTATTACGATCGTAAGGCTGAATGGTGATCGTGCTGGCATCTGGTGTGTTGATGTTGGCAAGCGATTTGAGCGGGGTTGGAGTGCCGTAGTATTCAACCGTGACGCGATCGAGCAAAGAAGTATTGGCGCGTCCAGTTCGGATGGTGTTAAACGATCGTTGAGTTGCCTCAACGGCTTTCTGCATGTGGCTTTCAACGTCAGCTAATTTCACAAGACCCTCCAACAATCGTTCCAATCGACTCTCCCATCACTGCCCGACGAACATTGCCCGCCACGGAAAGGTCAAACACAATAATGGGGATATTGTTATCTTTACACAAGGCGATCGCAGTGGTATCCATCACCTTCAGGTCTTCGGTTAAAACGTGGCTATAGGTCAGGCTTTGGTAGCGACGCGCTTTCGGATTTTTCTTGGGATCGGAGTCATACACCCCGTCCACCTTAGTTGCCTTAAACACCACTTCTGCATTGATTTCAGCCGCTCTCAGGGCAGCCGTTGTATCAGTGGTAAAGAACGGATTTCCTGACCCTGCTCCAAAAATCACGACCCGCCCTCTCTCCAGGTGACGAATTGCCCGCCGCCGAATATAGGGTTCTGCTACTTCCTGCATCTCGATCGCACTCAACACCCGTGTGGGAACTTCGAGCCGTTCCAGGGCATCCTGCAAGGTCATCGCATTCATAACGGTCGCAATCATGCCGATATAGTCTGCGGTTGCCCGATCCATTCCGGCGGCTGCCCCTTTCACACCCCGAAAAATATTGCCGCCCCCTACAACGATCGCGGTCTGCACCCCTGCTGAAACAATTTCTTTTACTTCTTCTGCAATACTCTGAACCACAGACGGGTCAATCCCGTAAGACAGATCGCCCATCAGTGCCTCGCCGCTCAGCTTCAGCAAAACGCGCTGGTAAGTAAGTCCCATGAAAATATTTCTTTTTGCTCAAGACGCTTCCAACTAAAGATAGCAGAGGTGGGGAGGGGGTGAAGAGTGGATGGAGGGATGGGTGAGGAGTTGGGAAGATAGGGATAATGAGGGGATAGGGTGAGTTTTTCTGTAGGTTTGGGGCGGTGGCAATGGCTTTCAGATTTGAGTTGAAGGTTGATTGTAGTAGCGCTGGCCCACTTGGTATGACGATGGGCTTAGGTTTGGAGACTTTGACCCTGCTCAGCTTCCCATTAGGCAAGAAACACTCCAGCGTCTTCTAGGATGGCAGGAAGTTTATAACAACACCTATGAAGATGAATATCCGTATAACTCCAGCTTTCCCAGTGAAGAAGCACTAAAAATTTGGGTTCGAGAAGGGCTGCGGCTCTGGGTGCAGCTTAATAAAGAGCTAAGTTCTAAGTATGAGGTGATTAAGCAACTCCTGTATCAGGGTGAGGTACAGCCTTTTACGTTGGAAACTTTGCCGGATGAGATTCAGCAGAAGTTTAAGCAGGATATAGAGAACTCATCAGAGTCATTACTGTAGAATTTTGAGTTACCCAAGCTTGTAAAGCTCTTCCCATCTCCTCACCCACCGATCGCCCCCTCACCCACCGAATTCAACGCTACGGTAGAGACTGACGTGTTTCTGTAATTGTGATGCAGTCGTCGCCAATCCTCAAAGACCTCGTACTCATCGGCGGGGGGCATAGCCATGCGATCGTCCTAAAACAATTCGGCATGAACCCGGTTCCGGGAGTGCAGTTGACGCTGATTGCTGATGTGTCGCATACGCCCTATTCGGGAATGCTGCCGGGTTATATCGCAGGGGCATACCAGTTCGACGAATGCCATATCGATCTGCGTCCGCTTTGTGAGTTGGCTCAGGGGCAGATGATTGTCGATCGCGCCATTGGGTTAGACCTGAAAGAAAATTGCGTTTTGTTTGCGAATCGTCCGCCGATCGCCTTTGATCTTTTGTCGATCGATATTGGCAGTACGCCTGCGGCAGTCACAGTTCCGGGGGCGGCGGAGTACGCGATTCCGGTAAAGCCGATTTCTCAGTTTTTGCAGCGATGGGATCAGGTCATCGAGCGAATTGGGCAACAGTCTGATTCTTCAATGCGATTGGCAGTGGTCGGTGGCGGAGCGGGTGGCGTGGAGCTAATCTTGGGACTTCAGGCACGGCTGCGGCAAATGCAACAAACATCTGGACAGCCCTCGATTCCCGAACTGCATTTGTTCCATAAGGGCGATCGGCTTGTCCCAGAAAGGCATCCTCGATTGGGACGGCAACTTGAGCGTGTGATGCGCGATCGAGGCATTCACCTGCACCTGAGCGAAACAGTCTGTGAAATTCGGGCCGTACCTGCTCAAAGTCCCCCAGGTTTGGAAGGCAGAAAAGAGAACAGAGGAGGCAGTGTAACGCTCTCAAATTCAACCCCTGATTCCCCAGCTCAGCCAAGCCAGACGCTAAAAGAAATTCACTGCGAATCTGGTCTAACGATCCCCGTTACAGAAGTGTTTTGGGTGACGCAAGCTTCGGCGGCTTCATGGCTAGCGGATTCTGGACTGAAAACAGACGATCGCGGCTTCCTGCTGGTAGACGATCGGCTGCGATCGATCTCCCATCCTCAGGTGTTTGCAGCGGGTGATGTGGCGAGCATGGTGAATCATCCCCGTCCAAAAGCAGGCGTGTTTGCGGTGCGACAGGGCAAACCTCTGGCAAATAATCTGCGGCGCGTGTTGCAGGGCAAAGATCCGCAGCCGTTCAAACCGCAAAAAGAATTTTTGATTCTGGTAGGAACGGGCGATTTTCCAGAAGCAGGTCAGTTAAAGCGAACAGCAATTGCCTCCCGTGGAAATCTCAGCTTTGGTCCTCATCCAATTTTCTGGAAGTGGAAAGATTCGATCGATCGACGGTTTATGGAGAAATTCACGAATCTAAAACCGATGATGTCGATAGATGCGAAACCTTTTGCTGCCGATGTCCCTCCTTCGATGCACTGCGCGGGGTGTGGCTCAAAAGTAGGCAGTTCGGTGCTTCAGCTTGCTCTGAACCGAATCAATCAATCGCGTCCCCCCGTTCTAAATCGCCCCGATATTTTGATTGGACTCGATGCCCCCGATGATGCAGCGGTGGTTAGTGTTCCGTCGGGTCAGGTTATGGTGCAGACCGTAGACTACTTTCGATCGCTCCTCAGTGACCCCTTTATCTTCGGGCAAATTGCGGCAAATCATGCGCTAAGCGATCTGTTTGCAATGGGGGCAATGCCTCAAAGTGCGCTGGCGATCGTCACCCTTCCTTATGGAACCACTACCAAGCAGGAAGAAACGCTGTATCAGGTGCTTTCAGGGGCGATCGAAATGCTGCACCAGGCAAACGCCGTGCTCATCGGCGGACACACGATCGAAGGCGGAGAACTAGCGTTTGGCTTAAGCTGCAACGGCTTAGCAACAGCAGATCAGCTCTGGAAAAAAGGCGGGATGCAGCCCGGACAGGCTCTGATTCTCACCAAGCCTCTGGGAACAGGAACGCTTTTTGCGGCAAATATGCAGCTTCGGGCAAAAGGACGCTGGATTGAAGGGGCGATCGACTCGATGCGTTTATCCAATCAATTTGCGATCGAACCTCTACGGCAATCCAACACAACAGCCTGCACGGACATCACTGGCTTTGGGCTACTGGGACATTTAATAGAAATGGTTAATGCTTCTCGGGTGGCGATCGATCTCGACCTCAACGCACTGCCGATTCTAGAAGGCGCAAAAGAAACAGTGCAGCAAGGATTTCTCAGTTCACTGCACCCACAAAACTTTGGCGCGAGTCGCTTCATCCAAAATCCACCCGTCCATCATCCCCTTTACCCCCTGCTATTTGATCCGCAAACCTCGGGTGGACTATTAGCAAGCGTACCAGGCGATCGGGCAAGGGACTGTCTGGCGGCTTTGAGAAACGCAGGCTATGAGGACAGCCGAATTGTCGGACAAGTTATTTCTGCAACTCCCGAAAATGCCGCTACGCCGATTCGCATCACCAATACAATGCCCTACTAGGCAACGCCGAATCCCAGCTAATGTATATAAGTTACGCTGCACACCCCATCCTACTCGTTCAATCGCTCCCATTACAGGGCAGCCAGAGTTGCCTAAGTTTCAAAGTTCTCCATTCATCGAGGATCTAGGGGGCGATGCAGGACATTCGTGACGTTTCAAACATCCTCTGACTCCTCTCCCGCTTCGATCCCCTCTCGTCCTATAGTTAGATTGCTGCTCATTCTGAACCGATCGTGAAAGCAATTACTCTCCTGGGATCAACGGGATCTATTGGCACTCAAACTCTCGATATCGTGGCGCAGTACCCCGATCAGTTTCGGATTGTCGGGCTGGCGGCTGGAAATAATGTCGAGCTGTTGGCGCAGCAGGTGCGGCAATTTCGCCCAGAGATAGTCGCGATCGGCAACGCAGCACACTTGCCCACCCTGAAGGAAGCGATTGCAGAGCTTGACCCCCAGCCAATTCTGGTGAGCGGTGAAGCCGGAGTCGTGGAAGTGGCACGGTACGGAGATTCAGAAGCAGTCGTCACGGGTATTGTGGGCTGTGCGGGTTTACTGCCAACGATCGCTGCAATTCAAGCAGGGAAGGACATTGCGCTAGCGAACAAAGAAACCCTGATCGCAGGCGGTCCTGTAGTATTGCCGTTAGTTGAAAAGCATGGGGTCAAACTGCTTCCGGCAGACTCCGAGCATTCAGCAATCTTCCAGTGTCTTCAGGGCGTTCCGGTTGGCGGACTGCGAAAAATTCTGCTGACGGCTTCCGGTGGAGCATTCCGCGATCTGCCTGTCGAAAAGCTGGCTTCGGTGACAGTCGCAGACGCGCTGAAGCACCCCAACTGGACGATGGGACGCAAAATCACGATCGACTCTGCCACCCTGATGAACAAAGGCTTAGAAGTGATCGAAGCACACTATCTGTTTGGCATGGACTATGACGGCATTGAGATCGTCATCCATCCGCAAAGCATTATCCACTCGCTGATCGAGCTTCAAGACACCTCGGTGCTGGCACAGTTGGGCTGGGCAGATATGCGCTTGCCCCTGCTTTATGCCCTCTCCTACCCAGAGCGAATCTACACCGACTGGGAACGGCTCGACCTTGTGAAAGCAGGCAGCCTCACCTTCCGCGCTCCCGATCACGAGAAATACCCCTGTATGCAACTTGCCTATGCAGCCGGGCGATCGGGCGGAAGCATGCCAGCAGTCCTAAATGCGGCAAACGAACAGGCAGTCGCGCTATTCCTGGAAGAAAAAATTCGCTTCCTCGACATCCCCCACCTAATCGAAACGGTGTGCGATCGTCACCAGTCACACCACCGCTCCACCCCAACGCTAGAGGATATTCTGGAAGCCGATCGCTGGGCACGCCAAGAAGTCCTCGCCGCCAGCGAAACCGCCCGATCGGTCAATGTTGCCTAGTCCTCGTTTAATCGCTCAAATCCAGACAGCATCAGAGCACGAACGATCGCAGTTGCCAGAATGAACACGGGGAGCAAAACCCGCACTATCCTTTAATCGATCACCGGATGCTCTGAAAACACAAAAATTCGCTGAGTCTCAAGCTGCTTGCAGACCTGCGACGGCATCACGTTGGTTTCAGGATGTGCCCGATCGAGGCGGAAAATTTGACGGTCGAGCTTTACCTGAAGGTTGCTAAGCGGATCTTGTCCTGTGGCAATCAGGAATTCAAGCTGCTTGACCGATCGCCAGCCTGTTAGCTCATCTAGAATTTTGCCGATCGCTTTGACATAAGGGTGATCTGGCTGCTGATACCAGTTTGGAGGAGACAGATCGACCTGGTCAAAGCCCAGATGAAAAATCAGCGATGAATTCCCAAAGAGGGCGATCGCCAGCGAGCGGGCTTCTTCTTGCAGCAACAAATCCTGTCTTTGCGTCAAGGCACGAATTTTTTCCAGTCGCTCATAGCGATCGGTAACAGAAAGGCGATGGGTCGAAGTGTCTCCGATCGAAGAATCGTCCTGCCACTGAATCGCCACCGTGACCAAATAAGTTCTTAGCAGCAAATGTCCTAGCTTTTCGGCTTTGGTTGCCAGGTAATCAGCATTGTAGGTCGTTGCCTCAATGAGCAGCGGCACCCGATCGACCATCTCTAAGTCGTAGCCCTTCAATCCGGCAATCTTGCGCGGATTATTGGTAATCAGGCTAAACTTCTGCACTTTCACATCATTAAGAATCTGTGCGCCAATGCCGTAATTTCGCTGATCGGCAGGGAATCCCAACCTTTCGTTTGCCTCAACCGTATCCAGCCCCATGTCTTGCAGCGAGTATGCCTTGAGCTTGTTGACTAGCCCGATTCCACGACCCTCTTGCCGCAGATAAACGACTACGCCCTCGCCTGCATTCTCAATCATTTTTAGGGCAGCCTGAAGCTGCATCCGACAATCACACCGTAGGGAGCCAAGCGCGTCTCCGGTCAGGCATTCCGAGTGAACCCGCACCATTACGGTCTTGTCTTTAAAGGTCGCTGGGTCACCTTTCACGATCGCCAAATGCTCTGAGTTATCGAGCTGATTCCGGTAGGCATACACCTGAAAATGCCCGAACTGAGTGGGTAGCTCGGCAACAGCCTCCCGCTGCACAAACCGCTCATGCTGGAGCCGATAGCTAATTAAATCCGCAATGCTGATAATTTTGAGCTGGTGATGCTGAGCATAGTCGATCAGCTGCGGCAATCGCGCCATTGAGCCATCCGGATTCTGGATCTCGCAAATCACCCCTGCCGGATACAGTCCTGCCAGCCGCGCCAGATCAACGCCCGCTTCGGTGTGCCCTGCCCGCTTCAAAACGCCGCCCTCTTTTGCCCTCAGCGGAAAAATGTGACCGGGACGACGCAGATCCTCCGGTTTCGTATTTGGATTAATCGCAAGCTGAATGGTACGGGCGCGATCGTCTGCCGAAATGCCTGTCGAAACTCCCAAATGCAACGCTCCGTCGATGCTGACGGTAAAAGCGGTTTGTTCGTTGCTGTCTTCAAAGGTACGGCTACTCACCATCAGGGGCAGATCTAGCTCATCTAGCCGATCGCCCGTCATTGCCAAGCAAATCAATCCTCGTGCTTCAACCGCCATGAAGTTAATCATGTCCGGCGTGGCAAACTGAGCCGCACAAATAATGTCGCCTTCGTTTTCGCGGTTTTCATCGTCTACCACAACGATCGATCGTCCTGCCTTCAGATCTGCCAGAGCCGCCTCGATCGAATCAAACTGAAACGCCGTGTCTGAACCTGAAAAAGAATGCTCTTGCCCATGTAGCGGTTCCACCATTAATCGCCCCAATTTTGAATGAATTCAGTCATTAGTCGATGAGTACAGGGGAGGCTGCCAATGAAAATCGTACAGCAGTCCTTTTGTATCGCTTTCCCCAATTTGCAGGCTCACCTCTATACTCTAATGTTAAATTTATTTAATTCAGTTCAGCCAGTGCGATCGCCGATCTCCAGTAACACCCCGTGCAGCTCTTTCAATTTCTGTGTAATTCTCTTATGGGATAGGCCTCTTCTCCGTCCAATTGGGGCAAGCAGAGTGCCAACCCTGCGAGAAATCCCTATCGTCTAGGCTGCTAAAGTTTGAGCTGCTGAGATCTAAGTTGCCAACTTGCACATCCCCTGAGTCAGTCGGGTTAATCAAGCCAAATACAGCCGGCTCGTATTGTAAGCAGCAGTAGTGCGAATTTGCCTTTTTGTTTTTCGGCAACGAAACCGGATTCAGACTAAAATTTTGCTTTTGATAGACGTAGCTTATCGAGTTACCCTATTGTATTTTTACCAAATTGTATTTCTCTTAAATTTGGAGTAACAGAGCATCATGGGGGATTCAGAACGGATACCCGTTGGCATTATCGGCGCATCGGGCTATGGGGGCGTTCAGCTCGTGCGGTTGTTGGCTGATCATCCCAAGCTGGAACTGGTTTATCTGGGTGGGGAAAGCAGCGCGGGTAAACCGTTCTCAGAGCTGTATCCTCATCTAGGACACTACACGAAGCTGATGATCGAGCCGATCGACCTGGACGAAATTGGCAATCGCTGTCGAGTCGTCTTTTTGTCGCTGCCCAATGGTCTAGCCTGTGAGATGGCTCCTGCGCTGCTTGCAAAAGGCTGCAAAGTGCTGGATTTATCGGCAGACTATCGCTTTAGCAATCTGGATACCTATGAAACCTGGTACGGCAGGCAGCGTACCGATCGAGACATTGCTGAAACGGCGGTGTATGGGCTGCCCGAACTGTATCGCGATCGCATTGCCGACGCGCAGCTTGTGGGCTGTCCGGGGTGTTATCCCACCGCAAGCCTGCTGGCACTGTCACCACTCCTAAAGCAGGGGTTAGTCGTGCCGGAGTCTGCCATTATCGACGCAAAATCAGGCACATCCGGCGGCGGGCGACAAGCCAAAACTAATTTGCTGCTGGCAGAAGCCGATCAATCGCTGGGAGCTTATAACGTGGGGCGGCATCGCCATACCCCGGAAATTGAGCAGGTTTGCAGTGATCTGGCAGGGCACGAGGTTCTCATTCAGTTCACGCCGCACCTCATTCCGATGGTGAGAGGAATTTTGGCGACGGTCTACTCAACCCTGCGCGATCCAGGACTCGTGCGGGATGACCTGATTACGATTTATCAAGCGTTTTATCGTTCCTCTCCCTGGGTGCGGGTGCTGCCCAGTGGAGTCTACCCGCAAACTAAATGGGCGTGCGGTACAAATCTTTGCTATATCGGCATTGAGGTTGATCCTCGTACCGATCGCGTGATTGTGATATCTGCAATCGACAACTTGCTGAAAGGGCAGGCAGGGCAGGCAATTCAGTGCCTTAACTTGATGATGGGCTGGGAAGAAACGCTCGGACTTCCTCAACTCAGCTTCTATCCCTAATTTAGGATTGGTAAATTTACTGACTTTGCTTTTCCTGCGCCCGGCTGGGAAAGCACGGTTAAATTGCGAACAGAACATAAATATTGCTTTATCGATCCCCTAAACAATCACCGTTTCCTAACAAGAAAAAGTAAAGCTACTGAAAATCGATCGTCAGAATCACGCTTTTGGGATTTCATAAGTTAAGGAACTAGTAATCCAAGACATTCAGCAAGTCCCTGCGCTTTGACATTTAAAAGCGACGGTTTTGTCTCATTCTGAGTCTTAACTCGTTCGCTGCGGATGCCATTCGCGGTATTAGCTGATTGTCACTGGTCTTCCGATAGGTTGCTGTTAAAGCTCTCATTTTGCCTAAATTTGGCGAAGGAGTATTGGTTCCTCAAAAAGCAAGCTACCTGCCCGATCAGACTTATAGAAGTATTACTATGGCATCCCTTAGCACGAACTCGATTAAAAAGCAGGCAATTCGGGGGGCGATCTGGACGGTTGCCGCCTACGGAATCAGTCAACTGCTACGCTTTGGTAGCAACGTTATCCTCACCCGCCTGCTTTTGCCGGAGCTGTTTGGGCTGATGAGCCTGGTATATGTCTTTATTACTGGCTTAGTTCTATTCTCAGACTTGGGAATCCATACCAGCATTGTTCAGAATAAGCGAGGCGACGAGCCTGACTTTTTGAATACTGCCTGGACGATGCAAATCATCCGCGGTTTTCTGCTGTGGTTGGGCTGTCTAGTTCTTGCTTTTCCAGCTTCCCAAATTTACAACGAGCCGCGTCTTGCTTTGCTGCTACCGATCGTTGGGCTAAGCTCGGCTCTCGGAGGTTTCAACTCAACCGCCATTTTCACCCTCAATCGCCATTTGTCCGTTAAGCAGCTTGCAATCTACGAGTTGTCAGGGCAGGTCATTTCATTAGCCGTGATGCTCATCTGGGCGGTGCTTTATCCTTCAGTCTGGGCATTGGTAGGGGGTAGTCTTAGTTCCTCGATATTTCATCTCATTCGGAGTCACCAGCTCAACAAAGGTAAACCCAATCGCCTGACATGGGATCGCAGTGCAGTTAGAGAGCTGATTGGCTTTGGCAAGTGGATCTTTATTTCCACCGTGATGACTTTTCTAGCAAACCAATCCGATCGGTTGATCCTGGGTAAGCTGTTTAGCCTTGAAATGCTGGGCGTTTATGGCATTGCCTTTGCGCTAGCAGATATGCCGCGATCGTTGCTGCTGGCAGTCAGTAATAAAGTGATCTTTCCGACCTACTCCAGAATGACTGAGCTACCCCGCTCTGAATTTCGGCAGAAGATTTTGCGAAATCGTCAGCCGATTTTGCTCGTTCTGGCAGTGGGGCTGGCAATATTCATTAGCTTTGGGAATTTGCTGGTCAGCTTTCTCTACGACGATCGCTACGCGGCAGCAGGTTGGATGCTTCCCCTGATTTCACTGGGAACCTGGCCCCTCATGCTGACCCAGACGATCGATCCAGTTCTGTTCGCGATCGGAAAACCGAGATATAACGCCTTTGGTTCTTTTCTCAGTTTCCTTTTTTATGCCATTGGCATTCCAATTGGCTTCTCGCTTTATGGAGCTGTGGGAGCTGTAGTCAGCGTTGCGGTCAGCAACATTCCGATCTGGATTCTGGTTAGCTATGCACTATGGCGCGAACAGATTAGTGCCTTCCGGCAAGATATCCTCGCTACGGCTGTCTTTTTGACCACCCTGACCATTATGTTTGGAGTACGCTCCTTCTTTGGTTTATAACTTGATTGGTTTGTAAGGCTCTGGCATTGATGAATGACAAGTGGCGGGGGTGCAGCGACAAACTGAATTCAATTCTCATTGCGCCGCCGCCCAGAAGACGAGTCAATTGTTCAACCACTGATGCGGATAAGAGGGAATAGATGAAGATTACCTTTGTGATGGGTGGGCTGTCGCTTGCGGGCGGTGACCGGGTGATTGCAACCTATGCAAAAAAGCTTCAGGAGCGCGGACATGAAGTATCTGTTGTTTCTCGCCCTTCTAAAATTCCGACGCTCCGCGATCAGGTTCGCTCAGTGCTAGCCGGAAAAGGTTTGATTCCAGCTAGAAAACCGCCGTCCCATTTTGACAACATCGGCGTGACTTGTAAGCTGCTCGAACGGTTTCGTCCAGTCCAGGATGAAGATGTGTCTGATGCAGATGTTGTAATTGCAACCTGGTGGGAGACGGCTCATTGGGTTGCAAAGTTTTCTCCGGCTAAGGGCGCCAAGATTCACTTCATTCAGCATCATGAAGTTTTTGACTACTTGCCTCAAGCAGAAGCTGTATCCACATACTCCCTGCCTCTCCAAAAAATTGTGGTAGCGCGGTGGCTACAAGATTTGATGCGCGATCGGTACGGCAATAGCAGCGTTTCGCTTGTGCCCAACAGCGTAGATTCAAGGCAGTTTTACGCTCCCCCGCGCCACAAGCAATCTGTTCCAACCGTTGGCATGATTTACTCCACAACGCCTTGGAAGCGTTCAGACCTGGTGCTTGAAGCGTTTAAAATTGCGGCCAGCAAAGTTCCACAACTGAGACTGCTAGCATTTGGCGAGTCAAAGCTACCCGCAGAACGAATCCCACCTGCAAAAGTGACCTTTACCTACAAACCGACTCAGGACGAGCTGCGTGATCACTATGCTGGGTGCGATGCCTGGCTGTTTGGGAGCTGCACCGAGGGCTTTGGTCTGCCAATTTTAGAAGCAATGGCTTGCCGGACTCCGGTCATTGGTACGCCAGCCGGAGCCGCACCAGAACTGCTGGCAGACGGTGCAGGATTACTCGTTCCCCATAACAGCCCAGAAGCAATGGCAGAGGCAATTATTGCGGTTTGTCAAATGTCAGATGCAGAATGGCAACTGCTGTCGAATGCAGCATACCAAAAATCTGTTGATTATACCTGGGAGGATGCAACCGATCGATTTGAAGCCGCACTAAATCACAGCATGAAACATCAGACCGTGCCGAATCGAACCTCGCAACCTAAATCCTCTCAGGCAGAGAGCCTGTTGCATTGAAACAATGAGTGAATAAATGATTTTAGGACACGAGATTTTAGGACACAAGTGCAAGAAATCTTTAGGTAGTGAGCGACTAGCAGTGATGGAGAAACCGATATGGAGCTTACGCTAACTTATAATCCGGGCGGGCACGTTGCCCTCACTGTCCCGCTCGTCATGTTTGCCTGGATTCCGATCGTGCTGTATCTCTTCACTCGCTTTCCGGCGCAAAAGGCAGTTGTGATTAGCTTCCTCACTGCCTGGATGTTTCTTCCTGAAGCATCGCTAACTCTGCCGGGGCTGCCTGACTACACCAAGATGTCAGCAACGTGTTATGGAGTGCTGCTGGCAACTTTTATTTTTGATGTTGGTCGCTTTAGCTCATTCCGGTTTGGCTGGGTCGATTTGCCAATGGCAATCTGGTGTCTTTGCCCGTTTATCTCTTCCATGACGAACGAGCTAGGACCCTACGACGGCGTGGCAGCAGTTCTGGATCAAACCGTGACCTGGGGTATTCCTTACTTTTTAGGACGGATCTATCTAAACAGTTTGACCGGGCTAAAGCAACTTGCGATCGGGCTTTTTGTGGGTGGTCTGGTTTACGCCCCGCTGTGCCTATTCGAGTCGCGCATGAGTCCTCAGCTCCATAGAATCGTTTACGGTGATATCGCGTTTGCAGATTTTGGACAGGCAATGCGTTTGGGCGGATTTCGACCGCTCGTGTTTATGCGGCATGGTCTAACCGTAGCTGCGTTCATGATGGCAGCAACGCTGATTGGCATCTGGCTCTGGCGATCGGGCACGCTGAAGCAGCTTTGGGGCATTCCGATGGATTGGCTGATTGGTGCACTGTTTGTCACGTTTGTTTTAATGCGCTCGACCGGAGCCTATTTTCTTTTAGTGGCAGGACTCGGCTTACTCGTTTCGTCGCGCTATTTTCGCACTGCCCTGCCTCTTTATGCCCTATCCGCACTGATTTGTGGCTATCTCCTTGTCAATGCGGAGTCTGCAGCTTATGTAACAGATCAAATTATTGAAGCACTCTCAGGCTTTCTGCCGCCCGATCGAGTTCAGTCGCTCGAATTTCGATTCAATAATGAAGAGCTTCTCACCGACAAAGCCAGAGAGCGGATCTGGTTTGGCTGGGGTGGCTGGGGACGCGCCCGCGTACCAATCGACAATTATGGCAAGATGACCGTTCAGGATAGTTTGTGGATTATTGCCTTTGGGCATCACGGAACCGTTGGATTAGCCAGTATGACGCTCTCGATGCTCTTACCTGTGACTGCCCTAACTTGGCTGCGCTATCCGGCTCGATTGTGGTCACATCCCAAAGTTGCTCCAACGGCTGCTTTACTAGTCGTGATTAGTCTATATATGGTGGATAGTTTGTTCAACGCGCTCTTGAATCCAATCTATGTGCTGGCGATCGGAGGGGTTGCGGGTCTAGTGCTGAAGCCCGAAAAGCTCCGCTCTCCTACAAGCCATCAACGGTCTGTTGCTAGAAGGGTACTGGCACAGCAGCAATAATTTTTAGCTTGGCTCTCTTGACAGGACAACCTGAGTGAAAACCAATGTAGTAACCGATTTACGGCATCCTGTTTTGACCCAGCATGAACACCGTCAGCAAATACTAATTTAGTGAAAAATATGGGAGCACCCCTCAGGATTGCCTACCTCGTAAATCAGTATCCCAAGGTGAGCCACAGCTTTATTCGGCGCGAAATTGCGGGAGTTGAAGCCTGTGGAATTGAGGTTTTGCGATACTCGATTCGATCGTGCCAAGCAGAACTCGTTGATCCGCTCGACCAAAAGGAAGCAGAACTCACCCGAACGCTCCTGGAAGAAAATCGGCTCACCCTGCTGCTCAGCTTGCTTCGGACCCTACTCACAAAGCCGATCGGGGTCTTGGGGGGATTGAGATTAGCCTGGAAGCTGGGTCGAGCCTCCGATCGCGGCATCCTTCGCCATCTGATCTACTGGTTAGAAGCCTGTATTTTACTGCAATGGTTTGCCGAAGCGGGAGTTCAGCACGTTCACGCCCATTTTGGAACAAACTCAACCACCGTAGCGATGCTGTGCGCTGCGATCGGCGGTCCGCCCTACAGTTTTACGATTCACGGTCCCGAAGAGTTTGACACGATCGCCGCACTCTCGATCGTGGAGAAGATCAAACGCTCGGCTTTCGTGGTGACAGTAAGTTCGTTTGGCAAAAGTCAGCTATTTCGCTGGTGCGCTCAGTCGCAATGGTCGAAAATTTTTGTGGTTCATTGTGGAGTCGATCGAGACTTTCTGGCTCAGCCTGCAACGCCAACTCCATTGGAGCCTCGCCTGGTGTGTGTTGGGCGTTTGTGCGAAGACAAAGGACAATTACTGCTGGTTGAAGCCGTTCGCCAACTCGTATCAGAAGGAGTTTCGCTGAAACTGGTTTTAGTGGGAGACGGAGCTTTACGGCAACAGATTGAAGAGTTGATTGCGCGATCGAATCTGAAAAATTACGTTGAGATCGCTGGGTGGATGAGCAACTCCTCCGTGCGTCAGGAAGTCCTGGCATCCCGTGCCTTTGTGCTGCCCAGTTTCTCTGAAGGGCTACCTGTGGCAATCATGGAAGCTTTGGCACTGCATCGCCCTGTGATCAGCACTTACATTGCTGGAATCCCTGAATTAGTAATACCTGAAGTCAGCGGTTGGCTTGTACCTGCGGGTTCTGTAGAAGCTCTTACGGCAGCAATTCGAGCTGTACTGCAATCTCCTCCAGAAGTATTACAGAAAATGGGGCAGGCAGGGGCAGAACAAGTTGCATTCCAGCACGATGTTGCGATCGAAGCAAGAAAACTGGCAGCTTTATTTGGCGCAGTTCTGGAAACTTCAGCCCCACTATCTCCAGAAGCAATGATTTCTGCACAGTAGCCTTGTGCAAGTAGAACTGTGAGACCAAGCGAAAGCTTGAGGAAAAGCCAAAGCCGTGAATAGGGGCAAATTGCCCCCACGACCTTCAAAGCTATCTCCGGTTGCTTGCACTTGTGCTTTTGCTCAACAAGGGCCTGAGGTATGCCCTGCCTTACCTCGCTGTTCTGCTGCCGGGTTCCCCCTTCTACTGTTTTATACAGTCCTGCTTCATATAGTCCTGCTTCATATAGTCCTGCAATGCTCTTACATGCAAGGTTTCTGACTGAAGCGATCGAATTGCGGCTGCTGTTGCCGTTGCTCCCGCGATCGTGGTGACAATCGGAATTTTATACGAAAGCGCAGTGCGGCGAATCACGCGATCGTCCTGCTGAGCAGTTTCGCCAATCGGAGTGTTGATAATGAGCTGCACCTGCTGGTTTTTAATCGAGTCCAGCACATGAGGACGGCCCTCGTGCAGTTTAAGCACCAGATCAACATCCAGCCCGTGTTCTTGCAGAACTTTGCGCGTTCCTGCCGTTGCAATAATCTTGAAGCCCAGTTCAATCAGATCTTTGACGACCGGAACCGCAGCTAGCTTTTCGCGATCGTTCATAGAGACAAACACCGTTCCACTAAGCGGAAGCTCTTGGGAGGCGGCTAATTCTGCTTTAGCAAAAGCAGTGCCGAAGTTTGTATCAATGCCCATCACTTCTCCGGTCGATCGCATTTCTGGCCCCAGAATAATGTCTGTGCCGGGAAACTTCGAGAACGGAAGAACGGCTTCTTTTACCGCAATGTGTTTGGGAATGATCTCTTCGGTAAAGCCCAACGATTCAAGCGTCATCCCCGCCATAACTCGGGAAGCCATTTTTGCCAGGGGTACGCCGATCGCCTTCGAGACAAACGGAACGGTGCGAGACGCCCGCGGATTTGCCTCCAGAATATAAACCTGTTCCCCCTGAACTGCAAACTGAATGTTCATTAGTCCAACGACGTTCAGGGCTTTTGCAAGCTGCACCGTCCAGGTATGAATCGTTTCCAGCACTGCCTCAGACAGCGAAATGGTTGGAATTGAGCAAGCCGAGTCACCAGAGTGAATGCCTGCCTGCTCAATGTGTTCCATTACACCACCAATCACGACCCGCCCGGTGTGGTCAGCGATTGCATCCACATCCACTTCGATCGCATTTTCCAGGAACTTGTCGATCAGGATGGGGTGATCTGGCTCAATCTGCACTGCATAGGTCATGTAGCGATCGAGTTCTTCGTTGGAGTAAACAATTTCCATTGCCCGACCGCCTAGCACGTAGCTCGGACGCACGACCACCGGGTAGTCAACGCGCTGAGCCACCTGCACTGCTTCTTCATAGCTGCGGGCAAGGCCGTTGGGGGGCTGCTTAATCTCCAGCTCGCGCAAAATCTTTTCAAACTTCTCACGGTCCTCGGCAATGTCGATCGAATCGGGCGAAGTTCCCCAGATTTTGGTGTTGAGGGTTTGCAGGGATTGCTTCAGGGGCACTGCCAGCTTGAGCGGCGTTTGTCCTCCAAATTGAATAATGATGCCTTCGGGCTGCTCGGCTTCGATGACGTTGAGCACATCTTCTTTAGTCAATGGCTCAAAGTAAAGCCGATCGCTCGTGTCATAGTCGGTTGAGACTGTTTCTGGGTTAGAGTTCACCATAATCGTCTCAAATCCGTCTGCCTGCAGCGCAAAGGAAGCATGACAGCAGCAGTAATCAAACTCAATGCCCTGACCGATGCGGTTCGGTCCGCCACCCAGAATCATTACCTTACGCTTTTGCGACGGCAAGACTTCTGATTCAACCGTCTTATCAATTTCCTGTTCTTCACCCAGCAACAGAACTTCTGACTCGTAGGTGGAATAGTAGTAGGGCGTAAATGCCTCAAATTCTGCCGCGCAGGTATCAACCGTTTTGTAAACCGGGATCACGCCCAAAGATTTGCGGTAGGAGCGAACTTCATCTTCGGTTGTCTTAGTTGCGTAAGCGATTTGTCGATCGCTAAAGCCCTGCTGCTTCACGGCGTAAAGCTGTTCACGGGCCAATTTATCAAGCGGCGTTTTCTTCAGGAATTTCTCAGTGTCGAGCAATTGCTGCATTTTGTCGAGAAACCAGGGATCGATCGCCGTTAGCTCATAAATTTCCTCGACGGTCATGCCCATCAGCATCGCGTGGCGCACGGTGAAAATGCGTTCTGGGTTCGGGGTACGAAGTCCGGCGCGAATTTGCTCTAGGCTCGGCAGTTTTTCGGCTTTATCGCAGCCCCAGCCTGCCCGTCCGGTTTCTAGCGATCGCAGTGCCTTTTGAAACGACTCATGGAAGGTGCGACCGATCGCCATTGCTTCGCCCACAGATTTCATCTGCGTCGTCAGAACTGCCTGAGAACCGGGGAATTTTTCAAAGGCGAAACGGGGAATTTTCGTTACCACGTAATCGATCGTGGGTTCAAAGCTGGCAGGAGTTTTCTTGGTAATGTCGTTGGGAATTTCATCAAGCGTATAGCCAACGGCAAGTTTGGCTGCCATTTTAGCGATCGGAAATCCGGTTGCTTTAGAAGCCAGGGCAGAACTACGAGACACCCGCGGATTCATTTCGATCACCACCACAGCTCCGTCTTCAGGATTAACGGCAAACTGAATGTTGGAGCCACCTGTTTCCACGCCAATTTCGCGAATAATCTTAATCGAGGCATCCCGCAAACGCTGATATTCCTTATCCGTTAAGGTTTGTGCAGGCGCAACGGTAATCGAATCCCCCGTGTGAACTCCCATGGGGTCAAGGTTTTCGATCGAACAGATAATCACTACGTTATCTGCCAGATCGCGCATGACCTCTAGCTCATATTCCTTCCAGCCCAGCAGCGATTTTTCGATCAAAATCTGCGAAACCGGACTCGCATCAATTCCCGACTGAGCAATCTCTTCAAATTCCTCCTGGTTGTAGGCGATCCCCCCGCCCGTGCCGCCCAGAGTAAACGCCGGACGAATAATTAAGGGATAGGAACCAATTTGCTGCCCGATTGCACGGGCTTCTGGCAGTGTATTTGCCAGACCTGAAGGACACACCTCGACCCCAATCCGCTCCATTGCTTCTTTAAATAGCTTGCGATCCTCCGCCATTTCGATCGCCGGAAGCTTTGCCCCGATTAGTTCGACTTTGTAGCGATCAAGGGTTCCGTTTTTAGCTAACGATACTGCCAGGTTTAAAGCGGTTTGACCGCCCATCGTGGGTAGAATTGCGTCCGGTCGCTCCTGCTCAATAATTTTTTCCAGAATTTCTGGCGTAAGCGGCTCAATATAGGTGCGATCGGCAGTTTCCGGGTCGGTCATGATCGTGGCTGGGTTAGAGTTGACCAGCACCACCTCATAGCCCTCTTCGCGCAAGGCTTTACAGGCTTGTGTTCCTGAATAGTCAAACTCAGAGGCTTGACCAATCACAATCGGACCAGAACCAATTAGCAGAATCTTACGGAGATCGTTACGGCGGGGCATAGCAATTGTGCCAGGGTCATCATTAAAATCCGATCCATTTTAGAGGGTATTCGGCCGATCGGTTTGCTGCACCTGATTCTTTTTGAAAGTAAAGTTCCGCGAAGCTGGGTTATCTCTGCTCATTTTGCTTTGCTATTTCCAGTTCCTCCGCTTACTGGTGATCCCAATCGTTGTTCTGCTGAATTAAATCATGAAAAGAAAGTAAAGCAGCAATGAGAGGATGCTAGCCAGCTTGATGACGGGATACCTATTTCTGCTTTTTCGTCATCTTGTAAGATACAGTGGTCAATCTGTCAACCGCTTTTAAGCGCGAATTGAATGAAAAAGCTTTCTTGCTTGTAACAATTTACACTTCCATCTCACTGATAAAATTAGGCTAATCCTATGAAGAGTTCTACTAATAAACTCCCTATTATGGGGTTAACTCATAACTGAGCGAACGACACCGACTACCCCTGGCTTTGGCAGGTCATTGGTTACTCATTTAACCCAACATAACTGGCAAAGTCAGGAGTTTTTCTGCTTCATTTTCTTCCTTAGCTAACTAATAGACTATTTACTCCTGTTAAAACTAAAGGCTTCAATCTGAAGAAATTAAAGCTTTTTTAGCTAAATAAAATTAGTTTTGCAGCAGATTAAGAAATGAAATAGAGTAGCTTGAAAACGTCTATTTAGATTTGGGAATGATACAAGCAGTAAGGGGAATTTATCGCTGTGAAAGCAACAGATATGCGATTGGCAAAAGGTGATCGAGGTTCTCAGATTGGAAAGCTACAAAGGCTTTTGCGCCTGCACGGATTTAGTTTAGTCGCGCTCGATGAGTTCTTTGATGAATCGACCAACGAGGCTGTGATTCGGTTTCAGCAAGAGTACGACCTGGAGGCAAGCGGCATTGTTAATCTGGAAACCTGGAAGGCACTCCGGGAAATGCTGGTTTACTCTGTCACAGACGATTCTGAACTGTATAAAGGGATTCGTAAGCCCCTTGCAGTCATGCAGCTTCAATGGCTTCTTAGAAGGCATCGCTATCTAGATGTTGAAGTTGATGGACGATTTAGTTCTGTCACTCAAAAAGCGGTTATTGATTTTCAGTTAAAGCATAATCTTCCTGCAGATGGAATTGTAAATTCTCTCACCTGGGCAGCACTACGGAATAACTTGCAAAAAACCTCGTAAGATAAAAGCCATTCGCAGACAACTGTTTTCGCTGCGCTCTAAAGTTGCATGAGAGTGATTGGCTTGATCAGCGGTACATCGGTCGATGGAATTGATGCCGCTCTTGTCGAAGTTTCTGGAACACCGCTCAGCTTGCAGCTCGAATTATTAGCCGGGAAAACTTATCCTTATCCTAAAGCCCTGCGCCAGAAAATCCTTGCAGTTTGTGCAGGGGAACCGCTTGCGATGACAGATCTAGCTGATCTTGACGATGCGATCGCCACGCAGTTTGCCCAGGCTGCAATTGAGATTCAGCACGGCTTGCCACCAGCCGAACTGATTGGCTCCCACGGACAAACCGTTTTCCATCGCCCGCCTGCGCTCGATCCGGCTTTACCCCACCCCTCAGCCATCCAGAATTTGGGCTACAGTCTTCAGCTTGGACGAGGCGCATTGATTGCATGGCTAACAGGCGTTACGACCGTTAGTAATTTCCGGGCTGCTGATATTGCCGCTGGGGGGCAGGGCGCGCCACTCGTTCCGGCGATCGATACCGTTTTGCTGCGCCACTCAACTCGCGATCGCTGTATTCAAAATATTGGTGGCATTGGAAACGTAGCCTATTTGCCTGCGGCTGCCTCTAAGCATGCGCTAGCTCAAACAACTTACGGCTGGGATACCGGACCAGGCAATGTTTTGATTGATCTCGCTGTGCAGCAGTTTTCCAACGGTCAACAACACTACGACGTGGATGGTGCTTGGGCAGCTCAGGGCAAACCCTGTCATGCACTTGTAACTGAATGGCTGAAGCAGGATTTTTTCCAGATGCCGCCTCCAAAATCAACCGGACGTGAGCTTTTTGGGGTTGATTATCTCCAGCAATGCTTGAACGATGCTGCTGCCTACTCGCTCTCTCAGGCAGACATTTTAGCAACATTGACCGAACTCACTGCTGTGTCGATCGCTGACAGTTATCATCGGTTTCTGCCGTGCCTACCTGATGAGGTTGTTCTCTGCGGCGGCGGCAGTCGTAATTCCTACTTGAAACGGAGATTACAGGCTAATCTGGAGTCACTCTTGATTAGTACAACAGATCAGCTTAACCTGGATGCTGATTATAAAGAGGCAAGCGCATTCGCGGTACTTGCTTACTGGCGTACCCAGAGCATTCCCGGTAATCTCCCGGAAGTGACAGGAGCGCGGCAAGCCGTTCCCTTAGGGGAAATCCACATGGCATTCGCCCCAGCGCGTTATTAACATAGATTGCTGTCTGCAACTCGATCGGCAGCTGCGGGGCAGGATGATAGGAACAAATCTTGTGACTCACACGTTTTTGCTGGAATCAGGACGCTGGATATTGCAGGGCAACTGGATCGATCGCAATGCAATGCCTGTCACCGTCAAGGGAAAAATTCTGGTTGCCTGGAGCCGAGATGACTGGTTCACAATGGTCACAAAGCTCATGTTTCCTGGGGGCGATCGGGACGAGATTTCTTTTCAGTATCGCGGACGGCTCAACACAGGCGATCGACAGTACACGTTTGTGCTTCAGCACAGTTTGCTGGGACGAGTCGAAGGCGAAGGCTGGGTTGCCCCCGAATCGATCGTGCAACGCTATTGGGCATTAGGCGACAAGCGAAGACGCACCGGATTTGAGACGCTGCATCAGCTCACTCCCGATCGCTATTGCCTTTCCAGCAGCATTATGGCGGGGCATCAGCTAGACAGTACGATGGAAGCGATCGTCGAACGCCAGCCTAATCAGTAGATCGCATAGCTGTCTGATATTCGCTTTGGAATGCTACGGGAATCATTTGCAAAATTCCACTAGCCCTTTTGGTCATATCTCCTCCCGCTTAACGATCGGCTCAACGGTTCGCATCTTGCAGTCCAGCATCTTGCAGTCCAGATACCATGCTGCTGTAAAGCGTGAAGAAATGATTCTCATCGAGAGGAGCATCCGCATCATTCCAGGTTGCAGACACACAGTAGCGTTTGCCCGTCTGAGAGACTAATTCATGCGTCAGATTTAACACTCCTGGTTCCGAGCCACCTTTATACGCCACCTGCGACCATCCAGCAGGACTGATACCTGGATTGACCCTCGTTAGTGGCAGATCGGATACCTGACCTATCAAGCTGCACAGTTCACGGGCGGTAAAAAACCATTCGACATCAAGTGCAGTCGGACGATCGCTGAGACTGGTGACCTCAGGGAGGGATACTTGTACGAGTTCCGACAACAGCTGCCGTCGCTCAATTTCGTTGCCAGCTCGATAGCGCGTTAGCAGCGACGCATTTGGAGCAGCTTTGAGAACAAACGCTTCACGGGTGGTCAGAAATGGACGATTGCGCGGCGCAAATTCCTCCACTTTCTCTCGACCCACCCAGCGAATTAGCAGATCGGTTGCCGTATTGTCGCTTTGAGAAATCATCAGTGTTGCCAGGGTTTGAACGGTCAGCAGTGCGCCATCAAACCAGTTCTGTAAAATGCCGCTCGGTAAGCTTTTGTCTTGAGGCTCAAGTGCGACAACATCTGCCCAGGAGTAACGCCCTACCTGAATTTCCTGATGTAATGCAGCCAGAATCGCAAGCTTAAAAGTAGAACCTACTGCCATCGGCTGGTCTGCATTAAGGGAGGCTAATTCAACCCCACTCCCTGTCGGGGTTTCCGTTGTTTCAACAACCAGCAGGCTTACCTGACCGGGTAGGGCTTGGAACTGTTCGATCGCATCAGGTAGGGCGATCGCATTCGAGTGAATGTCATGAAACCAAAGGCTGCTAATTTTTTCTGTTTCGTCCAGCCGAATCAGTGCCGCCAAGCTTCCCCGCTCAAACACGACTCGGTAGCCTTCTCCTTCGGACTGTAGGCTCTGAAATGTTCCTAGCTGGTTCTGCAAATCGCGGATGATTTGCTCTGGTGAAACTGGAACCTGACTTAAAAAAGAATCTGCAAACCATTGCCGCTCAATCTCAGGAGCAGTAAACAATCGCTCAAGGGCTGCTTGGGGTGAAATCTTTGGTTGTTGTGACATCATGACGGGAGCGGATGCGATAGAAAGGTGGACAGGGAACAACATCGTAGACCAGTGAATTGAGGCTGCGAGAAATTTAATCATTTGTCCTGGAAGAATGCTGCGATCGATTGCACGATGAGTGCCCGGTAGCTGAAGTGCAATTCATCGATGAATGATAGTCAGAACATTCTGAGAATAGAGCGCGCCTTGCAATGTTCGCTGCTAATAGGCGTTAGCGTTCATTCCAGAACTGCTGTTTCTGTTGACCCTTGACCTGCTTTTAGTTTCAGGCTATTTTCCTCTCATGCTAGCTCGATTGAAATTCAGCAGTTCAAAACTGATTTTCTCCTCATTCTGCTGTACCGTTGCCTGCAAGGTTAGGCTCAGCCAGCAAAGAACAATTAGCCGCAATTTTCCTTTATCGCTCACTGCTTATGACCGATCCAACCGCAAATTCTCTTGATCTGGATACCCTTGTCAGCTTGATGTCTCAACTAATCGACCTACCGATCGCTCCAGAATATCGTCCAGGGGTCATCGCAAACTTGGCGCGCACTCAGCAAATTGCTCAGTCCGTGATGGAATTTCCGATTCCCAACGAAATCGAAGTTGCCCCTATTTTTACTCCTGAACCATGACGTTTGAGTTTCAGCAAGCCGATGCGCTGACGATCGCTGATGCCGTGCGATCGGAAACTGTTTCAGCCCGGACAGTAACAGAAGCAGCCCTCGCCCAGATTGCCGCGCAGGACAGCAAGCTCAACAGTTTTACACAAGTCCTGACAGATCAAGCATTAGCCGATGCCGACGCGATCGATCGGGCAATTGCCAACGGGGGAGACCCTGGAGTGCTGGCGGGTGTCCCTTTTGCCGTCAAAAATCTGTTTGATGTCGCCGGGCTGCCGACCCTGGCAGGCTCAAAAATTAATCGAAATCGTCCTGTGGCAAGCCAGGATGCCAATGCAGTAGCGGCATTACGACGGGCAGGGGCAATCCTGTTGGGCACACTCAATATGGATGAATATGCCTATGGCTTTGTAACGGAAAATAGTCATTATGGTGCAACGCACAACCCCCATGATCTGCGCCGGGTTGCTGGAGGCTCCTCTGGGGGATCTGCGGCTGCGGTTGCTGCCGGACTGGTTCCGCTCACGCTCGGTTCCGATACCAATGGCTCAATTCGCGTTCCTGCGGCATTTTGCGGCATCTACGGGCTAAAGCCGACCTACGGTAGACTGTCCCGCGCAGGCGTTTTTCTGTTTGCCAGCAGCTTTGACCATATTGGACCCTTTGGGCGATCGGTTCGAGATATTGCAGCGGCATTTGACCTAATGCAGGGCGCAGACCCCACCGATCCTGTTTGTACGCTGCGTCCTCCCCAGGCTTGTCTGCCTCAGCTCGATCGCGGCATTGACGGCTTACGCATTGCTATCGCAGACGGCTATTTCGCTCAGGGTGGTGAACCCGAAGTCTTTGCTGCTGTGGCTCAGGTGGCTGAGGCTCTTTCGGCAACTCAGCAAGTCGCAATTCCTGAAGCACAGCGAGCCAGAGCTGCCGCTTACGTGATTACGGCTTCTGAGGGAAGCAACCTGCATTTACCCCGCCTGAAAACTTGCCCGCAGGACTTTGATCCGGCAACACGCGATCGATTTTTAGCAGGAGCAATGATTCCAAACACCTGGTATCTCCAGGCACAGCGATTTCGCCGCTGGTATCGCGATCAGGTAAGGGAAATTTTTCAAGAGGTCGATTTAATTCTTGCGCCGACTACGCCCTGCGCTGCACCCCTGATTGGTCAAGAGAAAATGGTTTTAGACGGGGTTGAAATGCTAGTTCGTCCAAATCTGGGACTCTACACACAGCCGCTTTCCTTTATTGGGCTACCGATTCTCTCGGTTCCCATTCACCGCCCTGATCAGCTTCCCGTCGGAGTGCAAATAATTGCTGCTCCCTATCAAGAGGCTCTGATCTTAAGAGCAGCAGCGATGTTAGAAGCAAAAGGAATTACAGCCGCACCTGTTTCAATCCCGGATTAGCAGCGGGTCGGCAATTATTCTTCCTTGAGCCAAAACTTCCAGGTAGACCCGATCGCCGCACCAGCTCCTGCAAAAAAACCCATGCCCATGCCTTCCAGCTTTTTAACAACTGGGCTTTTGGTTAGACAGGAATTATCGACTGCACTACTGGTCATACACTCATTGATTTCTGCTTGACTCGCAGTTGCACCCAGCACAACGCCCATGACGCTACAGCAGAATACATAGAAGTAGAGTCGGTGGGGCTTGAGTGACTTTGATTTTCTACCCATAGATGGATGCGATAAACCTTAACAGCTTTATGTACTGTTGCTTATCTTAATCGACTTTGGCAGCCATAGAATTACTGAAATAAGATGAAGTTCATCAGATTTTAATACCTGTACTTGGTAATAACCCTGAACTCTGAGCCTTAATCTCAAGACGGGTATAATTCGCTTCGCGTTGCAATCGGGCTGCTGATCCAACGGATGAATTCGGTAAGGGTAGTTTACACCCCCCTAGCGCAGAACTCCCTATCCGAAAATCCTATTTCCATTCAGCAATGCCCTGCAATCTAAATAAATTGACAGAATAGATTAGACTTCTTGCACGAATCGAAGAGAAGAGCTGAAAGTAGATCAGCCCTACTGAAATGACTCATGCTCTACCCGCAAATCCAAACCCTCAACCCAGTTGCCTTTCGCCGGGCATGTGGAGTGAAGCGAGAAACGTTCCAAGCGATGGTTATTGTCCTCAGCCCCGACTTAAACCGACAGGGGAAGCGCGGCGGACAAAATCGCCTTAGCGTGGAAGACCAGTTGCTGATGACGTTGTATTACTGGCGACACTACCGCACCCAGTTTGACATTGGGTTAGAGTTCGGGGTGTCGGAAGCGACTGTGTGCCGCACGATTGACAAAGTAGAAGCGTTGTTGGTGAAGTCGGGACAATTTCGTCTGCCGGGCAAACGGCAACTGCGCCAAGCCGAGACGGAGTGGGAGGCGGTTGTGGTAGATGTCACAGAGGTGGCAATTGAGCGTCCCCAAAAAAACAGCGTGCCTACTAGAGCGGCAAGCACAAACGGCACACGCTGAAAGCCCAAGTGGTGATTGACCTAGCTCAGGGGCAGTTTCTCGCCGTTGCCACGGGCAAAGGTCGTACCCATGACTTGCGCTTGTTTAAGCACAGTGGCGTGCACTTGGGTGAGGGGATGCTGTGTTTAGCAGACAAGGGCTATCAAGGCATTGCTAAACTTCACGCTAACAGTATTACGCCGCAGAAGAAGCCCCGGAAACAACGCTTGAGTGATGCGGACCAACAAGCCAATCGTGCTTTAGCCCGGCTGCGGGTCAAGGTGGAGCACAGCATTCGTCGGCTGAAGCGTTTCCGCATCTTATCGGGGCGCTATCGCAATCGGCGACGGCACTTCACGCGCAGGGTGCATTTGCTCGCAGGCATCCTCAACTTTGAGCTGGCTCTCGCTTCCTGATTCGTGCAAGAAGTCTATTGATAAAGAAAAAGGGTGAACTCCTGTCCACCCTCTTACCTCATTAAGCGCAAATCATTGAATTTATCAAGAATTCCTAGTCGAGCACTCGCACTGCCTGGGTCAAATCTTTTGCTTCTGTACCAAAGACAGTTGGGGCAATGAAAGGAACGTTCACTCGAATGGGATGTTCTGCAATCAGAGGCAAACCTTGACGCGCTTCAGCAGCAACCTGCGTGGTCTTCGCATCATAGGTCTGAGTTACCAGCTTGGGATAAACCCCGATCGCAATAATTGGAATGATCAGGCAGAGCGCGATGAATGCTTCTCGTGGCTTTGCATCAGAGACCGTAATTTCAGCCATCAGGTCTTGATTTTCTGCACCATAAAAAACAGTTCGCAGCATTGATAGCAGATAAATTGGCGAGAGAATGACCCCGATCGCAGCCAGCGTCACAATCACCACCTTAAATGGAGCAGTGTAGGCATCGCTAGTGGCGAATCCCAGAAACACAGCAATTTCCCCCACAAACCCGCTCATCCCTGGTAAGGCAAGAGAAGCCATTGCGCCTGCGGTAAAAAGGGCAAAGGTTCGGGGCATTGTTTTTGCCATGCCGCCCATTTCTTGCATGTCCAGCGTATGCGTCCGCTCATAAGTCACGCCTGCCAGGAAGAATAGAGCCGCCGCAATCAGACCGTGGGAGACCATTTGCAGCATCGCGCCGCTCATCCCTAACTCGTTAAAGGAAGCAATGCCTAGCAGCACAAACCCCATGTGGGCGATCGAAGAATAGGCTAACCGCCGCTTCAAATTCGTTTGAGCAAACGCGGTCAGCGACGCATAAATAATGCTCACCACACCAAGAACGGCAAGTACCGGAGCAAAATAAACGTGAGCGTTGGCAAGAATTTCAATGTTAAAGCGAATCAGCGCATAGCCTGCCATCTTTAGCAGCACCCCCGCCAGAATCATGGAGACTGGAGCAGGAGCTTCACTGTGAGCATCAGGCAGCCAGGTGTGGAACGGAAAAATCGGCAGCTTCACGCCAAAAGCGACCAGCAGTGCGGCGTACATCACCAGCTCAAATCCGAGCGAGTAATCCTTCAGCCCCAACTCTTGCAAATTAAACGTGACAGTATCACCATAAAATGCCATTGCCAGCGCAGCGATCAGAATGAAAACTGAGCCAGTCGCCGTGTACAGAATGAATTTCGTCGAGGCATAGAGCCGTCTTTGCCCACCCCAGATTGAGATCAGTAGATAGACCGGAACGAGTTCCAACTCCCACATAACAAAGAAGAGGAGCAAATCTTGAGCCGCAAAGACGCCAATCTGGGCGCTGTACATCACCAGCATCAGGAAGTAGAACAGGCGGGGCTTACGATCGACCTTCCAAGCAGCGAAAATCGCTAGTGTTGTCACCAGTCCTGTCAAAACCACGAGCGGCATTGAGAGCCCATCGACAGCGACTGCCCAATTTAACCCAAGCTGAGGAACCCAGGAATACTGCTCGGCAAGCTGAAAGCCCGGACTGCTCAAGTCGTAGTGCTTCCAGAAAGCGTAGACAATTAGCGAAAACTCAACCAGACTCGCGCCCAGTGTGTAAGAGCGAATTGTTTTGCCGTATTTGTCTGGAATAAAGGGAATTGGCAGTGCCGCAAAGAGCGGAAACACAATCAGGAGAGTTAACCAGGGAAGTTGCATACTCGGCATGAGAGCTTACCCAAATTCAGTATTCGATGAAGTGCAGTCGATAGTGTGCAGACGATCTGCTGAGTGGCTGGCTTAGTCGAGCAACCTTCGCTCAGTCTGCGAAGTCAGGCATCTAACAGAACATGAAGCGGGAAGCTAGATGCTTGGGCACTCTCGTACTTCAGGGTTAACTTTGGGGTTAACAAAGGTGCGAGCAAAGCGCGATTGGCTGAACCAGTTAACCCGTCAATCGTAGGGATCAAGGGACTAAAAGGCTGTGACCTTACACCGCTCCCAGGAATTGCGCTTAACAGACCGGGCTGTTGCTAAGTCAGTCGAGGTTCGTAGCAGTTCGAGATTTGTAGGAAGCAAACAGTAATTTCTACCTACCCGAATAGCATACCCTAACTGTAAAGAAATATTACATCAGCGTGACAAACTTCTACCTCTTCTAAATAAAAATTTTTGGGATATGAAGATTTTGCCAAGCGATCGTCCCGCAGAACGGGGATCACAGACAGCGCCATCCCCAACGAGAACAAAAGGAAACCCTTCGGATCTGACGACCTTTTGTTACATTGCTGATTTGACGCGCTACCCCAGGTAAATTGTTTCAGGAAACCTGTTCCAAGTAGAGGGCTCTGTGCCATGTCAAGTCGCTGCGACTCTGTAGTGGGAGGCGAGTCTATGGAGATACGCTACGCGTTCGGACAGGAAGCCAAACAGCAACGATTCGCCTGGCTTATGTAGATGCCCCAGAGCAGGATCAAACCGGAGGAGACGCTGCGACTCAACGGCTAAAGGACATTTTGCCGTCGGGTGAGAAAGTTCAGCTTCGCGTGGTTGATATTGATCGCTACGGCAAAACGGTGGCTGAAGTTTACTAGGGGAGCCAGTCGGTTAATTTACAGCTTGTAAAAGAAGGAATGACGGTCATTTATCCGCCCTATTTCGATCGCTGTCCGAGTACCCAGAGCCAGTACCTCAGGCAGAGCAGCAGGCACGACGGCAGCAAATTGGCTTTTGGCAGCAAACCAATCCCCAGATGCGATCGGCGCATTTGTGAGCATCTTCACCTAATTCAGCAATTGCAGATTTGGGATTTTATCTTGCATTGCGGCATTAAGATTGACCATTCGCTGAAACTTCTCGATTAGTGGTTAAACGCTTGCTAAATTTGTGCTGAATCTCTAAGGAGACGAAACGCTAACTTTAACTCAAATAATTCCCGGTCAACTGTGAGTTACACCCTCACTCAAAACATTACTGAATCTAATCTTTAATGTTCTTCTATATATTGTTTTCGTTATCTGTCTATTTCAGCATTGGCAGGCGATCGGGCTTGTGATCATCCCATATCTTCTGGTACGTGACACATATATAAGTAATTCAGGATTGGTAACGGTATTTTCATTACGAATCCCATTCAGCCCAACAGTTATTCTCAGGTTACAGCGATATGGTTTTCCCGTAGTATCAGAAATAGAGTTTGCCTGAAGCAACGCTTAGAATAAGATGCGTCGCTGTTCGAGCTTTCGGTGCAATGCTTTAGGTAGGCTATTTTGGCTACATTGTTTCTGCCGTTTGAACATTGAGAGGATTACGACATGCCAAGTTACAAAGTCACGTTGATCAACGAGACTGAAGGGCTAAACACCACCATCGAAGTTCCCGATGATCAGTACATTCTGGATGCTGCGGAAGAGCAAGGTATAGACCTGCCCTACTCCTGCCGTGCGGGTGCTTGCTCCACTTGTGCTGGCAAGATTACCGCAGGCACTGTTGATCAGTCTGACCAATCCTTCTTGGATGACGATCAGATCGAAGCGGGTTTCGTCCTGACCTGTGTGGCTTACCCCACCTCTGACTGCACAATCATGACTCACCAGGAAGAAGAACTGTACTAAGTCTTGGTTCGTCAGAATTCAAGCAGATTTTCAGATTATTTGCCGAGTGCAAGGCATTTGTCAGGCTCAGTTTAATCTACAGACAGGAGCGCAGATGCGCCCCTGTTTTGCTATTCATCTGCTGTTCATTTGATGAGTAACTGCGAGTTTAAGCTGCACTACTGCGCAGTCTCTTGGGACGGGGTTAAGGTGGACGGATCTCGCCATAGCACGATCGCCGGAGTGAGAGGCTGCAATTGCGTTTCCGGGTAATAGAAGCTGAGAATCTGCTCATGCGCCCATCCCAGATCACCGAGACGATAGGCTCCGGTCTGACTCATTCCCACGCCATGCCCTAATCCACCGCCCACAAAGACATAGCCCTTCAAAACTCCCGGAGGAGAGGCAGCCTGTTTAGTTTGGGCTGTTTTTTGATTTGCAGTCTTTGTGGCAGGCTTCTGAACGGGTTGGGAAATTTTTTGTCCCTCAGCCGTTTCATAGATTGGATCAAGGTAAAACAGGGTGCTGTTAGGAGCAGACAGCGCACGAATGATTTCGTCTTTTTCGAGTTCAATAACGCCCAAATCCGTGGTAACTGCCATTTTCTGTACCCGTCCGGCAGGCGATCGTTCTACAACGCTCAGCTCTCGGATCTGAGTAAAGTTGACGAAGGGATGCTTTTTCGTCGCGAGCACCTGCCGCAAATCATTTGTGATTTCGCCGATTGGACTTTCGACACGCCAGCGAAACATATCCCAGCCTTCTTCGTTGAAGCCGCGTCTTTGAGCAATAAAGGCTCTGAAGTTGCTTTCGTCTGCCAGACTGCGCTGAGACAGATTCCAGATATTTTGCACTGAATCTACCACCGCTCGTAAATAAGGGCGATTGCTGCCTGCCCAAACATCGCTAAACGGAGCCGTCACGCCACCTGTAGTCGAGGAATAGAGTGCATCCACCAGTTCATTGTTGTAGGTCAAAACCAAGCCACGTGTGGCAGCAATGGCGCGATCGGTTTCTGGAACCGCTCCTGACAATCCCCAGTAAACCTGACACTGGGTATCAGCACAAAGCTGATAGTTATCGATCGCAAAACGGCGCAGATTTCGTAAAGCGTAGGTTCGTGCCAGGATTGCTTGCGCTTCGATCGTGGTTTGTGGTGCACCAACCCCAATTTCATGGGGTACCACTCCGCGCAAGTAGGTTTCGATCGGAACTTGATTGACCAGGGTATAGGTGCCGTAAGCATTGGTCTGAAGCCGCAGTGTCCCGGCATAGAGGCGCGTTCCGTGATCGCTGCGATTAAACGTGACCTGAATGCGATCGTTTGCTGTGTCAATCTCGACCTGGTCTTGCTGATAGCGGTAGCCGTCCACCGTCAGAGCCGCCTTTGGAATTTGTGGCTTTACCTGCGTATCAATAAAGGCTGTTCTTGCTCCCTGGGCTTGCAGGTTTTGCAGCAGGAGTCGTCTCAAAAGCGGTGTTCGATAGGTCTCTCGATCTGCCCAGACCTGCCACTGCCTCGGCTGACCAATTTCGACCGCAATCCCTTCAGACTTCCAGCGATTTGCACTATCCTCCGCACTTTCAAAGCTGCGGTGAGTACTGAGCACAATGCGTTCAACGACTTCGGGCTGTGGGAGCGGCTGCATCACGACATTAACCTTGACTTCGCCGCTTGTAGCTAGTACTCGATCTTGCTGTCCATCTTTAAGCTTGAGCGTCAGTCGATCGCCCGACAGGGGCTTTAATGTGATTTCATCCGTTGCATTTGAGCCAAACCGCTGCACTACACCCACATCTAGCAAGGGGTTGAGCGGAGCAGTTTGGGCACGTCCAACCTGCCCCATACCAGCCAGAAGACAAGCTGATATCAGCAGCGTTTTTATCCAGGAATTGGGACGTAGTTTCAGCAGGTGACACAAAAGCCAACGAACTGGGGCATTCCGTTGTAGGGAAGTCACAGGACAGATCCTCATAGCGAATGACAGCGAAAAACGGTTTGATGCAGCTCTGAACTCAGCGATTAACCCCTGCACTTAGGGCAATCTTAATTCTTGGGAAAAAATAACTTCTTGCCTGTTCTGCATTTTAGCGAGCCAACTCTAGTGTGACTAGCTTGTTTACTATCCTCAATCTTTTCGCGATAAATACCCTAAAAGATTTGCTATTTAAAATTCCTGTAAAGACGAAGATCCATCGCCCTGTTCCTGCAACGATTGCCACCCCGCCTGCCAAAGAGAGCGGTCTTTAAGCTGCTGGGCATTCAGCCAAAAGCGAACTGCTGGATCACAAGCAGCCACCATTTCTGCAAAAACCCAACGCCCTTCATTTTTTCGATTCAGAACTTGAAAATGCCGCCAGCCCCAGGTTTTTTGCTGCGCTGTCCACTTAGAACCGACCAGATAAGGAAACTTTTGCTTTTTTGGCATGTGCTGCGATTTATAGAAACGAAAATTGAAGCCTAGAGAGTAATCTTTCAAGAAACAATTCAACACAGAAATTATGAAAGAAAAATCTGTCTAAACTGAAGCTTTGTCTATTTCACATTTTGCGACAAATCTTACAATGCTTACTGAATCTAGCTTTACTTCCCCTAAACCATTGAGATCTCCGATTACTAATCCCCCAACTCCGCAATTGTTCGGTTATGCTAATTCATTACAAAGTCTCGCTGAGTTCAGCAAGTTGGCTGAGCTTGTACACAATTCACCGTAAGTAATTTAGGATTACAGCTAGGATGCCAACAAGGCACTGCCCTGCTAACGCAAGTTAAGAAAACTCTACTCGTCGAGAGGCTTTATTATTGATTGCGCTTTTCTAATGCCCTTATCACATTCCCACAACGAATGAGATTAAAAAGGATGCAATTTTTGTGAGAAAAGTTACAATCGGAGAAGTCTTGGCTAAAGTTGAGGAGTGCAGACTTGTTTTGGTGCTTCTACTCGCAGTGCTTCTACCTGAAACTGTGGGCGGTTAGCGGAGAAAGCGAGTTTGCTGCGAATATTGAATCCAATGGGTAGGCTATATCCGGACAGATTCGCTAGCAGCTGATCAGTGATTCAGAATCAGTCGTACTATTTCCTGGTCTTAATTGACCTTCAACGTTATTGACACTAAGGAGCATGAGGAGCGCGGCATGACCCAGGCTAACGACGTACTCGAAACCATTGACCCCGCCGAGAGTGACCTGGACGAACTCTTGATTGAAGGAGAGGATCGAGACGACGAAGAGGACTTGTTCGACACTCAGCCTGATGAGGAGGAAGACGGCAAAACCCCAAAGGGCGCAACCCGTCGTCGGGCGCAAGCCAAGAAAAAACTGTATACAGAAGACTCAATTCGGCTTTACCTGCAAGAAATCGGTCGCATCCGGCTACTGCGGGCAGACGAAGAGATCGAACTGGCACGCAAAATCGCTGACCTACTGGAGCTAGAACGCATTCGCGATCGTCTGTGTGAAAAGCTCGATCGGACTCCGCAAGAGCTAGAACGCAACCCGGAAGCATGGGCGAATGAGGTTAATCAACCTCTTCCTAAGTTCCGTAGACGGCTGCATGAAGGACGACGCGCCAAAGAGAAAATGGTGCAGTCTAACCTGCGACTGGTGGTGTCGATCGCCAAGAAATACATGAACCGGGGTCTGTCGTTCCAGGACTTGATTCAAGAGGGCAGTCTGGGTCTGATTCGCGCTGCTGAGAAGTTTGACCACGAGAAAGGCTACAAGTTCTCAACCTACGCCACCTGGTGGATTCGGCAGGCGATCACTCGCGCCATTGCAGATCAGTCTCGCACGATCCGTCTGCCCGTTCACCTTTACGAAACCATCTCGCGGATCAAGAAGACGACCAAGCTACTGTCTCAGGAAATGGGGCGGAAGCCGACCGAGGAAGAAATCGCGACCCGTATGGAGATGACGATCGAGAAGCTGCGGTTTATTGCCAAATCAGCTCAGCTTCCGATTTCTCTGGAAACGCCGATCGGCAAAGAAGAGGATTCGCGCCTGGGTGACTTCATTGAATCCGATGGTGAAACCCCGGAGGATCAGGTTTCCAAGAATCTGCTGCGGGAAGACCTGGAAAACGTGCTGGGAACTCTTAGTGCAAGGGAGCGGGATGTGTTGCGGCTGCGCTACGGTTTAGACGATGGACGGATGAAGACGCTGGAAGAAATTGGACAGATCTTCAACGTTACCCGTGAGCGGATTCGCCAGATCGAAGCCAAGGCTCTGCGAAAGCTGCGTCACCCGAACCGCAACAGCGTTCTAAAGGAGTACATCCGCTAGAATTTCTCAAAGCTTAGGGTTTGCTAATCAAACCGTTCAGCAAGAATTAGTTCTTGAAACTGCATTGGTTACACTTGGCTAAACCATCCTACGCTTTATGAGCGAATGCTCTGGGATGTTTCTAGCATAATTTAGAAATAGCAGAAGCCTATTCTCGATTGCAGAGTAGGCTTCTTTTGTATCATGCCTCCGCATTATTCCTATGCCGCTGCACTATTTCTCAATCGCGACAGCTATCCTTAATCTGCAATAAGGGACAGTCAGAATCGTTAGCCTGAAATCCTGAAGATATCCATGGTTTGAGCATAAGCCTCAGGTTTTTCTGCTTCAATCCCACTAGTGAACCGCGTTAAACCACATTAAAGGCTACAAGAGAATCGATCAAAAAAGGGGCAAAAGCCCCTTCTTGTCTTGCAGTTTTTTGGAGTTTGTTTCCTGGTTTATTGAGCGGGAGAAGGTGATGCTGCGGGAGTGGGACTGGCTTCAGGGGCAGGGCTAGCAGGAGCAGTTCCGGGGGGGCTAGCTTGAGGAGAGGCAGTCGGGCTGGGAGCCGCCGCTAGCTGATTGATCTGATCTTTAAATTCAGCCGGAGCCAGAGTGGCTGCTGAGGTGAACAGAGGTTTAGCTTCCTCGGTTTTGCCCTGGGTTTTGAGAATGATCGCTTTACCCAGCACTGGGCGAAAATCCTGAGCATTGCTGGCAATAATTCGATCGTAGATGGCAACTGCCTCGTCGTATCGTCCCTGAATTGCATAGACTTCACCCAACAAAAGCTGCACCGAAGCTGTATCGACCGTGCCTGGTTTTGCCTGGTTTGCTTCGTCTGCCGTCTTCAGCGTGTCTTCTAACAGTCCGATCGCTGCTTCGGGTCGGTTCTGCTGAAGTAGCAGATCGGTCAAGCCTTTCAAGGCATTGAGATCGCCGGGACGGGTTGCCAGAATGTTGCGGTATGCCTGGGCTGCGCCTTCTCGATCGCCCGTGCGCTGTTTTGCCTGCGCTAATAGAACGGTATAGTCGGGCTGATCAGGGTTTAACGCTGCCAATTTTTCGAGCGGCGCAATAATGCCCTGAATGTCGCCCTGCTTGATCTTGACATCGACTAATCCGCGCAGAGCGGTCTGATTGTCGGGTTCCCGCTGAAGCACTGCTTCATAACCTCGTGCCTGGGCTATCAATTCTTCGCTTGAGCCTGGACTGGCAGACGGAGAGGGAGAAGGCGCGGAAGCCGTTTGTTTTTGCAGATTCAGCACGCCCGATACTGAAGCCACGATCGGTACAGCAACAAAAGCAAGCGTTGCAAGCGAAACAACGACCAGAGCTAACCAGCGACGATTTTTCTTTTCAGCCACACGCTATTCCCAAACTCGACTGTCATTACTAACATAGTCCCAATTAACTGATCACTAACTGTCACCTTCCTTTGGGGTAATTTGCCGCCGAACAGCCTGATCTAAGCTAGAGGAAGCTGTATAGAGGAAAAGGGCGAATTACCACAGGAAATGATTCAGAATAATGTCTCAGTCATTTCACGAAGGAGATCAAACCTGAGTGTTAACCTAGTGTTTAATTCCGCATTGAAATCTGGTCTTCAGGACTAGAAATTTGCTGTAGTGCATAACGGTAAGCGGATTACCTGCCGCTGTCAAGGAGGTCTCATGAGTCCCGCCCAGAATAAAAATCCTCAGTCGCCCAAGTCTACCTCAGCATCCGAGTCATCGGTGGATACCCATTCACCGTCCGAACCTCCTTCAGCCGACCCTATTGTAGAACCCGCTATGGATCAGCCTTCTCAACCGATCGCCCCTCAAGAAGAACCGCTTCGCCCCCCCACGCCGCCAAAGCGTCCGGTTGCGCGAGAAGTAGCCCTCTCGACTCCCCAGCCTTCCTCTGCGCCTGCTACCTCTGAATTGAAAGAGCAGCCCAAGGCAGATCAGCCTGAAGCTGAGTTAACGGCTTCTGAAAGTTCTGAGGCTGAAGCTGAGAGTACCGCCGATGTTTCATTGGACAATTTGCTGTCTAACCGTCTTCAGCCGATTCCCCCCGCTAGCGAGCCGATGCAGTATCGGGCGATCGGCTTAGTGCGCGGCACCTATGTTCCGTCAGAAGAACAGTTTACCCGTGGATTGATCCAGACCGATGATGGCGTGGCGATCGATGCGGTTTTGCTAGGGCGCGTGATGAGCCTGGTTAAAAAGCACCTTGACCTGGAGCAGCCTCACCTGTGGGTGGTGTATCCGCGCACCCGCGAAAAAATGAACGATCTGCACGTTCAAATTGTCGGCGTGTGGGAGCCTGAAAAGCTGAATCGATTAGAGATGGAAGCGGGAGAAGAAGAGAGCGCAGAAGGAACCGAGGAAAGCACCGAGGAAACTGCCGAAGAAACAAGCTCTAGCAGCTCTGGTTCAGACTCACTGCTCGAAATGGTTCCTGCTTCGGAGCTAGACGATAAATTCTTCTCGATTCGCGGCGAAATTATCTACCAGGCTCCAGAAGAAGAGCGGCTGATGGTTAAAATCCGGCGGATGTCTCGTCCGGGCGATACTCAGGACAAAGCCTTTAAAGTTGCCTTGAAAGGAACGCTGGAAGGAAAAGCGATTGGCTATTTCTGGGATTTGCAGGTGCAGCGACAGGAAAACGACCTGATTGTGCAGCAGGGCACGATGATTGGGCTGGTTCCGCCTCAGAAGCGCAAGGACGGCAGCAGAAAGCCGCAGGGTCGCTTCCGTCGTCCTGGTGGTCCTGGTGGTTCAGGCGGTCCTAGCGGTCCCGGCGGTGGTCGTCGTCCGAGTGGTCCTCCGCGCAAGTGGAATGCGGGTAGTCGAGAAGGCGGCGCACCTAGACCGCAATTTAAGAGCGGCGATCGTCCGACCCCTTCCCCTCAGCCACGCTCTGAAGTGACCAAACCGATCAAACGTCGTCCGCCTGAAGGTGCGCCCCCGACTTCGCAAGAGTAGGCAATGAGCGGATTTGAGACTCAAACTTGAGACAAAAGAAGGGGTATTCTGCGGAAAGGTGCAGGTTACCCCTTTTTAATGCTTATTGAATGAATGCTGATTCAGGCGATCTCGTCACCTGCGATCGTTTTAGTTTCCAGCTTCAACTTGCGGTGGGAAACAAACCTTGGTACCGCCTAAACCGCAATAGCCGCCTGGATTTTTAGCGAGATATTGCTGATGATAGTCTTCAGCGTAATAGAAAGGCGGCGCATCTAGGATCTCAGTCGTAATCTCGCCATACCCGGACTCGCGCAGTGCCTTTTGATAAGCATCTCGCGAAGCCTCAGCTAGCTGTCGCTGCTCCGGCGAGCAAGCGTAGATGCCAGAGCGATACTGAGTGCCCCTATCATTGCCCTGACGCATTCCCTGCGTTGGGTCGTGGCTTTCCCAAAAGATCTTAAGTAGGGTTTCGTAGCTGACTTCTGCCGGATTGTAAACGACCTGCACTACTTCATTGTGCCCGGTCATGCCAGTGCAGACTTCGTGATAGGTCGGGTTTGGCGTCGCGCCTGCGGCATAACCCACTGCAGTCGAAAACACACCAGGCTGCTGCCAGAATTTCCGCTCCGCACCCCAGAAGCAGCCCAGACCAAACAGCGCAATTTCCATGCCTGCGGGAAAAGGAGGCTGTAAAGGGTTGCCGTTGACAAAGTGGCGATCGGGAACAGGAATTGGGGTGCTGCGTCCCGGTAGGGCTTCCTCAGGGGAGGGAAGGTTCTGTTTTTTGCCAAATCCAAAAAGCACCATACTGCCTGAACTCTCCAAGTTAGATCAAGAAATTAAACCGAATTTAATGAGCAATGGGGATGAGCGAATTGCGGAAGCGCATCTTTACCTAGGTTCATCATAATCTACGCATCAGACGATCGAATTGATTGAGCAGTCGTACAATCCGAATCGCTGCGGGGAGGATAACCTACAAAGTTCTCCCCAACTCGGGATTGAGATCAACTTTTAGTTAGAGGCTATTTTTTAACCGGGATCGTTAGCTTATAAGGCAAAATTACTTGCTTATTTTGCTTCATATTTCAAATCGAAAAGTTCGATTTCAGAAGCCAGTCAGCTAATTAATTTTTCTCAAGCAAGTCCTTCAGGCGATACAGGTTTAATTTGTACCGCTTATCGCTCTGTTTCGGAATAACGATCGATAAAATCAGTATGGCCAAATTCTCGACTAAGTCCTCAGTTCAGCAAGACATTCTGGTGATGCTTGCGGCAGAGCATCGATCAATCGAGCAGCGAATTGATGCACTGGAAGCGGCAAATCATGCAGTCGAAGCAGAACGAAGATTTAGAGAACTTTATCGTATTCTATTTCTGCACCATTACGGTGAAACGCTCGTTTTCTACCCATCAATGCGGGAATATGAGCAGACTGCTGTTTATTTAGAAACCGTAGAAGAAGAACACAGCACCACGATGGTTTTGCTTGAGCAAATGAGACAACTTTCACCCGTCGACCCAACCTTTCAAGCAAGATTAGATGAACTCAAAGAATTAATCATGGGACATATCGAAGAGGAAGAAAACGAAATTTTCGCTGCCGTACGAACCTGCATGGATGAGCAAGAACTGCGCCAACTCGCGCAAGAATTTAAAAGTATTCAAATAAAAACAGCCCCTAAAATAGAGGCTCGAATAAAGGATTTAAATCCGTAAACGTGAGTTGTGTTTATTTCTGTGTGTTTATTCTTGATAGTTCACCAGTCGAGAAAAATCTGCTGAAGACAGGCTAGCTCCCCCGACTAATGCTCCATCGATTTCTGGTTGTGCCATAATTTCATCGATATTTCCGGGCTTAACCGAACCGCCGTATAGAATTGACAGGTCAGAATTTTGTACCTGCTTCCGAATCAAACTAATAATGCGATCGGCTTCGATCGACTCACAGGTAGCGCCTGTCCCGATCGCCCAAATCGGCTCATAGGCAATGACCAGTTGCTCTCGGTCAATACCCTCGAGATCTTTCTCAAGCTGCCCAGAAATCACCGCTTCCGTTTCGCCCGCATCCCGCTGCTGTTTGGTTTCGCCCACGCAAAGAATTGGAATCAAACCGTGCTGCTGTGCCGCCTTGAGCCGCAGATTTACTGTCTCATCCGTTTCGCCAAAATACTGTCTGCGTTCACTATGACCGATAATCACGTATCGCACACCCAGTTCTAGCAGCATCGGGGCAGCAATTTCGCCTGTAAATGCCCCTGCAACTTCCCAGTGAACGTTCTGCGCCCCCAACTGAACTCGCGTACCATGCAGGCTTTTGGACATCACGCTCAGATCAGTAAACGGCACACACAGCACAATCTCGCGATCGTCCGGTGTCTCGGCGATCGTATCTAAAAATGCCTTCAAAAACTCCAGGGACTCCGCCTGGGTTTTATACATCTTCCAGTTACCCGCAATGATGACCTTACGCACGTTTTAATCCCAGGTTATGAACACAAAAAGAGCATCCTTTAGTGTACGGCTTTGGGGGACGGGTGGGGGAGTGGGAAGGTGGGGGAGTGGGAAGGTGGGGAGGTGGGGAGGTAGAGGAATGAAAGGGGAAGGAAAGGGTTGAGGAGGAATCATTGATATTGGCTGAGATATTGGCTGAGATATTTGCTGCACTGATTCGATATCTTTTAGCCCTGTTGGTTGAAAGCGACTCAGTAAGCTTCCAAACTTCACAGATTCACAAGTCCAACACTCGCTTCTTCCCCAGAACTTACTTTAAACTCCTCCATTCCACACCCACTCACCCATTCTCTACTTCCCCTAAACCAACTCCCCGATCGTCGCCACGACTGACTGCGATAGGGCACTGTAGTCATAGCCGCCTTCCAAACCAAACAAAAGCCGATCGCAGATCTGCTGACAGTAGCGGGTGAAAATGCCGTAGTCCGAAGGCTTCAGGGACAGGTTGGCGAGGGGGTCAGCTTGGTTAGCATCGTATCCGGCACTGACGATCAGCAGGTCGGGTTGGAATGCCTGGAAAAAGGGAACAATCTGCTGCTCGAAGATAGGCTGGTAGTCTGCTAGGGTACTACCTGCCTGCATGGGAAAGTTCAGCACGTTGTTATGTTGTCCGCGTTCGTCAGAATTGCCAGTACCCGGATATTGGGGCGACTCGTGAAGTGAGCAAAAGGCGATTTGGGGATTCGTTTCGACGAGTGCCTGTGTGCCATTTCCATGATGGACATCCCAATCGAGAATGCCGACACGATCGATTCCTGGCTGAGTCAGGGCGTAGTGTGCTGCAATTGCCGCATTTGCAAACAAACAGAATCCCATGCCACGCTTTGCCAGCGCATGATGACCGGGTGGACGCGCAATCACAAAAGTAGGGCTACCCGTTTGCAAAACGCGATCGACCCCATCCAACCAGGCATTAATGGCAAGTAGGGCTACCTCGTAGCTGTGCGGCGAAACAACCGTGTCCTGATCGAGCCTGCCGCCGCCGGAGTGGGCAAGTTGCCGGACAGCTTCCACATACTGAGGGGGATGGATTGCGTGCAGTGCCTTTGTTAGTCGATGCGAAGCAGTTTCTCCTTCAAGGTGATCGGCGGGATGCGAGTCGATCGCAGTAGGGGTGCGCCAATCAAGCTGATCGTGCCAGGGAGCCTGTTTGAGGGCAGAGACAATCGCCTTTAGGCGTCCGGCGTTTTCGGGATGAAAGGAGCCTGTGTCGTGATCGAGAAATTTGTCGCTGTAGAGGATAGAGATCATAGGAGATGAGGGGATGGAGGGCATAATTAGATTCCCTATGTTTCATTCTCTTCTCGAATCCACTTTTCGACTTTGGTGGGCTGATAAGTTGCCATTCGATCGAGTAGCGTATTGGGTTGATCAGCTTCCAGCACGATTGCCCTCAGTTCTGGCTGCAAAAAGCGATCGGTAACGGCGCGATCGAACAGAGTCAGCAGCGCATCGTAATAGCCTGCCACGTTGAGCAATCCCATTGGCTTCTGGTGCAGCCCCAACTGCGACCACGTGAGAACTTCACAAAACTCTTCCAGAGTGCCATAGCCGCCGGGCATTGCCACAAAGCTATCAGCGAGATTTGCCATCAGCGCTTTGCGTTCGTGCATCGAGTTCACAACATGAAGCTGAGTCAAATTGGGGTGAGCAATTTCCTTGGCCTCTAGAAATGCGGGAATAACACCGATCGCCTCGCCGCCTGCTGCCATCACAGTATCTGCCACCTTGCCCATCAAACCGACTTTGCCGCCGCCATACACCAAACCATAGCCGCGCTGCGCGATCGCCTGACCCATTGCTTCAGCCGCTTCTCGATAGATCGGATTAGCACCCGAACTAGAGCCACAAAACACGCAAATATATCTCATCTTGCTAATTTCATTGTTTAACAAATTGCAATCAGGATAGCCTGTCAATTAGCTCTAAGAGCTTGTTTGAGAAGCAGCAAGCCTTCTACATCGTCCTCTACAGCCCCAATACTGGAAGGCTTTGAATATCCTAAAGCAGGCTCGGTTCCCTTCAAAATGAGGGTCAGGGGGCAGCTTGGCTAAAAATTATCACTTCTCAAACATCTTCTTCTCAAACATTTTCTAAGAGTCGAAGAGCCAGTTGCCAAAATTCCATAAAATCACAGACTTCAAAGTCCCTTATCAGCAAGCAGTTACTCTAGAATTCATCCTTGCCTTTTCAGTTCTCGATACAGTTCATTGCAAAATTCAATCTTCGATCGAATCTAGATCGGATTTAGATGGACAATAAAGGAGTGTAGAACAAGATACGGTTGGAAAAATTGGAGGTCGCTTCATGAATACTCCGATTCCCCGCGTCCAATCTACTGCTTTTCTAGGTGATCTGATGACGCTTGCGCTGGCAGTTGCGATCGCATGGCTGCTGATTGCTCCAACCTGGGCTTGATTTCGTTGCCTGCTCACTCGAGTCGGTTCAGACAAGCTGTTTAGATTGCATTTTAGATTGCCTTGAGTGGGGACGACTGAAAACGGCATCGCAGCAAACCGCTCAGACCTCAGCGGATAGGCAAATATGCTAAAATTTCATAGTTAGCGAACGATATTTAGCAGCGCGCTGATTAAGCGGTATGAGGGTCGGTTACTTGCCTGTAGAGCGATTCTGCAAGCAGGTTTTAGAGAATTTTGGGCAGTAAGTTCCTGGCGACAACGTTCTTTGAAAGAAGTGCTTCGCCAAGCTCTTCCCATGCCTGAGTTTTGCCAGCAGAGACAACAGTTCGCCTGCTAAACGTTCACAGATCTGGAGCTTTTTCACGGTATGAGTATTCCCCAGGAGCGAATCGTTCCCACCGATCTGCGGAACGAAATGTCCCGATCGTATCTGGAATACGCCATGAGCGTGATCGTGGGTCGGGCATTGCCAGATGCGCGGGATGGACTCAAGCCAGTTCACCGCCGGATTCTTTATGCGATGCACGAATTGGGCTTAACGCACGATCGCCCCTTCCGAAAATGCGCCCGTGTGGTGGGGGAAGTGTTGGGTAAATATCACCCCCACGGCGATACAGCGGTCTACGATGCCCTGGTGCGGATGGCGCAGGATTTTTCGATGCGCGCCCCCCTGATCAACGGACATGGCAACTTCGGGTCGATCGACAATGATCCTCCGGCTGCAATGCGATACACCGAGTGTCGCCTGCAAGCCCTGACGATGGCTGCCCTGCTGCAGGATATCGAGTCCGAAACGGTTGACTTTGGCGACAATTTCGACGGCTCACAGCAAGAACCGCTAGTTATGCCTGCCCGTGTGCCGCAGCTTCTGCTGAACGGGTCTTCGGGAATTGCCGTAGGCATGGCAACCAACATTCCGCCGCACAACCTGGGTGAACTGCTGAACGGCGTGGTGGCACTGATTCAAAATCCAGACATCACCAATCTGGAGCTCATGCAGTACATTCCCGGTCCCGACTTCCCCACGGGCGGACAAATCCTGGGAACCAGCGGGATTCGGGAGGCTTACACCACCGGACGCGGCTCGATTACGATGCGGGGTGTGGCAGCGATCGAAACGATCGAACAGCGCGGCAGACCCGATCGCGAAGCCATTATCATCACCGAGCTGCCTTACCAGACCAACAAGGCTGCCATGATCGAGCGCATTGCCGAAATGGTAAACGAGCGCAGATTAGAAGGCATTGTTGATATTCGCGATGAAAGCGATCGGGACGGAATGCGGATTGTGATTGAGCTGCGACGGGACGCTTATCCACGCGTGGTGCTGAACAATCTCTACAAGCAAACGCCCCTTCAGGCAAACTTCGGCGTGAATATGCTGGCGTTGGTCAACGGCGAACCACAAATCCTCGGTTTGAAGGAATGCCTGCAAGTCTTCCTCGACTTCCGAATTGAAACAATCACCCGCCGGACACGCTACGAACTCCGCAAAGCCCAAGAGCGGGATCACGTTCTGCAAGGCTACCTGATCGCGCTGGCAAATCTGGACGCGATTATCAGCCTGATTCGCCACGCCGCCGATACCGTATCGGCAAAGCAGGAACTCATCCAGACCTATCAGCTTTCGGAAACGCAGGCAGATGCGATTCTGCAAATGCAGCTCCGTCGTCTCACCGCCCTCGAATCAGAAAAGATTCAGCAGGAACACGAAGACCTCCAGCGCAAGATTGCCGATCTGCAAGACATCCTGGAGCGACGAGAGCGAATTCTGCAAATGATCGAAACCGAGCTATCGGATTTACGATCGGCTCATGCAAACCCGCGTCGTACCGTTATTGAAACGATAGACGGCGAACTGGGTGACATCGATCTGATTGCGAATGAGCAGTCGATTATTCTGCTGACTGAGCAGGGCTACATTAAGCGGATGCCGATGAGCAACTTCGAGGCGCAGAGCCGAGCCACCCGCGGCAAGTCGGGTACGCGCATGAAGGAAGACGACGGCGTTGAGCACTTTCTCACCTGCTGCGACCACGATAGTGTGCTGTTCTTCAGCGATCGCGGCACGGTTTACAGCGTGAAGGCATATCAAATTCCGGTGAGTTCGCGTAACGCTCGCGGCGTACCGATTGTGCAAATGCTGCCTATCTCCCACCAGGAAAAAATTACGTCGATCGTGCCTGTGGTGGAGTTTGCAAACGATGAGTATCTGGTAATGCTGACCCAGAAGGGCTTTATCAAGAAGACGCAGCTTTCTGCCTTCAGTAATATTCGGGCAAACGGACTGATTGCCATTTCGCTGGAAGAAGGCGATCAGTTGCGCTGGGTACGTCGGGTGCGGGTCGAAGACAGCATCATGATCGGGACGCGGCAGGGAATGGCAATTCATTTCCGGGCAACCAATGAGCAGCTTCGTCCTCTGGGTCGGGCAACACGTGGGGTGCGGGCAATGTCGCTGCGAGCGGGCGATGAGTTGATCAGCATGGACATTCTGCCGTCTCAGGTGGTGGCTCAGGTGGCTGAAGCCGATGCACCTGAAAACGAGTCTGAAGAAGTGCTGGATGCAGAAACGTCGCAGCAAGGTCCGTGGGCACTGGTGATCACGACAGGTGGGCTGGGCAAGCGGGTTCCGGTCACTCAGTTCCGCCTACAAAATCGGGCAGGCATGGGTTTGCGAGCGATTAAGTTCCGTAAATCCGGCGATCGATTAGCAGCCCTCCAGGTTGTAAACGATAGCGACGAGATTGTGCTGGTCAGCAGCCGAGGAATCATTATCCGTCAGGCGGTGAAGGCAATTTCCTGTCAGTCTCGTGCTGCAACTGGAGTTCGGGTTCAGCGACTCGATGAGGATGATGCGATCGTTGCAGTCGCGCTGGTTCCTCCTTCTAATGGCGAAGAGGAGCTGGTAGACCTGGCGGAATAAGGTTTGCGGACTAGCGTTTGCTGTAACCAAATAACTCCTGTAGGTGGGCAACTTGTCCACCTTTTTTGGCTCTATGCAGTTTCACAACGATGGCGTGACGGGCACAAAATCAAACTCATAGCCCGATCGCGTGCCAGGTTTTACCGTCACTAACTGCATTGGCTGACTGCGATCGCCCGAAGACAAAAAGCGAACGGTTCCTGTTGCACCTAACAGCGAAAAGTTCGGAGCCGTGAGGGTCTGCTGAATGCCCTGTCGCGTTGGGTTCTGTTTCAAACCTGTGATCAGAACTTGCGCCGCATCGTAAGCCATCGCGGTTCGCCAGTTGACATCACCCCCCCAAAACTGTCTGGACTGTTGGGCAAACGCAGAATTCGGATCGGCAAGCAGAATCCACGGCACTGCGACAACCATTCCCTCTGCTGCCGCACCACCAACCTCCAGCGTTTTTGGATCATAAAGATCATCGCCTGCGAGCAAAGGCAACTTCCGCTGATTCACGGTGACGACCTGCAGTGCCAAATTTAAGACGCTGCTGCTCGATAGCAAGACCAAAACTTCTGCGCCCTGTCGCCTTGCCTGCTCGATCGCATTAGACGCACTAAAGCCAGGATTGTTCAGATCAAAGTCAGCGACCACCTGCCCGCCATCATTTGCCACCGCTGTCGTAAACTCTTCTTTTAATGAAAGGCTGTACTGACTGCTAGAGTCGAAAAAGATGGCTGCATTCCGACGTTGCAAATTGGTGAGCATATAGCGAGACAGCGTTGTTGCCGAAAACCGATCGCTGGGCACCGTCCGAAACACAAAGTCACCCAAATTCGAGAGCTGCACTGCTGTGCTGGTAGGCGAGATCATTACCAGTCCACCCTGCTGATACACTTCTCCTGCTGCCAGGGAAGCTCCGCTGCTAAAGTGACCGACAACCCCCAGAACTGAGCCATCCTCGATTAGCGATCGAGCCACCGCCGGAGCCAGGGCAGGACTACTATCATCGCTGGCAATTTTCACCTTGAGCGGAACCCCATTGATTCCCCCTGCCCGATTCACCTCTGCTTGCGACTGCGCTACACCCCGCAGAATTTCCTGAGCGGTACTGAGGGAAGTTGCCATTGGGACTGCAACGGCGATCGTATAGGATTTCTGCTGACCGATCTGGGCATTATTGAGGTAAATCAACGCTTCCGGGTCGTTACGGTTCACTTGCAGGCTCGTCGTCAAATCCTGAACTGCCTGTTCAAAATTCCCTGCACCGATCGCGGCAATTCCTGCCTGCTTTTCCGGCGAGGCGTTGCTGGGGTCGAGAAGCTGTGTTCCATCGCTAAAGCGATCGGGAGTTACTTCTGAAGAATTTCCCGACTGACCATCTGACGAAGCGACACCGGGAACTCCCGACTGAAAAAACCGATTAAACAGCAACCATCCCCCGCCCCCAAGCAGCAGAGCCGTCAGCAGCAAGGCAACAATCAGGGCAGGCGTTTCATTCTTCTGGGACATAGTGGCGACACAAAGCGGCGATGCAAATTTAATCTCAGATTAGCCACTTTTTAGCGGTTTAGAGTAATCTGGCAACCAGTTTGTAAACCAACCGAAACACGATCGCTACAAAAACTACCGTCAGGGCAGTCACTCCGGCAGCAATCAGAATGGTTTGCAGAGGGCTTCCTGTCGTTGCCAGCAGAGTGCGTAAAAACGGCGCACGCGGCAAAACATCGCGCAGAAACGGCAGAAAGAAAATGGCGGCAATCGACCCGCCCGCAATCAGCAATAAATCAATTCGCTCGATCCAGCGCAATGCCTGAGCTATCACCAATCCCGCCCCGATCGCCAGCAAAATTAACCAGAAAGTCGGCGTAAAAGCAATCGTTCCTAGCAAGCTTGCCAGCGCGATCGTCACCAATCCCCCTTCAAATCCTGTAAAAGCCGCATTGTAAAGATATTCCAGCGTAGAAAAGGGTTTGCGAGTCGGTTTGGACTTGGGCGCAGGCTTGGGGGTGGGCGTTGGTGCAGGAGCCGGAGTAGAAACTGGGACTGGGCTTGCCGCAGGCGGCGTTTGAATTGCCGTGCCGATCGAACCTGATTTAGCAACTTGACCCGGAGCCGGGCGAACAGGCGCAGCCGTTGGAGTGACCGCAGGAACAGACCCAGGCGAACTCGAAGGGTGTAGGGCAGCCAACACTTCACTGGCAGATTGAAAGCGTTGGCTTGGAGTGGGCAGCAGCAGCCGATCGAGCACGGTCGCCAGCCGATCGCTCACCGTCACATACGATCGCCAGTTCCACTCGTCCCGGTAGGTATCGTAGAGATCCTGGGGCTGTTCTCTGGTTAGCAGCATTAGACAAGTGACAGCAAGGGCATACAAATCGGTTGCCGGATAAACCTGATTCCCCTTCATCTGTTCCGGCGGAGCAAAGCCCATTGAGTAGATACCCGTCGAGGAGGGCTGTGCCTGCCCTGGCGTTGCAGAGGTTGCCTGCTTGACTGCGCCAAAGTCTAACAGAAATAGAGTTCCGTCTTTGCGGCGCATCACGTTGGAAGGCTTAATATCGCGATGAATCGAGCCGCGATCGTGAACGAATTGCAGCACGGGCAGCAAGCGTTGAAGCAGTTCCAGAATTTTTGCTTCCGAAAAGCGTCCCTGCTGTTCGAGTTCTTGTTCCAAATTCTGCCCGTCGATAAACTCCTGAACCAGATAAAAAAACTGATCAGGATCATCGGGGAAGCGGCGCGTTACGGGTAGCGCAAAGAAAGCCAGCAAATCAGGAATCTGCGGATTAGTTCCCAGTTCTTCTAGCACCTGACCTTCTCGTTCAAACAGGTTTTGAGCAAGCTGAAGCTGCTGAGCAGTGAGGTGGTTTGAAGGTTGAAACTGCTTGACGACGCAAAACCGCATCGCCGGAGTATAGCGATCGCGTGCCAGATACGCTGTGCCAAAACCGCCCTGCCCCAGCACTTTCACAGGAAAGTAGCGACCTGCGAGTAAAAGCTCCAGACCGCAAGCCGTGCAGTATTTTTGAGGAATCGTTCTCAGCGTTGCCGGAGTATCGAGGTCGGCAAAGTGATTGAGCGGACGAGGACAACTTGGGCGGGTGCAGTACACTTCCATAAGTCCTCAATTCTGCGCCATAACTGCCTGAGAATCAACTGCTTGAATCAATCCTTTGCGTCAGCCTGCTGAGTGATCGAACTGGATCAATCATCGAGTTGAATCACTTTACCCAGCGTTGCCTCCAGTGCCAGCGCATTCACATTCAAATGGTCTGCCATAACTTTCTCCCTCGATTTTTCCAGGACTTGGAGCGGCGACTCGTAGGTCGAAAACTGCGGCAGAATTTCTTTGGTAAAGGCTTCAGCAGCTTTTGAGCGATAGCGGTTGGGATTGGTAATCACAGAGAGCGTTCGGTTCACCACCACTCCCTCGATCGCGGCACGATGCAGCACGCCAAGCTGAAGCTCTTTTTCGATCGCTGAAATTGACACAAACGCTGCCCCCAAACCCGATTGAACCGCATTCTTAATCGCTTCGATCGTGTTCAGCTCCATCTCGATCTTGAGCCGCCGAGTTTCAATGCCGCAGCGAGTCAACACCTGATCAATGACTTTCCGAATCGTAGACTGAGAATCAAGGGCGATAAATTGCAGCTTGTACAAATCATCTTTCTCGATCTTGTCTGCCTGCGCTAGCGAGTGGAACATTGGCAGAATCAGTGCCATCTCATCTTCAGCGTAGGGAATCACTTCGAGCGAGTCTTGCAGCTCGGGTGGAATTTCACCGCCGATAATTGCCAAATCGATCTGTCCATTTGCTACGCTCCAGGCAGTTCGCCGAGTCGAGTGAACGTGAAGCTGAACCGCAACATCGGGGTACTTTTGCCGAAATAGCCCCAGCATTCGCGGCAGCAGATAGGTTCCGGTGGTTTGACTCGCACCGACAATCAACGTTCCGCCCTGAAGGTTTTGCAGGTCTTCGATCGCCCGACAAGTTTCCTGACACAAACTCAAGATTCGATCGCCGTAGTTCAGGAGCAAATGCCCCGCTTCGGTAAGCTGTGCCCGTCGTCCCCCCCGGTCAAACAAAGGAACATCTAATTGCCGTTCCAGGTTTTGCACCTGAAGGCTAACGGCAGGCTGAGAAACGTACAGACTATCGGCTGCACGCTTAAAGCTACCCTCGGCGGCAATGGCTTTAAGAATGCGTAACTGATCCAAAGTGAAAGGAAGATCAGACATGGCTGCTAAATCTAAAGAGAAGAAAAGCCTGGAGACGAAGCAAGATCAAGGGGTCAAAACAAAAGGAAAGACAGCAATTCGATGACTCATCCAAAGTCTAAATGGAAACCGGACATCTGAGAAGCAGTTCTCGATCGCTAGAAACCGCAGGATAATTTGATCGATCGAAGAAATTAACGCCAATAGAACAAAACGAGGAGCCAACGTATTTGGATGAGCAAGATTGGGAATCATAGTATTGCAGAAGCAGCTTTAAGCTATCGTCCTCTTTAAATTAAGGAGGGCTGCTGAAAGCATCTCCTGAAGATACATCGCGATCGTCATGCCCCTATACTGGCATACTCAGGGGTAGCATCGATCAAATGAGCCCAAATGAGTCGAGATTGAAAAGACTGAGGAAGTCAGCGTTTGCAATTCTGCCTAAGGCAGTGAGCAAGGGGCTGTCCCTGTCATTTCTCAGTTAGTCGACTTCGTTCACGCTTTAGCAACGGTTTAGCAAAAGTTGATTTCAGGCTTTATGAGGCGGGAGGTTGTCCAAAACTTTCTCAATTTACCGGGGGTTGCTGGAGTTGCCCTGATGGATGGACGATCGCGTCCCTACTTTTGTGGCATAGATCAAAGGCTCAATTTTCAGCAAAAAGAAGCCCTGGTACGCGGGATCCAGCAGGTGGTTAATACGACTCCGCCCGGTTTCAAATTTTTTGAGTTCCAGTTTAGCGGGCAGCAAGTTTACCTTTACAAACTCGAGCACGGCATTATTCTGCTTGTTCTTACTACCCGTGGCCTTGTCTATTCCTCCTATGCAGAAGCCATTGAACAGCTCAAGCAGGAACTGCAACAAGACATTGTCAATTCGATCGCGACCTTCCGCTTATTAGCAGGCAGCACAACGCTCTCAAAGCAAGACTACTGGCAGCAAGCGAAGTTTGAAGCGGTTCCAACCGTACCCCCAGAGGTCTGGCTGTCTAGTTCTTCGTCGCTCGCTTCTCCCTTTACGGCTCCTCCTGCTCCTGCATCAGGATCCAGCTCCCAACCTGACCTCGGCATTACGGTTAGAGAAACGATCGCAGCCATGAATCAGCTGAGCCAATTTACGATTCAATACCTGGGTGGAACAGTTGTGACAAACTACTGGAAAGCAACTCGCCCCGATACTCCCTGGCTCCAGCAGTTTCAGGTCGAACGCTCTGCCCAAATCACTTTTTCTGCTTCTACGTTAGACAATGCAGTGCTAACGCCTGAACAGCAGCAGTGGATTCAGGATTGGGTCGAAGCGTTCATTCAGCGATGTGCAAAGGTGATGCGCGACTTTCCTAAAACAGTACGGCAGCAGGCACTCAATGCTCAACAACAGTTCCTCCTGCGAGATAAGCCAGCCTAAAAAGCAGCCGTTTTCCTTGTCTTTCATTCCTATGCTCTGGAGCAGTTTTAATCTATGGTGAAAATCGTTCGACTGGAACCGATCGCGCAGGAGACGGCGATCGAAACCAATGGCAATCTACTCTCGGTGCTGCTGAAGAAAGACTTAGATGTGCTGAAGGAGTGCGGCGGACGCGGAATGTGCGCGACTTGCCACATCTATGTAAAAGATGGGATGTCTGGACTGTCGCCCATTAATCGCCGAGAACAGCGCACGCTGGAAGTGATTACGTCCTGCAAAACGAATTCGCGTCTCGCCTGTCAGGCACGAGTCCTGGCAAATGGAGTTGTCGTCGAACTGCCCCCCGGAATGTACATTAACTCGATTCAAGATATCGAGGCTCTCATTGGGCGACGCGCAGAGCAAAACCTGCTGCATCCCGTGACAGGGCACATTCTGGTTGAGGCAGGAAAGCTGATTACTCGCTCAGTGCTTAAACAGATTGAAGCAACCACAAGCTTTAACTATACAGACTTCTTTACCCACAGCAGCAACAGCTAACTCAAAATCCTCAAACCTAAAATGCTGGATTTGCAGATCATTGATGCACATTCTTAAGGGTAAGACTTTGGGGTGAAACTGCTCTGCATTAACATTCCCCTGTCTGAGTCCTCGCCTTCAACCGTCACCTAGCAGCAGGTTCTCCTTTTGTTATCTGAATTCTCAAAGTGGGCAAACTGAGAAACAGGTTCCTTTCGTAGGAGGTATAGATCAGGAGGTATAGATGCTGAGTCAACTCAATTGCTTGAGTCGAGACGTGGAAGGTCGCTATGCAACCGATGCTGAACTTTTGTTTATTGCAGAGTACGTTAAGTCCTATCTACGACGCCTGCAAACCTATCAAAAACTACAAGAGATAGAAGTTACGATCGTTCAGCAAACCCATGCAAAAATGCAATTGATCGACCCAAAACTTTTCTATTACGGCGCAGAAGATGTTACAAGCAAATGGAAACAAGACACTCTAAGAACGCTACGCTATAGCGCAGTCGCAATGCTGTTTAATGACCTGGAGACGCTGCAAGAGCAATTTTCATCCTGGCCTCAGATTATGCGTGCTTTTGGGGCACAGCAAAGCTGTCGCGTCACTTATCAGTTAATGCAAGAGGTCTTTAAGCGGCAGCTTTCCGCTCAACAAGCCGATCGACTTTGCCCGATTCTCGAACTCGCTCGCCAATCCTTAGGGTCAGTAAATTAAACCGCAAATCGCCTCGCGCTCATGGCTCTTGAGCGATCGCTTAGACAGCAGAGCAAAAGCTAGTTTCTTTCTGTTTAACCTTTAACCTGCTTAACCTTTAAAGAGGTCACTCCTCACAAACTTAATTTTCAAATTTGCGTTCAGTAAAATCTTGCTTTCTACGGTTAGAAACTGTGAAAAGAGCTCGTAAAGCTCCGTAACAAACCCGGATGGGTAAGGCTATTTTTTCAAGTTCTTTAGTGAAGCTGGGCTTTCTGCCATTCGCTCCTCAATCCGCAGCTTTTTATCAAATCAAACAATTTTTACAGCCCTCAGCAGACATCGAAATACCCTGCTTAATCCAAGACCGTTAAACCCAAACAATTATGATTACCGCAAAAACCGCAGCAACCTTAACAGAATCATCGAATCCTGCCCGGCAGAAACATCCCAAAAAGCATAACCACTACGGCTTTCGTGACTTTTTTCACTTCGACCCTGATAAAGGGACGATCGTCGATTGGAATGGTAGCCACAATATCTTAACGACTGAAGATTTTATTATTGGCTTGGTCGAGGGGCTAGAAGAAGAAGTGGGCGATGCCTCTGCCGTTACCATGTACACGATCGGCTGTGAGTGGGGTCAGAAAGACGCTTTCTTCTTTGAGAAATGGTTTGAAAAGGAGTTCGATTGTGGAATGCGTCAAACGAATCTGCTGTTTCTGCTAGAAACCTGGTGGTGGCCCTTTGTATCGCAGGGGTGGGGACGCTGGGAAGTGGATATGGGCGATCGAAAGCAGGGCTTTATGTTTATTAACATTTTCGATTCAGCCGTTGCTCGAACGCTTGGCGATGTGGGGAAGCCTGTCTGTCATCTTTACGCAGGTCTCTTTGCCGGATTTTTCACGGAGTTAGTTAGAAAACAGCTAAGCTGCATCGAAATTCAGTGCTACTCAATGGGCGAAACCTACTGCAAATTCTTGCTCGGCGGACAGGAGCGAATTGATGCAGCGACATTTTGGTTAAACGAGGGCGCAACCGCAAAAGATATTGAGAAACGGCTAAAAGCCGGGGAGGTGCTGCGATGACCAATGCACTCTTTTCCTTGCCCAACGGTTCAGCCCATTCAAATCATTCCTGGATGCAGCAGTCTGTCCAGCAGTTCTTCAGCCACTTCAACTGGGACAATCAACCCCCGGAGCTGCATAAATTTCAGATATCTTCTGGGTCGGATGATGATCCTGCTGCCAGTTTAATGCTGACGGTCAGCCAGTTCTTTAGCACCATCAACTGGGAAGGCAGCCTGCTTCATTTACAAGGAGAACCGCATTGCACCACAACCCTGGAAGACTCCCTTTTTCCTGCCTCTGTTGAGTCGTTTACGCTTGATGATTTTTCTGATTTGTTTTGATCTGAATCTAAATCTGATCCGAAATCTAATTTGATCTGGATCTAAACTCTGTTTGCAGCCGTTCCTTTTGCCCTTCATCCTCTGCTTATGAATTCTTTTCTTGAATCCATTTTTGATAACGCAGAAAACCGCTTCCTTAAGCCAGAAGAACTGAAGCTCCTGAACCAGTATGTTGGTTCTCTACCCGATCGCCTTCAAATTTACCGAATGCTGCGCGATCGTGAAATCGACATTATGCAGTGGGTTGCGGATCAGCTTCAGGCGGCCATGCCCCAAGAAAAAACTGAGCTTTTAGAACGCAGTATTAAAAATGCAGTGCTGATGCTGCGCTACTGCGCGATGGGAATGCTGATGAACGACGATCGGATTGTGTGTGATCGATATGTTACCTGGTTCAGTGAAATGAGCCACATTTACAACACTGAAGCGATTGACGCGACCCTTTATCACTACCTGAATCTAAGGCTAACTCAAACCTTAGACAGCAAGGCAATGAATCTGCTCAGGCCAATGCTGCTGCTGGCTCAAGCTCAACAGCCTGAAACCGCTTTGCTCAGCGGTGGTCTGCTCGGCTAATTCTTTTTGCCCTTAATTCGCCAATTGCTTCTCTCTCCCCCTCCCCTAACTTCATCCCTATGATTTCTGTTGCAGATTTAATCAGCAATGCTCCCGTTCCAGGTAACTATTTCGCGCCAGATGTGTATGTCCGTAGTGAATTAGAACTGGGGCTGCTCCAAAACCGTCAGGGCGATCGGCTACTTGCTCTACCTGAAACTCTGCTGCAAGCCATCTATTCTGGACTCGAAAAAGAAACTGGACAGGCAGCTCGTCTCGTCCTGTTTAACTGCGGTCGCTGGTGGGGCAAAAGCTTTTACACCCGTTTCTGGGAGCAGCTCAGTCACTACTACGAAACTTCAGCAGCGAATCTGCCAATGGCTGAATTTCTGCGCTGTCTGCAGCAGTGCTGGATTACCCATGGCTGGGGCAGGCTTGAACTCGACCAGACTTATCAAAGTCGCGGCTTCTTGATCATTAAAATTTGGAACTCTCCCTTTGTTCGTCTTGCACCTCAGTGGGAGTATCCGGTTTGTTTTTTAGAGGCGGGCGTTTTATCAAGCTTTTTCAGTCAATTGTCGGGCAGGGAGCTACACTGTATCCAAACAAGCTGTGAATCTCTAGGCGCGGACTGTAATCGCTTTGTTCTAGGTTTGTCAAAGCGGATTGAGCCAGCCGAAACAATGGTGACTAACTTCGACCACGATACAATTATGCAGCAGCTTTGCCAGTAGAGCTTTGGGGTGAGATGTTTTGCTGAGGGTGAGCGCACGTGGCAAAACCTCTAGAAAGTGAACCAAAACGTTCAAAATATCGTCTTCTCGGTCTGGTTGGGCAAGGACAGTTTGGGCGTGTGTTTTGTGGCGCCCATCGGCAGACCGGGCAGCTTGCTGCGCTAAAAGACCTCGATCGCCATCGCTTTCCCACAGCTAAATTTTTACGGGAACTCCGCTTTCTACTTAGCCTCCAGCACCCTAACATTGTGATGTTTCAGGCAGTTGAGCATACCGCGACCGGACGCTACCTGGTCATGGACTACTGCGAAGGCGGCACACTCAGAAGCTTGATTGCAGAAGAGGGCGGACTCAGCTTTTCCCAGAGCCTAAAGCTGGTGATCGATATTCTGGCAGGGCTGGAACACGCTCATGCTCGGCAGATTGTTCACTGCGACATCAAACCGGAAAATATCCTGCTCAACGTAACCTCGATCGGCTGGACAGCCCGCATTTCTGATTTTGGCATTGCCCGTCTCAATCAAGAATTAGACGATCATCGCCTGAGCAATACCAATAGCGGTTCGCCTGCTTACATGGCTCCAGAACGGTTTTATGGTCAGTTTTCTCCTATTTCTGACCTGTATGCAGTTGGAGTGTTGCTGTACGAACTGCTGGTGGGTCATCGCCCTTTTTCGGGAACTCCTGCTGAGTTAATGACCGCCCACCTGAATCATCCGGTCACTTTTCCAGCGTCTTTTCCCGAAGTTTGGAAGCCAATTCTTGTCACTGCGCTGCAAAAGCTTTCGGCGCGGCGATTTCGATCGGCACAGGAAATGCGAGAAGCCATTCTCTCGATCGCTCGTGCCGCTGATTTGCTCGATTCAACAGCAGTCCTGCCTTTGCTTAAACCAGTAACGTTGCCTTGTTCTACAGCGTTTCATGCTCAATCTCAAGAAACGTTGCGCTCCCCTGTCACTGCGCTCTGCGCGACGGCAAATCAGCTCCAGACCTATGTGTTTCGAGGTAGCAATCAACAAGCCGCTTTTCAAGCCTATCAGGGAGCAGACCCGTTGCCGACGACCTACATTCCTTGCTCAAAGCTTTGGCAGCTTGCGCGACTACCCTCTCCAATTATCCAGTTAGCTTGTCGTCCTCAAGGCTGCTTTGTAGTTGCAGAAAAGGCTCTTTACCTCATCTGCCCAGAGGTGCAGGCAGCTACCTTAATCCCTCAGCAAATCAGAAGCCTGCTGCCGTTTAGCCAGGTGGTGCTCGAAGCAAAAGGACGCTGGCTTGCAGTGCTTGCCCCCAACTCACACGGCGAACCCTATCTCTGCTTTGAGCGTTTGTCTCAGGTGGCAACCCAAATGCAGATCGTCTCTGACCCAATGCCGATTTCCCTGCCTGGGCGATCGACGCGTTCCAGTCGCATCTTTGCACTCGATGCCCATCACGTTGCAATCTTGACCGATATTGACAGCGACGGCGACCAAGGCGGATTGACCGTCAAATCCTCACAGAAAGCTGAGGAGCTGAGCTACGGTACAGAAGTCCAAATTTTCTGCCGGAGAGGGCTTCGCATTGGAGCATTAATGCTGCCCCTCCGCCTGGGAGCTACCCTGGTGACTTCCAAGCCTTATCGTTTGCTAGCGGTCGATCGGGACAACCCTGGTCTTGTGGCACTGCTTGACCTCAAGCCCTACCGCATCCTGAGAATTAGCGTTGATATTACCCCCATTTTTCTGGCAACGGCTCCCTGGGGGTATCTGCTGTCAGATCAGGAAGGAAAAATCGTTTTGCTTGACGTAGAAGGGCAAAAAGTGGGCTGTCTCATCGCGCCCGAACCGATTACAGCAATAACTGCCCTGGAGCAGCACCAAGTGGCGATCGCTACCTGGAACGGCTCACAGGGCAGCCTCTATACCGTGAATCTCAAAGACGTTGACGTTGACCTGATTTTCTAGTTTGAGCTTAAAAAGTAGCTTGAAATCAGAATCGCTCTAAACCGAGGCGGAATAAGAGCGATGGGGCAGAACTTCGGATAGTGCAACTTGCAGCATTGCTGAGGCTTCACGAAAATCGCTGCGATTGTGGAAGCGATCGATTCGGCAAAGAACCTGCTGTTTATTGAAGAGCAGCACCGTCGGTAAAGTTTTGAGTTTATAGGTGTTTGATAACTTAAGATTGTCGTCTGCGTTGATACTGACTAGTTTGATTTGCCCGTCCCAATCTTTCTGGAGTTCAAGCAGTAGCGGATCAATCATCCGACAGACTCCGCACCAGGGTGCCCAAAAGTTTACCAGCACAGGCGTAGCCGAACCCAAGACTTCCTGATCGAATGTCAACTGATTTACCGTTAGCATCATGTTGCCCATTTTCTAATTGTTCGTTCCATGAGCCTTTGGGATCATGCTACCAGCCTACGTTACTCGTTGCGCGAATCAAAATAGGGTGAATCCACCAAAAGATCAGTACGAATAGGGTCACTCCGATGTAGGCAGGACGCAGCATTTCTTTCAGATGAAATGTTTGCCGCCCCTGCAAGATTGCCAGGAACGGAATCACGGAAGTTCTTGCTCTTACCACATCAAATGCTTCTCCATAGCGAACTTTGAGCCGTCGATCGCCGTGCCACACAGCAAACAGGTGATGCAGAATCAGCCCCAGCGAAGTCACAATCATAAAGCTGGTTCCGACCCATAGCGTATGGGCAATACACCAAATTACCTGCCCCACCATCTGCGGGTGACGGGTAATCCGAATAATGCCCGTTTCGTAAAGATGTACTTGAGGCTTTTGAATTGCAGCCACTTCCAGCAAATTAAAGGTTGCCGGATAAAGAAACAAAAACGAAATAGCAGACAGTATCCAGACGATCGCCTCAACGGTTCCATTGCCCTGAACATTCCACAGGCGCACCCCGTCATAGCGATGACTAATAAAATACACAATCAGAACCACGGCATAGGGCAAACTTGCCAAGGCAAACATAACCCGATAGAGCCGTGCCCCAATCAGCTTTTCGCCTTTGGGGCGCAGTGCCGCCAGCCCGCTATGCACGATCGCAAAACCCAGCAGCAGCCCGAACATGATTCCGTGGCTTGCAGTCAGCCATCCTTCACCCATAACCTGTATCCACCCAGTAATAAAGAAGCAATAAAAGAATTCGTTAAAAAATATTGCAGCCCCAGATCAGGACTTTAGACCGAGAGGGTGCTTGCTGTAAATGGGAAAACCTGACGATCAATCGCGACTTTTCCGCCGGATTTTCCTTGGCGGGAAAGTTGCACTTTAGGGCTTTCTGATAGTAAGATTGTAGACTGTGTCAAATCAGCTAAACCAGTAGGCGAGCCATGCCCAAACTTAAGACTCGTAAAGCCGCCGCCAAGCGGTTCCAGCGTAGCGGTAGCGGTAAGTTAATGCGCCGCAAGGCTTTTAAAAATCACCTGCTCCAGCACAAGTCCGCCGAGCGCAAGCGTCGAATCACCGGATTAGCGGTCGTGAACGAGCGGGATGCTGAAAACGTTGAACTGATGCTGCCTTATTCGTAAATTGAAGTTCAGGAGAAGTAAAGTTATATGACACGGGTTAAGCGCGGCAATGTCGCTCGCAAACGCCGCAAAAAGATTCTCAAATTAGCGAAGGGCTTCCGGGGGTCTCACTCTCGGCTGTTCCGCACGGCCAATCAGGTCGTGATGAAGGCACTGCGAAATGCCTATCGCGATCGTCGCCGCCGTAAGCGCGATTTTCGTCGTCTGTGGATCGTTCGCATTAACGCCGCCGCACGGCAGCATGGCATCAGCTACAGCAAATTGATGGGCGGACTGAAGAAAGCAGAGGTGCAAATTAACCGCAAGATGCTGGCACAAATGGCAGTGCTTGACCCGGCTGGGTTTGGCAAAGTAGTTGAGGTAGTCACCCAGGCTTAACGTCTGCTGTTCTTTGACGCTTGCCCTAATACAGCTTAACTGTCGGTTATGAAACCGAGTTCAAATTTGCCTGAGCAAGTGATTGCTGAGGCGAATTGTTTTAAGTAGACAAAAATTGTTTACCTCAACTTCTATTTACCTTAACTAGTTCGCTGCATGAAGCTTCTGCGGAAGAGATTCGATCGCCTCAATCGTTTTCTGTCTATGAGTTTGCTATTGGGTGGATGGGCGATCGGGTTTGTCTGTGGATTTGTGGAACCGGGAGCCGCAGCGACGTTGGCTGAAATTCGGCAGCGCGGCTATTTGGTAGTGGCAGTCAAAGACAATTTGCGTCCCCTGGGGTTTATTAGCAATGGCGGACAAGTTCAGGGGTTTGAAATTGACCTGGCACGCTGGCTGGCTCAGGCTTTGCTAGGGGATGCGAATGCAGTACAGTTTTTGCCCGTTGCGAACCGCGATCGAATCAGTAGCCTGCTCGAAGATCAAGCGGATTTAGTCATCGCCCGACTCAGCGTTACGGATGCCCGCGCTCGATTGGTGGATTTTAGCTTGCCTTACTTTATTGACGGCACCGGTTTTGTGACGCGAAGTGAGGCAGTTCAATCACTGCGGGATTTGAGCGGACAGCAAATTGCAGTGCTAAATGGGTCAGATACGATATCAACGGTTCGATCGCTCATCCCCAACGTGCAGCTACGGGGCATCAATTCATACCAGGAAGCAAAGGCAGTGTTGCAGACAGATGAGGTAGCCGCATTTGCAGCAGACGCGACGGTGCTAGCAGGCTGGGTGCAAGAATTCCCAGACGATCGCCTGTTGCCAAATCTGATTTCTGCTGATGCGCTTGCCGTTGGAATGCCAAGAGGACAGCAGTTTGCCGCTTTGCGGCAGCAGGTGAATACAGCGATCGAGCGGTGGCAAGAGTCTGGAACGTTGCAGCAGCGAGTGTTGTTTTGGGGTTTACCCGAAGACGGTATTCCTGAGGTGAGACAAACATCTGAATTCTGACCGTTTTACAGCCAATATCGTAGTTTGCGATACTAAGACACGCTCCCAATTCCCTTAACGTAGCGATACCGGAGAACAGGAAGCGATCGATCTTCTATTTCGGGATTCTCTACGTTGAGATATTATGCGGCTGGAACAGTTGCAAGCATTTTTGGCAGTGGCGGAAGCGGGTAGTTTTCAGCAAGCAACCCGTCGCTGTCAAGTGACGCAGTCCACGATTAGTCGGCAAATTCAGGCATTAGAAGCAGAGCTGGGGCTACCCCTGTTTCATCGCGCCTCTCAGGCAAAGCTGACGATCGCCGGAGAACGTTTTTTGCCGCGTGCTCGTAAAATCTGTCAGGAATGGCAGAACGCAACGACGGAGTTGGCGGATTTGGTAGCAGGCAAGCAGCCGGAACTTTGTGTAGCGTCGATACACTCGGTTTCTGCGTACTTCCTGCCGCCTGTGCTTCAGCAGTTCTGTCAGGATTATCCAGAGGTGCAGCTTCGCGTCACTTCGTTGGGCAGCGATCGTGCCCTAAAGGTGCTGAAAGATGGCTTGGTGGATCTGGCGATCGTGATGAACAACCGCTTTCTCACCTCTAGCGCAGAAATTGTGGTGGACTCTCTGTTTCAGGAGCCGATCGCGGTTCTGATCTCGTCTAGTCACCCCCTCACGCAGTACGATCGAATTCCGTGGGCCGAATTGTCTTGCTATCCGCAGGTGGTGTTTAAGGACGGATACGGAATGCAGCGATTGGTGCAAGAGCAGTTTCAGCGATCGGGGCTTTCGTTGCAGCCAGCGATCGAACTAAATACGCTGGATGGTTTTCGCGGTATGGTGCGACAGGGAAATCTGGTTGCCCTGCTGCCTCAGTCCGCGCTATCGGAGATGAAGAGTGATCCGACGCTGGCAATTCGCCCAACCGACGAGCCGATCATTAGCCGCGAAGTAGTGCTGGTCACCACCCAGGATCGTCTGGAAATCCCTCCGATTCAGCGATTTCGCGAACTGGTACATCAGCTTGTGGCAGTGCCGCGCCTGCTGCTGCCATCGACTCCGAATGACCTGCTTGGCTCCCGATGGCCTCTCTAACCTCCTGACCTGAATCTCCTGACCTGCTAACCCGATCGCAAACAACCCGACCGCCCATGAGTGAAGCATTTCGTAATCTGCTCCGTAAAGTGGGCAGTGGACCGCACACGAGCGAGGATTTGACCCGGACTGAGGCAGCCGCTGCCACACGCATGATGTTGACTCAAGAAGCTACCCCCGCTCAGATTGGCGCATTTATGATTGCCCACCGCATCAAGCGTCCAACCGGGGAAGAACTGGCGGGAATGCTGGATGCCTATGACGAACTAGGACCGAAACTAACGCCGATCGCCGCGACCGTTCCAACCTTGGTAATGAGCATTCCGTATGACGGACGATCGCGTACTTCGCCGGTCAGTCCACTGGTTGCGCTGATGCTGGCAACGGTAGGCTGTCCGGTCGTGATGCACGGCGGCAGACGCATGCCTACCAAAGAGGGGATTCCGCTGATTGAGATTTGGCAGGGGTTGGGAATTGATTGGTCTACCCTTTCGCTGATGCAAGTCCAGCAGGTATTTGAGCAGACGCGGGTGGGATTTGTTTATCTGCCGACCCATTTTCCCCTGGCAGAAGGACTCGTGCCCTATCGGGAAGAAATCGGCAAGCGTCCGCCTTTTGCCACGCTGGAGCTATTCTGGTGTCCCTATCAGGGAGAGTCGAGGCTGGTGTCTGGCTTTGTGCATCCTCCAACCGAAGAAATGGCGCGATCGGCGTTTGCCCTGCGCGGAACTGATCGCTTTATGACCGTGAAAGGACTAGAAGGAAGCTGTGACCTGCCCCGTGAGCGCACCTGCATTATCGGCATTCACACACCGGAAAGCGGGACAGAACTCAATCGGCTCCTGCTGCACCCGCGAGACTATGGTTTTGATGCCGCCGAAGTGCCTCTGAAAGACGAAGCGCAGTACATCGACCAACTGAAAACAGTGCTGCACGGCGAACCCAGCGAGCTGCTGAAATCAACGGTTTGGAACGGCGGCTTTTATCTCTGGCAGTCTGGATTGTGTCCTGATCTGGCGATCGGACTGGAGGAAGCAAGACGGCTGCTGTTGAGCGGCAAAGTGCTGCAATTTCTTCAGGAGTTGCGTGAAAGTTTGGAGCGGGTCTGAGAACGATACACTAGTATCTTGCATTTCACAGACAATCGACGTTCACGCATCATGATTCAGCCTTTTGTTCCGATCGCCCTGACGATCGCAGGTTCCGATAGCGGTGGCGGAGCCGGGATTCAGGCAGACCTCCGCACGTTTGCCTTTCATCGAGTGCATGGAACCAGTGCCCTCACTTGCATTACTGCCCAAAACACGATCGGCGTTACGCGAGTCGATGCTCTACCGCCAGAAGCAATCGCGGCACAGATTGAGGCAGTTGTTCAAGACATTGGCGTGCAGGCAGTAAAAACCGGAATGTTGCTGAATCAGGCAATTATTGCCACGGTTGCCGATCGCGCCGTTGAGCTAGCGCTGCCCAATCTGGTAATCGATCCGGTGATGGTGTCACGCACCGGGGCGCAGTTGATCGATGACGCAGCAGTTTCAACCCTGCGCGATCGACTCGTTCCCTTAGCCACAATCCTCACGCCCAATCGCTACGAGGCACAAATGCTGAGCGGTTTAGAAATTGATTCGCTCAACACCATGCAGGCGGCGGCTGAAAAAATCCGATCGCTGGGTGCAAAAGCGGTGCTGGTAAAAGGCGGCGGAATGCAGGGAGAACTGCGCGGCGTTGATGTTTGGTTTGATGGCGATCGGATGGAAGTCCTCCGCACAGAAACGGTAAACACAAACGATACTCACGGTACGGGCTGTACTTTGGCAGCAGCGATCGCGGCAAATTTGGCGCAGGGAAAGGATGCTCTTACTGCGACCCGGGCGGCAAAAACCTACGTCACCCATGCGCTTCACTACTCACTGCGAATCGGACAGGGACAGGGACCCGTAGGACACTTCTTCCCCCTGCTAGAGGTAAACCGTTAAGGTATCGCTATGATGCAAGATAGGCAGCATTCAAGCGAAGGAGTGGCGAAAGAATGCCCAAATTTGCAAATACGCTGGCATGGCAGCAGGCAGAACTGCTGATGCAGCCTGTTTTTATCCGTATTATCGACAATATTCGCAAGCAGCTTGACGAGTCTAGCTGGAAAGGCACTTATGAAGATGTGCAGGTCTGGTCAGCCGATGTGTCTGAAGCAATCAAGGCACAGGTTGTTGAGCTTCAGCAGCAACTTGCCACCGCAAGCCCCGAAGAAGCAGAAGAAATTCACGCCGTTCTCGATCGCCTTCCGAAGCCTCATCCCGGCTATCTGCTCTGTTTAGAGAAAAACGGTCAGCGCATCACGATCGACCTGTGGGAGCTATGCTATCAAATCTGCTTTCGCAACTACAGTCCAGTACTCAATGCGCTCGATCGCGATCTAAAGGTTGAAGTGGATACGACTCTGATTGACGAAACAGGGGACGTAGACTGGCAGCAGCTAGACGAAAAAGCAAAGCGAATTGTCGGTCAAATTTTCGGCAGTCTTCCCGGTGCGGTTACCCCAACCGAGCAGGAAGTTTGAGGGTTTGCACTAATCCCCAGCAGGAACATAGAGAATTTTCCATGCACCGTTCACTTGCCCTAAAATAAGACGTTCGCCAAGCGGTCGATAAGCATAGCGGTTAAACACAAAGCCCTTCTGTCCATCGGGCAGAATTGCAGGAGTCCAGCCGTCGATCGGGTGCAGCAGTTTTGCTTCGCGCTGTTCTGGCGGAAAATCTTCCCAGGCTTGCTGATCGAACTGCACGACCTCATTGCTCAGCACTCCGACGATCGCGCTATTTACCACGGGCTGGGCACGAACATTGACCCGATTTCCCACGACAATCACCCGACTGATTTCATAGCCAACTCCCGGTTCGGTTCCAGGATTGGGATACTGCTGATTAAAAGCCGCTGTTACGTTCGAGCAAATCCAGACTTCAGAATTGGCATCGACAGTTGGATAATCCGATCGCCTGGCTGCCGCGCATCCCCGACTAATCGATTTTTCTAAAACTCCCCAAAATCGCGAACTCGGATTCTCTAGCTCTAGCTGCTCAGCCGATCGCGGTGTCCCAAAGCCGATCGAAAGACCCTCAGCCGGAATCAATCCTTTCACAAACGCTACATTCCGATCGCGAACTGCCTGTCGAAACTGCGATCGAAACTGGTCAAACGCACTGCCAGGAGGAACTTCATCGCGCAAGACGATCGGCTGGCGGGGAGCAACTGAGGTCGAAGCCGTCAGACTATCCGGGGCGACGGGTTGATATGGGCTGACAGGTTGGCTAGAAGGTAACTGACTCGCTGAATTCTGGCTTAGCTGGCTTTGCCATGAAGAGGTAGAACGGTTGCTTTGCCTATTCAGGGCAGGGGGATCGATTGGCAACCTGAGGCGATCGTGATTCACCAGAGCAAGCGTGCCACCTATGATCGAGGAACTGAGCACAATAAACCAGACAAATAGATGCTGCGGCTTCATAGAGACTACTCCAGCAATTCGATTAAGTCTGAAAAGAGTGACTACAAAAGCGACGCGACAGTTTCAGCACAGCAGCTCAGTATGATGAGAAGTAAGGATGAACAAGGCACAGGCGAAAGACACCCATGACTCAGCTTCACGACCTCCAGCAAGCCGCAGGCGCAACCTTTACTACTCTTGCCGGGGTAGAAATTCCTGCTCGCTTTGGCAACGATGCCCAGGCATTTCAGGCGGCTCAGTCTGGTGTGGCACTTTACGATCGATCTCACTGGGGCAAAATTAGGGTGACAGGAGACGATCGGCTGCGGTTTCTCCATAACCAAACGACCAACAATTTTCAGACGCTTAAGCCGGGGCAGGGTTGCGACACGGTATTTGTCACTTCAACAGCCCGGACAATCGACTTGGTCAGTGCCTATGCTATGGAAGATAGCGTGCTGCTGCTGGCTTCTCCCGGCTACAGCGAGAAACTGATTGCCTGGATGGATCGCTATATCTTTTTTGCGGACAAAGTAGAGCTAAAAGATTTGACTGCAACTCAAAGCGTTTTCAGCCTAATTGGTTCCGAGAGCAGCCAGGTTTTAGAAAAATTGGGCGCAGGGGCAATCGTCGATCAGCCGTTGGGCAATCATGTTCAAGCTGCGATCGGTGGGCAACCGGTAAGAATAGCAGTCGGTAGCGGACTCGCCCTAGCCGGATATACGCTGATTGCAGAGGTAGATCAGGCAGCAAATCTGTGGCAAACCCTGGCAGAAGCAGGAGCAGTTCCCATGGGTGAACAAGTCTGGCAGCAGCTCAGAATCCTTCAGGGGCGACCTGTTCCCGGTCAGGAACTCACCGACGACTATAACCCCCTCGAAGCCGGACTCTGGCAAACGATTTCCCTCAGCAAGGGCTGTTACATCGGACAGGAGACGATCGCCCGCCTTCACACCTATAAAGGCGTAAAACAGCAGCTCTGGGGCATCCAGCTCGATCGATCGGCTGAAATTGATACCCCAATTACTGTTGATGCTGAAAAAATTGGCAAGCTAACAAGCTGCACCCCAACCGAGAACGGTTTTTTTGGACTCGCCTACATTCGTACCAAGGCAATCGCTCCCGATTTAGTGGTACAGGTTGGTGAGGCAAAAGGACAACTGGCTTCGCTGCCGTTTATCAGCCATGAATATCTGTAAAGCCCTAACCTGAGTTTCAAAGTCCTCCATTGATGGGGAATTTAGAGGGCAATGCAGCATTTCTACGACTCCTCAAACCATCCCTTGCACAAGCCGTCCCCAGCTCGATTACCCCGTAGGAGGAATTGCTTAGCATCGCCTCATTTGCATCAGTGCAGCCTGGACAGGAGCAGGAAGTCGGCGCATGATTTTGCCCTTCTCTCGATCGATCGCTACCAGCGTCACCTGGGCAGTGATATACAGCTCTTGGGCATCCGGTGACTCAATACGGTAGTCCCAAAAAATTCGCACCCCCTGAGCCTGCACCATCCTGGCTTTTACAATTCCCTGCATTCCCAGCCGCATCGAGCGATGGTAGCGGATCGAAAGCTCTACTACGGGCAATTCACAGCCAAGGGTAACCCAATCTGCATAGTCAATCCCAATCGACCGCAGAGCCTCAACCCGCGCCTCCTCTAACCAGACAACATAAGAACCGTGCCAGACAATGCCGCCATGATCAGTATGATGAGGGTGAACGCGAATGGGATAGTCAAACCATTGGGGATTAGTTTGAGAATCGATCGATTGAATGGCTTGAGCGGAAGAAGGATCAATCTGTGGCATCGTTAAACCAGGCAAGGCTAAGGAGTATCATCCTGTTTTTATAATATTTTTTGCATCGGTTTAAACGTAAAACTTAGAAACAAAATAAGCTTTTCCTAATATCTCAAGCCGTCTTTGTTGCCTGATCGATTTGCTAAATACTTCTGTTATCAGCGCTTTTCAGCACCACCCGTTAAGTGCGATCGGCTCAAATTAAAGTTATCAAAACGATAAAAACTATTGACTTCGAGTAAAAAGCAGTGTAAGAACAAATCTCTCTAATTAAGAAACAATCGCCCTAATTGATTGACCTGATTTAACTAATTGAAACGATTATTTTTCTGTCCATTCCTTTACCTACAAGCTGTCCTAGACTGAGTCATAGAGCAATTCATGATTGACCGAGAACTCATCAGCAGCCTCGGGTTAAGGTTAAGGAGCAATTATGATAGAAAAAATTTTGCTGGCAAACTCTGGCATGGGACATACCGAAGAGATGCTCAAAGCTCTCATGGAAGTTCCCATGATCCAGCATGCCAAGGTTACTGTTTTACACGTCGTTTCACCCCAAGTCACCGCTGAGGGAATGACTCAAAAATGGGAAGAAGGCGGCAAAATTCTGGCAAACGCCATCCAAACCCTGAATCTCGACCCTGCACAGGTCAATGCAGTGCTACGCGAAGGCGATCCAAAAGATATTGTCTGTCGCGTTGCCGAAGAGATTGACACGGATCTCATTATTATGGGTTCGCGTGGTCTAAAGCGGATTCAGTCAATTCTAGAAAACTCAGTCAGCCAATACGTTTTTCAGCTTGCATCTCGTCCCATGCTGCTCGTGAAGGACGAGCTTTTTGTTAAGAAAATTAGTCGAGTCATGGTTGCTCTGGATAAGTCAGATGCTTCAAAAGACTCTCTAAAGCTAGCGATCTCCCTTGTGCGAGACATCAAGAACGGTCAACTCATTCTGGTTCACGCCAATTCTGACCTGAAACTCAAGCCTGGCGAAATTGCTGCAAATCCTAACGAAGACCCGGTGCTGATTCCAGCAATCACAGAAGCTAAAAAACAAGGAATTAATTACAAGTGTGTTGCGCCGGAAGGCAAGCCTGGCGAACGGATTTGTCAGGTGGCTGAAGAATTAAATGTCGATCTGTTGATTCTCGGTTCGCCCGATCGCCGTCCTTCAATCGCCAAAGGTCTCCCGGATCTCGATCGCCTGCTGGGACAATCGCTGTCAGACTATGTGCGCGTGTACGCCAACTGCCCGGTGCTGCTGGTGCGATCGGGAAGCTAACGGCAACAGTTCAGCCTTTTGGAAGTAGGGAATGCCTGAACTCACACCGCTTTTGCATCCCTGATTCACCTCAACCAATCAACTTAAAAAGTGCCAGAAGATAAGCTCCCTGGCACTTTCGATTATGCTTGAGTCACGACTGCTCAAGCGACAAACAATTCGTAGTCCCAATTCGTAGTCCGATAAACGACTCTACAAACTGATTAATCTTACGGGTTGTTCTGCCGACTCGCGGTTTGAATATACAGAATAATCAGAAATACCGCAGGCACCAGGACAAACAAAATCGTTGCAACAAAACCTAAATCATTAACTTGCATGAAACCCAGCCTCTAGATCATTTTGTTAACAATCCATGGTCTAAGGATACACCTCAACCTGACCAAAACAGAATGATCAGGACGACTTAGCGGGTTTTGTCACAATGCTGGCACTGCCGTGAACGAGCGTTTGGCAAGCAAGGCGGCAATTTGTCGATCGCTTCTTCAGCTTTTGCTCCTCAGTTGGCGTGCGGGGCGACAGGTTTTCCATCCCTTCCACAACTTCAACAACGCAGGTTCCACACTGACCGTAGCCGCCGCAGCTCATCATCTTGCCCATAAAGGTGTACAGGTCGATCCCGTTTTCCAATGCCTTAAAGCGGAGATTAGCTCCGTCTGCTACGATAACTTCCTTGTTTTCTTTAACAAACTTAATAGTTCCACCGAACGAAACTTTTGCCGGAGTTTGCGCTGCATCAGGGGCTTCTGAGGGCGTTAATTGTTCTTCTGCGCCAGTTTGAGTCATGCTTGCATTCGCCTCTCGCACTAGTTACACTTCTTTATACACTTTCATTTTTACAAGCGGATTGCCAAACTGTCCAAATTGTTTTTTTCAAGGAAAACAATCCAGTCTCCAAACTCCTTAAGTCTGATTAGACAAGAGGTTGAGCAACAGTTGTCAATCGTGCGATCGGGTGCTCCGATAATCTGGTAGGCTAACCAGTATTAGACACCTTAATAAAAGGCTGAAGGAAGCGTTGAAATTTATAGTAGGAGGAGCGTAGTCGATGGGACTACCCTGGTATCGCGTACACACAGTCGTCCTGAATGACCCAGGACGGTTGATTGCTGTACACCTGATGCACACCGCGCTGGTGGCAGGCTGGGCTGGCTCGATGGCACTCTACGAGCTAGCAATTTTTGATCCGAGCGATCCGGTACTCAACCCCATGTGGCGGCAAGGGATGTTCGTGATGCCCTTTATGGCGCGTCTCGGCGTCACTAGCTCTTGGGGCGGCTGGGGCATTACGGGCGAAACGGGCGTTGACCCCGGATTCTGGTCGTTTGAAGGCGTAGCCGCTGCTCACATTATTCTCTCTGGTTTGCTATTCCTGGCTGCCTGCTGGCACTGGGTCTACTGGGATTTAGAACTTTTTAGAGATCCGCGTACGGGTGAGCCTGCACTAGACTTGCCCAAAATGTTTGGAATTCATTTGTTCCTTTCTGGTTTGCTCTGTTTTGGATTCGGGGCATTCCACCTTACGGGTCTATTTGGGCCGGGCATGTGGGTGTCCGACGCCTACGGATTAACCGGAAGCGTGCAGCCTGTTGCTCCCGCCTGGGGTCCAGAAGGCTTTGATCCATTTAATCCGGGTGGTATTGTGGCACACCACATCGCTGCCGGAGTCGTTGGTATCATCGCAGGTCTTTTCCACCTGGCGGTACGTCCACCGGAGCGGCTCTATCGCGCTCTGCGGATGGGAAATATCGAAACCGTACTGTCTAGCAGTATCGCAGCCGTCTTCTTTGCAGCCTTCGTGGTCGCAGGAACGATGTGGTACGGCAGCGCAGCAACCCCGATCGAACTCTATGGACCGACTCGCTATCAGTGGGATAGTGCCTACTTCCAGCAAGAAATCGATCGCCGCGTTCAGGCAAACGTTGCTGATGGCGCAAGCCCCGAAGAAGCCTGGTCTGACATTCCTGAGAAGCTCGCGTTCTACGACTACATTGGCAACAACCCCGCGAAAGGTGGTTTGTTCCGTACTGGTCCGATGGACAAGGGTGATGGAATCGCTGAAGGCTGGCTCGGTCACGCTGTCTTTAGAGATGGCGAAGGTCGTGAGCTGAGCGTTCGCCGGATGCCTAACTTCTTTGAAACTTTCCCGGTTATCCTGACAGATAAAGATGGCGTTGTCCGGGCAGACATCCCCTTCCGTCGTGCAGAGTCTAAGTACAGCTTTGAGCAGGTTGGCGTAACCGCTAGCTTCTACGGCGGTGAACTGAATGGACAAACTTTCTCTGATCCGGCAGTGGTGAAGCGATTTGCTCGTAAAGCACAGCTCGGCGAAGGGTTCAAGTTTGACCAGGAGACCCTGAACTCAGACGGTGTGTTCCGCACCAGTCCTCGCGGTTGGTTTACCTATGGGCACGCCGTGTTCGCGCTGCTGTTCTTCTTTGGACACATTTGGCACGGCTCTCGGACACTATTCCGCGACGTATTTGCAGGTATTGACCCGGATCTAGCAGAAGAGCAAGTCGAGTGGGGCTTTTACCAAAAGCTGGGCGACAAATCGTCCCGTCGCACCACACCCATCTAGTCGAAGTCTAAGTAGCTGGAGCGCGGCAGGTTTGGTATTGATTCATCCTTGTCGCCTCTAGCTTTCCTCGATACAGTACGGTCGAATCGGACGGCTAAATCAATCACTGAATAGGAGGAATTCCACAATGGAAAGCGTTGCATACATTCTGATTCTGGCGTTGGCAATCTTTGTTCTGTTCTTCGCGATCGCATTTCGTGAGCCACCGCGCATCACCAAAGACTAATTTCGATCGCTGTGATTTTTCGCGAGCAGCAATCTACGCTTTAAATAGCAATTCGATATTCCTGAGCAGTACGCTTGATCGGGTCTGAAGCCCTTAAATCGAGTTAACTCGCTCAGGTTTTATCGTTTTTATAAATGCAGTATGATGGCTGTATGTAGCATCACTTCCTAATGAATTAGGAATACTTTTGTTGTTAAATCTGCCTAACATTGCGGAGGACGTTTGCCATGCGATGTCCATTTTGCCAGTTTCCAGACAACCGGGTTTTGGAGTCGCGTTCAGCAGAATCTGGGCATAGCGTTCGCCGCCGCCGAGAATGTTTAAGCTGCAATCGCCGCTTCACAACCTATGAGCGAATTGAGTTTGTTCCGATCGTTGTCATTAAGCGCAACGGGGAACGGGAATCCTTCGATCGATCGAAAGTTTTAAAAGGCGTCATGCGAGCTAGTGAGAAAACAGGTTTATCTCCGGCTCACCTGGAGAATTTGGTCGATGAAATTGAGATGGAGCTTCAGCAGCGATCGATTCGTGAAGTCACCAGCAATGAAATTGGAGAACTGGTGCTTAAGCATTTGCAGCAACTAAATGAGGTTGCCTATATTCGATTTGCCTCGGTGTATCGGCAGTTTCAGGGCATTCATGATTTTATTGAAACCCTAAATCAGCTTCAGACCGGATCGTTAAAAAGCAAGCGGGAAGGCAGCCTGAGTCTGGAAAGCGATAATTTTGCAGAGTCTAATTCAATGAATCAACCTCAAGAACCGACTTCTCCAGCCCTCAACTCTGTGCCTCGGTGATCTCGCCTGAAGGAGGGTCTTTAAAGAGCCTTCCTTTAACGCTTTTCTCTCCCACTTCACCATTTTAGGCAAGTCAGTGAAGGGAGGGTATGATCCTGCCCAAAATGAGCTATGATTATCTGTCTAGGGTCTAGCACGGAAGATAGCATCTTCCAAACTTTTTGCGTGTCGGTTCTGCTCAGCAGGTTGCTGTTCCTGTGGTTCCAGAGCTTTGGGTTCTAAACTTTTGGTTCTAAAATGGGGAATCGTCAACAGACCACTACTATTACGGAGACAAACACCAGGAAATACATCGCATGGTCAATCAGGAAGTAACGGAAATTGGCTTTACTCACGAGGATTTTGCGGCTCTCCTCGATCAATACGACTATCACTTCAACCCCGGCGACATTGTTGCTGGAACCGTTTTTAGCATTGAGCCGAGGGGGGCTCTGATTGACATTGGTGCTAAGACAGCAGCTTACATTCCAATCCAGGAAATGTCGATCAACCGGATTGAAAACCCGGAAGAGGTGCTGCAATCCAACGAAACCCGCGAATTTTTCATTCTGACTGATGAGAATGAGGATGGACAGCTTACCCTGTCGATTCGGCGCATAGAATATATGCGGGCATGGGAGCGGGTGCGTCAGCTTCAGGCTGAAGATGCTACGGTGCGCTCTGCCGTCTTCGCTACAAACCGAGGAGGCGCACTGGTTCGCATTGAAGGATTACGTGGATTTATCCCTGGTTCTCACATCAGCACCCGCAAACCAAAGGAAGAACTCGTAGGCGAAGAACTTCCTCTTAAGTTTCTGGAAGTGGATGAGGACCGAAACCGTCTGGTTCTGAGCCATCGTCGTGCGCTAGTTGAGCGAAAGATGAACCGCTTAGAAGTGGGCGAAGTTGTTATCGGAACGGTGCGTGGCTTAAAGCCCTACGGTGCATTTATTGATATCGGCGGTGTCAGTGGTCTGCTGCACATCTCTGAGATCTCCCATGACCATATTGATACGCCTCATAGCGTTTTTAACGTGAATGATGAGGTCAAGGTCATGATCATCGATCTGGATGCAGAGCGGGGTCGCATTTCGCTCTCGACTAAGCAGCTTGAACCCGAACCGGGCGATATGGTGAAGAATCCAGATGTGGTGTACGAGAAAGCAGAGGAAATGGCTGCAAAGTATCGGGAACGTATGTTGCAGCAATCTCAGCCTCAGGCTGCTGCGGTAGAAGCGGTAGAAGACGTTGTGCTTGAGGAAGAGCTGCCGGCTGCAACTGAGGACTAGGCGATCGATTGCTGAACGTCTTGTCTTATATATCTCATCGGTTAAGTTGGGGAGGGGTTTCTCTCCCTAATTTTTTTTGAGGTGATATTGGGAGGGAAGCGAGGTGGCAACAATTCAGTGTGGGAAAGTCACCTTCACTAACGTTGAAGCGGTAATTTTTGATAAGGACGGCACTCTGGCAAATGTGGAAGCGTTCCTTTGTAAGCTTGCCTGCTGTCGATCGCGCCTGATTGATGCTCGCGTTCCAGGAATTGAAGCTTTGCTGCTGGATGCGTTTGGTATTCAGAAAGGTAATGCTCAAGCCTCCCCCCAAGGTTATTGCCTGAATCCGGCAGGGCTGATGGCAGTTGGAAGCAGGCAAGAGAACGCAATCGCTGCTGCCGCCTATAGTGCTGCAACGGGACGAGGCTGGACACAGTCACTTGCCCTGGTTCAAGAAGCGTTTCAAGCTGCGGATCGATCGAGTCAGCCAAAAGCAAAGCAAACTCCACTCTTGCCGGGTGCAGTACCACTCCTACAAAAGCTCACTCATGCGGGAATCAGGCTCGGAATTTTGTCTTCTGATAGCCAAAGCAACGTAGATGATTTTGTCGTTACTTACGAGTTAAGCCGTTATTTTCAGATTGCGATCGGTGTTCGAGAGAATTTGAGCAAATCCGATCCAATGCTACTGGAGCAGGTTCTACTGAAATTAGGAACAGTTCCAGGACAAACTCTGATAGTTGGCGATTCTCAGATTGATATCCAAATTGCAAAAACAGCTCAGATGCTCGGCTGTATTGGCATGACCGGGGGATGGTCGAGCAAACCGAATCTGACCAATGCTACTGTTTTAGTGAATCAGCTTGATCAAATTCAAATTATTTAGAATGACCAAATCAGTAAACCTACTGGGGGAATTTATTGCTTTACAAAAGAGCTGGTTATCCGAAAGGATTCCAGAATTCGGTTAAGCTGAGATTGTCGCTCCGTTCAGGAAGGATATCAATTTATTCCCTTCCCTGATTATACTTATCTCTGACTCTAGCGTTAGGAGAGGTTGTTGCCTTGGCACGTCGTTACCTGTTCACATCGGAATCTGTTACGGAAGGTCATCCCGATAAAGTCTGCGACCAGATCTCGGATACGATCCTGGATGCGCTGTTAGCTCAAGATCCTGCCAGCCGCGTTGCGGCAGAAGTTGTCGTGAACACCGGTCTGGTGTTAATCACGGGCGAAATTACTTCAAAGGCGCAGGTCAATTATGTGGATTTGGCACGCAAAAAGATTGCTGAAATCGGGTACACCGATGCAACAAATGGCTTCTCAGCCAGTAGCTGCGCTGTCCTCGTTGCGCTGGATGAACAGTCTCCCGATATTGCTCAGGGAGTAAACCACGCACAGGAAACCCGTGAACAGTCCAGCGAAGAAGCACTGGATGCGGTTGGGGCTGGCGATCAGGGTTTGATGTTTGGCTTTGCCTGCAACGAAACCCCCGAATTGATGCCGCTCCCAATTTGTTTGGCTCACCGGATCGCTCGGAAGCTAGCCGCCATTCGGAAAACAGGACAGCTTGCCTATTTGCGTCCTGATGGTAAAACACAGGTGACGGTGATCTACGAAGACGGTAAACCTGTTGGAATTGACACAATTCTCGTCTCCACGCAGCATGCCCCTGAGATTGGTGAGATTACAGACCTGGCTGAAATTCAGGCAAAAATTCGGGAGGATCTGTGGTCGCTAGTTGTGGAACCTTGCTTTAATGATCTGGAAGTCAAGCCGGACGATCGCACTCGCTATCTGGTCAACCCGACAGGAAAGTTTGTGATTGGTGGACCTCAGGGCGATGCAGGCTTGACTGGGCGTAAGATTATTGTGGACACCTATGGCGGCTATTCCCGGCATGGTGGAGGGGCTTTCTCTGGCAAGGATCCCACAAAGGTTGATCGCAGTGCTGCCTATGCCTGCCGCTATGTCGCCAAAAATATCGTGGCAGCCGGGCTGGCGGAAAGATGCGAGGTTCAGCTCAGCTATGCGATCGGGGTCGCGCGTCCGGTGAGTATCCTGGTGGAAACCTTTGGCACTGGCAAGATTGATGACGATCGCCTGCTAGAGCTAGTGAAACAGCACTTTGAACTGCGTCCGGCAGGTATTATTCAAACGTTTGGATTGCGAAATATTCCGGGTGAGCGGGGCGGACGGTTTTATCAGGAGGTTGCTGCTTACGGTCACTTTGGACGTAGCGATCTGGAGTTGCCCTGGGAGCAAACGGATAAGGCAGAGCTTTTACGAGCAGCGGCAGACCAGTTGCTTTCGAGAGCAACCGTGTAAGCTTTAGAACCCATGTTGGCTGACAATTTCAACTGATATTCAACTGACAATTTCTAGTTTGAATTTTAGTTTGAAAAGTAAAGAGGGATCGTTGTCCCTCTTTTTTGCTGCTTCAGCGATTAGAGGAATACCATCCCACAAGACTCATTGGTAGGGGAATGCGAAACACGCGATTGCCGCTTGCCCGTTCTTGAATCACCAGTGTTGCCTGCCTCGGACGCGAAGAATTCCAGTTGCGATCGAGAAGCGAGACTGAGCCTGACATCGCTTCTCCAGGTTGCAGCACAGTTTCAGAGGTGCTGGTCAGCAAAACTCTGGAGCGAAGCACCTGGTTTTCAGCCGTTTGCACCTCAGCATAGACAGGACTAAAGCTAAATGCTCGATCGCTATTGTTGACAATACGGAGATTGGCGGTCGGCACTCCATCAGAATTAACCAAGGCTTGATCGACCCAAATAAAGACCTGGCTCGATCGATGCGTTGCCATGGCCAGACGCGGTATCGGTGAGGAGCGGCGAGGCGGCTGTGAGCGAGATGCAGCCCTTACCTGAGACGATCGCTTTAATGCCTGAGCACGGGATGGCTGAGGCACACGAGCAACAGACCGGGATGAGCTATTGGTCTGAGCTGGCTGAACAGCCGTAGGCTGCGACACAGCAGGAGCAGCAGCAGCACTTGTAATGGACGGTTGCGCCTGTAGGGCAGGTTGCCCTTGAGCCACCAATCGATCGAGTTTTGGAGACTGATCTGGCTTTAGAAACTGCGGCATTGCTGCTAGCCGTAGGTCAACTGCCTTGAGGCGAGTTCGATATTCTTCTGAACGCGATTTCGCCTGTTTTGTCACAAATGCTCGCTTAGGAATTGCCTCAAGGGTTGCAACTGCTTTTTCCCACTGCTGCTTTGCACCGATCAACTGCTGAGCCGTTTTTGCGGTATGACTTTGCGCTGCGGCTTGCTGAGCTTCTGCCTCTGCTCGTTTTAAGAGCTGTTCTGCCCGCGCTTCTTGTTCAAGGTGGACTTCTAACCCCTGAAAGACCGCCTGATACTGCCGCACCAGATTGACTGCCTGGGGCTGAGTTTGAGGGTCTGTGCTGAACGTGCTGAGCTGTGCCAAGGATTCAGAGAGCCGATCGCGGGCACGCTGCAAATCAAGCACGGTTTGAGCCTGCGACATCAGCGTTTTTGCACTCGCTGCCTGCTCAATCGCCTGCCGATATCGCTCTGCTACCTGAAGCCCTGCACAGTTGCCCAGCGGCGCACACAAAGGCGTGATGTGAGGTGACTGGACTCCGACCACAATTCCTGCTACTGGTAGCAGCAGCAGTGAGGCAACCATGAGCGCTTGACTAACCGATCGCTCAAACCAGGCTGGTTTCTGCCTAACCCAAATCTTTGAATATCCTGTCCTAGGAGCGAAGCGGAGCTGGTTCTCGTATGGAGGAATCGCGCTGCCTAGCTGCCCTGATGTCAGCGGATTGAGATCGGTCAGGGGAAGCGGCACACAAGTTGAAGACAAAGCAACCTGGGAAGCCAATGTCAGGCGAGTTCGACTAGAAGCGGATTCGATCTGGGTGGAGTCAGTCGCGATCGTCAGAAAGGAAACCGAGGACTGGAGCAGGGTCAGCTCAGGCTGGGCATTTCGGACGGAACTCTCCTCAGGTTGCGCAGTTCGAATCGGCTGCGGGCGAGACAGGAAGCTGATTGACTCAGAATGAGAACCTGTCGGCAGACCTGACAAATCCCGTAGAACAGCACGAGCCGAGGGGTAACGATCAGTGGGGCGTTCTGCCATCATGCGATCGAGGATCTGCATAAAGCGGCGATCGAGCTTAACCCTGCGATGCCATTGCCAGTCCAGCGTTTTTGGATTCATCAGCAGGTGCGGCGATTGCCCAGTCAACAGCACAACGGCGGTAACTGCCAGGGCATAGAGATCGCTGCGTGGCGAGCACTGCCCCATCCGAATCTGCTCGTAGGGCGCGTAGCCGACTTTGCCAACTGCGACAGAAGCCTGAATCAGCCCAGAGCTTTGAGGAATCAGCTCTGCCTGGGTCGTTTGCTTAACCACGCCAAAATCGATCAAAACTGGGAGATTGCGCCTGCGGGAAAGCATGATGTTGTCGGGCGAAATGTCCCGATGCACAATCTTCTGGCTGTGTAGATAGTCAAGCAATTCCAGAAGGCTGCGAAGCCAGGGCACAATTTCCTGTTCCGTAAACGCTTCACCCTGCTGTTTTCGTTCCTGAAGCTGTTTCCAGTAGGTTTTGCCGTCGATGAACTCCTGAACGATAAACAGCCGATCATTTAGCTCAAATCCTGCATAGAACTTGGGGATCTGCGAATGATCGAGCTTGTGCAGAATTGCCGCCTCTCGCCGAAAGAGCTGACGCAGTTTTGAAGCAACCACCGGGTCGCCCTGGTGATTGGGCACAAATTCTTTAAGAACGCACAGCTCGTTAAAGCGACATCGATCGATCGCCAAATAAGTCCGTCCACAGCCGCCCCGTCCAAGAACGCGCTGAATATGATAGCGGTGATTTACTACCGTGCCGGGAACCAACTCTACGCTTGACGTCACCCTCTAGCTCCTTGCTCAATGCTTCCACAAATGCTTGCTTGCACAAGAGTCTGGATAGATTTATCAAACTCTAATATCGATTCGCAAGGGGATTCTCCCCCTCATCCTGCGATGGCTTTTTCTAAACGGTAGTAGCACCTGTTCCGGACACACTGATTTAGTCACGATAGTAGGATAGCAGAATCATCCAGATCGAGATGTGATGAGTATTGCTTCATTCCGGAGAAGAAGCATCAAAAGTATCAATTCACATAGGTACCGAGAGAGCAAAAAGCTTGATTAATAGATTTATTCAGTTCTGTCACGTTTCAAAGAGTGTTTAGTAAAGTTGTGAGCAGTAACTTTGCAGTAGAGGATGTCTGTTCTTTTTGATACCTTTTTTCATCCCTTGCGTTGAACACTCTGCTGTGATTAAAGTTGAAAGCGTTAAGTCTTGAAACTGCGTGGGCTACACTCGCCCGTCCTGGGGCTCCTTGTAATTCGCGCAGGGGAGTGCATCAATGGGTTGATGTGGGCACGTTAGAAGCATACTTGTAATCGTTCAGGTTAACAAAGGACGCATGAAGAAGCTTCGATTTGGATTTCAGCTTGTTTTCGCCAGTGTTTTGCTGATGATTACCGACATCGGGCAATTTTCATTGCGAAACGATCGCGCAATGGCACTTCCGGGGCAAACGGTTGATCAAGCGGCCGCATGGATTCAAGCCAATTCTGCCCTTCGTCCTGCCAGTGGCGAAACGCTGCTTGTGCGAAAAAGCGATACGCCTGCCCGCCGATTTTCCTTTGAAGCACTCACCGCTTCACCCGGACGCGCAGCCGCTCTAGAGAGCCGGGGCACAATTCGAACAGAGCGCATTACCCTGTTTGACATGACCAATGGCGTAACATTCGATCGCCTTGCTTCAACTCTTCGCAGCGTCTACGGCGATGACATTTATCAGGATTTTGTGCAGGGAAACCTGGTGTACCGCTATCCCACGGAGGAGCAGCAGCAAGCCGCAACGAATCGTGACACTCCTCTGCTGGAATCGGTTCAAGGAGAAATTCGCCAGGGCGATCGCTATGCCTACTGGATGGAAACAGCGCAAACGCGAAGCGGCGAGGCGTACAGCGGTCAAATCTACGTTTTTCTGCCGGAAGATATCAATAAGCCAGAAACAGAGTTGCGCGATCGGAGTTAGCGATTGGATGAAACAAATACGATAGAAGCAATGCGTTTCAGAACATAGTTTGAAATCCTAATTCTGAAACCCTGGAAAAAAGTCTTTATCGACTCTTCACTATCAATCTGTATCTAAAATTACACAAGATCCGACATAACTAGAGATATCGCCCCCATTAGGCACAGCCCCATTAGGCACAGTAAGTTCTTTGCAGGCCGGATTCTTGCAGAACTCTTGCAGAATTGCGGACTGTATTCTCGCGAACCGTATCCTCATCAGGTAACTTGAGTCGTTCAGTGAGCAGTATTTTGGTGAGCAGTCGTTTGGTGAGCAGTATACCGAGCTAGAACACTGCTTCTATTCCAGCTTTTTTCGATTGCAGTGGGTCAGATATGCTTGTTTGCTGCTCTTGCTTATTACTTATCGTCTTCCCATTGCTCATGATGTTTCCCTGGTTACCCTCCTTTCAGAATTTCTTGGGTTTATGAATCATTCTTCTTTCATTCCATTTGTTGATTTTCAGTTCCAGCAGCCGCTTCAACAAGAGCTTGAACAGGCAATTCGATCGGTAATCGAGCAGGGCGACTATGTTTTGGGGCAAGCAGTAAGTGAGTTTGAGTTTGCCTTTGCTCAAGTTTGCGGAACTCGCTATGGGGTTGGGGTGGCTTGCGGCACAGATGCAGTTGCGCTGGGGCTTCAAGCTTGTGGAATTGGCCAGGGCGATGAAGTGCTGCTGCCAGCAAATACCTTTGTTGCCACACTGATTGGGGTACTGCGAACGGGGGCAACGCCAATCCTGGTAGACTGCAATCTGGAAACTGGGCTGATCGATTTGCTGGCAGCCGAGAAGGCAATCACCTACCGGACACGGGCGATCGTCCCAGTTCACCTCTACGGGCAAATGGTGTCGCCTAGTGCACTGCTGAATCTCGCCAGTGCCTATGACCTGCTGATTTTCGAGGATGCTGCCCAAGCGCACTTGGCAGCGCGGGAGGGCTATCAAGCAGGCTCGATTGGCAGCGCGGCGGCGTTTAGCTTTTACCCCAGCAAGAATCTGGGAGCATTCGGCGATGGGGGTATCGTGCTTACTTCGGAAGAGATTGTGGCGCAAACCTTGCGATCGCTTCGCAACTACGGCGCACTCCGCAAATACTTTCACACCGATCTGGGCACAAACAGCCGGCTGGACTCGATTCAGGCTGCCGTCCTCAAGGTGAAACTGCCTCATCTGGCTGCCTGGAATGCCGATCGCTACCGAATTGCTCAGCAGTATGACGCTTTGCTTCAGCCGCTTGCAGAATACGGCATTGTGCCGATTAAGAACCAGAGCGGTCCGGGTCATGTCTATCATCTGTATGTGGTTCGTGTGACCCAGGCTTGCACAATCGATCGAATCGCACTGCAAACCGGACTGACCGAACTCGGCATTCAAACGGGCATTCACTATCCGATTCCCTGCCATCTTCAGCCCGCCTACCAGCATCTTGGCTATCGCGCAGGTGACTTTCCCGCCGCAGAACTAATGAGCCAGGAGATTTTGTCGCTGCCGCTCTATCCGGGTATGGCAGACTCACAGATTCAGCAGGTGGTCAGCGCGATCGAATCCCTGATGAAGCAGTCGATCCTTGCCTCACATCCAGCGATGGAATTTCAGGCGGATCGATCGCTGCTAGCAGGATAAAGCGTAAATTTGCAGCCTGGCATTATTAAGTAGAACACAAACCTGCTCCCCTAGCCCTCACTTGGAGTATGCCAACTATCTTTGGAAGTAAAAAGTTTTAGAAGCTCTAATCCTTGATTTACCTTCTTCTATCAAGACAGAAGGAAACGAGGTTTGATTCCTTCCAAAAGTAATGAACTATACCGAAAACTAAAGAGCTAGGGGCAGCTTAAGTAATCGCCTGGATTTTCTAATGTCCGAATGAGATTGTGATCGTTACCCTGATTCACTAAAAGGCTGTCAAACCGCCTTCTACTCAGTGTTTTGCTGGCACAGCACATGATTACCAGGAACAATTGTAGGGAGTTAGGATAAGTTTCCTACATATTTTTACAGATGCCTTCATAAAGGTTTTGTGAAGCACTGGAATACTTACGGATAGCCCAGTATCTTGTAAATAACACTGCCAGTACCTGGGAAAACAATGAGCATCTTTTCTTTTGCATTTATTACCCCCAGCTATGCGCCAGATTTTCAAAGATGCAAGCTACTGTGTTGGAGCATCAAGCAGTTCGTAGCTTTCCCAGTAAAACATTACATCGTTGTCGAGAAAAAAGACTTTGATCTTTTTCAGCAGCTATCTAATGAAAACACAATCATCTTAACCAAAGAAGAAATTCTTCCCTTTTGGATTAAGCGAGTTCCTTTCTTTGACCGAAAAAATATTTGGTTAAATCTGAAAGGTTACCAATCAGGTAACTTTTTGCTGCGAGGATGGTTAGTTCAGCAGATTGTGAAACTAGCAGCAGCGCAGTATGTAAAAGAGGACATTCTCATATTTGTTGACTCAGATGTTGCATTCATTAACTCCTTTGATCCTCGAGCATTAACGAAAGGCGATAAAGCCCGAATCTTTCGAGTGAACCACTCTAGCGATCACGAATTTGAGGAGAGCAGAAAATGGAAGGATACTGCCAAGAAATTACTTAATTTGCCCCTGGAAAACAACTACTATGACTTCTACATTAGCCAGATTGTTACCTGGAGACGTGATACTTTAATCCAACTGTATCGATTGCTTGAGGAGAACTTTCAGCAGGACTGGCTAGAGGTCGTTACTAGAGTAAAGCATTTGTCCGAGTACGTTCTCTACGGGTTGTTTGTAAGCTATGTAATGAGAGAAAACGCTGGGCACTACGACGATCATTTGCAAAAAGTGTGCTGGTGTTATTGGGAAGAGCGCCCAATGTCCAACGAGGAGCTAAAGGAGTTTTTTCAGGAAGCTCAACGCTCTGGTCATCCGGCTGTCATGATATCAGCAAAGAGTTCTCTCGATTTGTCGATCAAGGAATTTCAAAATTACCTTTTCTTGAGCAAGCAGGGCGGTCAGGACAAGGTTGCCCTGTTGCAGGAATTCGCAGAATAATTCTATTCGTCTACTCGTCTACTCAGTAATGTCCATAACTTCACAGCAGTTTTCAGATGAAGTGCCTCCCGCTTGAGAGGCTTTCAAAATTTTTGGGGGAGGACGTTTATTTGAGGATGACGGGTCTTGGTGTTTGGAAGGCAGTTGCGGGAATGCTAGAAACAGCCATTCTGAAAAGCATTTCCTGCGCTTATGCACGTCAGGCAAAAACTCGATGCACTTCCTCAACAATTGCCCATACTGGCGATCGGCGGTTTGCTGCTGTTACTGTACACGCCGCTGCTGCTGCACTGGATCGATGGCTGGATCAACAAATCCATCAGCACCGAGCATGAATACTTTAGCCACGGGCTGCTAGGCTTGCCTTTTGCTGCCTATCTGGTCTGGTCAAAACGGCATCGCTGGCAGACCTTACCCGATCGCACTCACCTTGGCGGCATGGTGCTGCTGACGCTGGGCTTGGTCTGGTATCTCAGCCCGCTCCCGGACGCGATTAATCTGTCACTGCCGATTTTGCTGGCGGGGCTTTGTCTGTGGCTGAAGGGGATTCCCGGTCTGCGGCTTCAGGCATTTCCGCTGCTGCTGGTGCTGCTAGCAACGCCCAACTCAGTTCCCTATTTGCTCGTACCCTATACCCTGCCGCTTCAGCGTTTTATTGCCGGAGTTGCAGGGTTTTTGCTGGTGCAAGCGGGAATGCCGGTGCGGGTGGATGAGATTTACCTGTTTGTAAACGATCGCGTGGTAGAAGTTGCTCCCTACTGTGCGGGGCTAAAAATGCTGTTTACCAGCCTTTATGTGGGGATGATTTTGCTCTACTGGACAGGAGCACGGATGTCTCGCTCACAGGTGATGCGGCTACTAGCGGGAATCTTGCTGCTGAATCTGATTGCTAATATTATTCGCAATGCATTATTGACCTACTTTTACGGCACAGCGCAGGAGGCGGGTTTTCACTGGCTGCATGACGGCTGGGGCGGCGATCTGTTTTCCACTGTGCTGCTGGGGCTGATTGTGCTGCTAATGCGCTGGATCGATCGCCAATCAAACGATACTGCTCCTCAACCCACAGATTTCTGATGATTTCATTTCGAATGACTGTAATGAAATGGGCTGTGATCAAACAAAGCATCGTCTTATTTACACTGGCAATCGTTGTGGCGATCGTTGTGCCAAACTACTGGACGCAAGCTTGGACGTGGAATCATTTGCCCGAACTCGCGCAGGTCAAGCAGCTCAAACAGATTCAGCAACAGGGACTTGCCCTGAAAGGCTGGCAAACGCTGAACCAGCGATCGATCAAAATTGGCGGACATAGCTGGTCAGCGCAGGCGATGCGAAGCACTTTCCCCACTGAGGCAATCATGCCTGAAGCAGAAGCCGCACTTGCCACACCGCAAACCACAACCCTGCTGCTGCTGCGTCCCCAAACCTGGATTCGCGATTTGCCTCAGGTGGACTGGATGGATATCAACGGACTCCAGCAGTGGAAGACAGACTCAGCGCGATCGATCGAGTTTAGGGTGACTGGTTCAAATGGACAGTCGATTCCAGTGAAGGCTCGATTCCTGCGCGGCTGGACAAAGGAACGCACCTATGCCGTGATGCAGTGGTATGCCTGGTCAACGGGCGGCAGTCCTTCCCCGACCAACTGGTTTTGGGCAAACCAGATAACGCAGTGGAAAACCGAGCAGCCACTTGCTTGGATTGCCGTCAGTGTGATGCAGCCAATCACTCCTTTGGGAAACATTGAAACGGTGCGTCTTCCACTCGAAACCCTGGCACAGCAAATTCAGACTGCTTTGACTGAAACTGCCCTTCAGCCTTCACCATAGGCTGTGATTGATTTTGCTGTCAGGGTGATTGCTTCCTGTAGACCGCACACCTGATCCCTATGTTTCGCCAACTCATAATCCTCTCGCTTACTTCGCTGTTCTGGGCGACCCAGGCAAGCGTCTTTTATCAGGCAGCTCAAGCCAACTCGGAGATGCCGATCAATTCAGCAGACCCCCAAAGGCTGCCTTCTAGAGAAGTACCTACCTCAATCACCGATATTTTCCAGGAAGTTTCCCAATCGGCTGATGAGTTTGATGAATATCGTTTAGGAGCAGGCGATTCGCTGTTTGTGAATGTCTTTCGCTTTCCTGATCTGACCTTTCAGAACACGATCGATCCGGCGGGCAATCTGCTGATTCCCCTGGTGGGCGCGTTGCCATTAGAGGGGTTAACCCTGGAAGAAGCAAAAGCGAAAATTCAAACCGCGCTCGATCGCTTTGTAATTCAGCCGCAAATCGATCTGATGCTAGTGGGGCAACGTCCGGTTTCAGTAACGATCGTGGGTGAGGTGGTGCGTCCGGGCTTTTATCCGTTGCAGTCGCCGCAGTTGACCTCAGCGTTGATTGCAGCAGGCGGAACCAGCGGACAGGCAGATCTGCGATCGGTTCGGGTACAACGGCAAATGCCCGATGGCTCGGTACGCGATCGAGAAATTGACTTGTACACGCCCTTTTCCCAGTCTCGAACCCTACCGGATGTGCGGCTAAGCGATGGCGATACGATCGTGATTCCTTCACGCACCAGCGATGAGGGCTATAACCGGATGCTGATGGCGCAATCCACCCTGGCACAGCAGCAAATTCAGATTCGGATCATGAATTACGCTGCCGGAAATGGAGGCGCGATGGGAAGTTTAGCACTGCCGAGCGGCAGTCGGTTTCTCGATGCCCTGACTGCAATATCGATCGATCTTAATAGTGCTGACATTCGCAATGTGGGGTTGGTGCGGTTTGATGAACAGCAGCAAAAAGCCGTGAGTCAGGAGCTAGACGGCAAAAAGGCGATGCTCGGTGACTCGACGCAAGACCCGATGTTGGAAAACGACGATGTGATTGTGATTGGTCGGAACTGGGTAGCACGAATTACCTATGCGCTGAATACGTTCACGCAGCCATTTCGCGATGTGCTGGGATTTTTGCTGTTTTTTCAGTCGCTTGGCAACAGTGCGGCAAGTTTGTTTGGTCCGTCAGGGGAATCGAGATCAAGTGATTAAAGCTCAGACGTTAAGATCAACCGCGATTCGGCAGGACACTCAGGGAACACTAAGGCTGGCAACGTGAGGGCAATAACCAAGGGCTAACCCATGACTCCCCCCTTCATTAAGCGATATTGGATCGCCCTCGATCGACATAAATGGGCTGGACTCGCCGGATTCCTGGTCGTCGCAGGGCTTGCAGGCGGAGCGGCAGTGCTGCAAAAGCCACCCACAGCAACCTATGTAACCGAGGGCGCTCTCACCTATGGCGCGCCGCCAGACGTTTTTTCTGCTACAGGAACGGCATTACAGCGGCAAGGACAGGCTGTAACCAAGGAAATGCTGCTTTCCGATCAGGTCGTTAGCGCGACGCTCAAGCTGCTTGAGGCAGAGGAGATTCGCCTATCGGAACTGGCTTTAACGCAGCGTGCCAAAGTTACCGTTACGGGAAATGGCACAGAAGCTGCGGGTGCTGCTCCAGCTGGCTCTCAGGCTCTACGCATTACCGTGGCGTATCAAGACAGCAGCAAAGAGCGATCGCAAAAAGTCACTAATCTGCTCATGAAAGCCATGATCGAGCAGAGCCGTCAATTTAATACGCAGCAATTGCGGCGCGTGATCGAAAACCTGGATCAGCTTTTGCCGAAAGTCACCGACGAACTGCGATCGGCAGAACAGCAGCTTGAAACCTATGTGCGGCGAGAAGGAACGGCGATCGAAGCAGCCGAAAGCGGTAGTTTGCTCGGCGCAATCACCAGCACTCAGCAGCAGCAGCGACAGCTTCGATTAGCCCTCACGGGAATGACTGCTCAAATTCGCAGCTTGCAGAACCGTCTGGGCATGACTCCTGAACAAGCCTATCTTGCTTCTGCCCTGAGTGCCGATCCGATTCTTGCCGACTTGCGGGCGCGAATTTATCAGGTGGAATCGCAGCGGGAGCTATTTGCCAAAACCCTGCGTCCCGATCATCCAACAATGCTGGACTTACAGAGTCAGCTCGAAGTGTATGAGCAGCAGCTTCAGGCACGGGTGGGTGAAGTGATTGGCGGCAATCCAATCGCAGCTTCCCTGGATCGTGATAATGCTCTCGGACGAAGAACAGCATTACAGCAGATTCGCCAAGCCAGTAGCCTCGACCCGGCACGAAAGGCACTGGCAGATACCTTAGTCGGGCTAGCCACTCAGCAGCAAACCCTTCAGCAGCAGCTCACCGACCTAGTGCGATCGGAACAGGAGCTTCGGCGAGAGTATGGCAGCATTCCGAATAAGCAGCTCGAACAGCAGCGACTTCAGCAGCAGATTGCCCTGAAGCAGACTTTCTACAATCAGGTACAGGCACGCTTAGCAGATGCAAAACTGGCGCAAGAAGAAACGGTTGGCAGCTTAATTGTGGCTGAGCCGCCGGCAACCGAGGCGACTAGCGAAGCTAGCTTGAGCGGCAGCATGATTCTATTATTAGGCGGGGTATTCGCCGTACTGGTTGGTGGGGGACTAGTCATGGTGCTGGGAATGATCGATCCCACGTTCTACACATCTGAAGATATCCAGGCAGCTTTGCGCCAGCAAGAAGTTCCCGTGCTGGGCATTTTGCCTTTGTTGCCCGAGGAAGATGAGCAGTTGCCCGTCTTAGAAGCGGACTCGCCCTATCTAGACTTCTATGAGCGACTGAGGACTAACCTGAAGCGAATTGGGGGCGAACCTGAGCTAAAGGTCGTTTTGATTACCAGCACAGTGAGCGGCGAAGGAAAAACGGTCACGGCTTACAATCTTGCAGTCGCGGCAGCACGGGCAGGCAAAAAGACGCTGCTGATTGAAGCAGACCTTCGATCGCCTTCTCAAGCCACCGCTCTGCACCTTCAGCCATCTGATGGTCTAGCCTTTAAATCGGCAGAGTATTATCAGCAGCTCGATCGCTGTATTCGGGCAGTTCCGGCGATCGATCATTTATTTATTGTGCCGAGCCTTGCGCCCCAGCGATATGCCGCAGCCATTCTGGAATCGGACGCAATGCGACAGCTCATTAAAATCGGACGAGAACAGTTTGATTGGGTCGTTCTAGATACACCCGCTTTGAGTCGATCGAGCGATGCCCTGCTGCTGGAGCCGCTCAGCGATGGCATTATGCTGGTAGCGCGTCCTGAAGTAACCGAAGAGGCCTTGCTGAACGAAACGACGCAACAGCTATTGGAGTCAGAAGAAATTCAGTTTTTGGGGACAACGATTAACGGAGCAGATATCCCCGTACCAGAAGTTGAGTTTGACCCAGAGCCAGAAGCAGAACCGATTGATTCGATTTATCCAGAAGCCGCTTAAGGGGTGTTAGTTGGGTTTAGCAATGCGATGGGCAACGATGGGATAAGCAACGATTTGTCGCTCAGGGGAAAGCGTTCGATCGATTTCTCCAGTTTTCGATCCGAATGCTGATCGAAGGTTTTACGATTTCTGAAACTTAGTGATACGGCAGACCACCTGCACAGTTCACGTCTATCAGGAAACGTTCTATAAAAATAAGGGCAGCTTGCCGACTGCCCCTAGACTCTGAACGATCGCTGCCGAAATATCTAGCTGAAATATCGATGTGCCGTCTAGATATCAGGAGTTTCTTTAGAAACTAGAGGTCTTTCCGGTTTCTGCCTGAGTTGGAATTGGCTCCACTTCGCTGTAGCCCATGTTGCTCGCGATCAAACGCAGGACTGAAATCTGCTCTTGAAACTCCAGGTCTTCGAGCGCCTTCAGCAGGTTTTGGATTGCGTCCGTGGGCTGATAGTTGTCTGGCATTCCCACTACGGTATCGCCCATGCCCTTTGCCCAGGCATACCACACTGCAAGCTGATTATTTTCTCTCAAACCGCCGTATGCTCTGGAATATTCTGTCTCTTCACGGTTCACGATTTCGCGCATAACGGCGAGCTGTTTGTCCTTGTCAAGATGATAAAAATCACCCAGCAGTACAGGAGCCAGATTAGGTTCTGCTGCTGCCGGAGCTGCAGGCGTAATCGACTCACCCATTTTCTCATAAATCAAATAAAGCAATGCAAGGCGATCGTCAATTCCCAATTCACCATACGACTGAAAAACGCGCTGTTCTTTTTCTGCAAGCAGTTGAGAGTTCTGATCGGTATTAAATGTCATCGTTTGTTATCTCCTGAACTTTTTCCCGTCTAGATTTAGCAGGTTACTGAAGCCATCGGAAACGCTCCGAGGAAAGACTTTGAAAAGTGGAATTGTCTTTTCGAAATCTCTCCTGCGAAAAGAATTAAATCTGCCTCAAGGGTGGTATGGCTCGAAAAAGCAGTTGGTACGATTAGCCCATTCAATCCGCGATATTCATAGCAAAAGTTACAAGGAGTAGAATATGACTCAAGCTGGTGCAAACTCTAATTTTGATGCTGAACGCATGGTCGAAGAAATCAAGACGGGCGATGAGAAAATGCCCCAGGTTGATGTTGCTTCAGACTATGAATTATCAAAACAATTTGATGTTGCCGCGATCGATCGTACGGGCGAAGGCGAAAAAGCAGCCGAAGAAGCAACTTCTCCTAACCTCGATATCAGTAAAATAAGCAGCCAGTCTGATGCGTCGCAGGCGACCGAAGGATTCTCGGATGCCGACCCAGCAGCTTTTCTAGACATGGCAAAAGACGTGAATCCCCGCCTTTAAAAAACATCAAAAAACTTAATTTTTCTTGCTTCAGGACCATGCAGTTTTGCTGTGTGGTTTTTTTGCGTTTTGGCTTTGCAGGAGGGGAGCGATCGAGCAGTAAATTTGGTAACAAAACTTAAACATCTCCTGCTTAAGAGATACGCCTATTGAGAGATATGTCGGAGTGCAGGCATCGGGTATCTGTTTAACTTAGATTTAATTCCTGTTTAGTTATTTTCAAGGGGACACTTGTTATGATTCAGCGTGGCTCGACAGTTCAGGTTCTCCGTAAAGAGTCCTTCTGGTTTCAAGATTTTGGAACTGTCGCATCAGTTGACCAGAGCGGCGTCAAGTATCCGGTTGTTGTTCGTTTTACAAAGATTAACTATGCCGGGGTGAATACCAACAACTTTTCGATGAATGAACTGCTCGAAGTGAGCGTTCCTGCTTCTCAGCCGAGAACGTCCACCGAGCCATCCGGCGGTAAGCAAACCACGCTGGATGAGCGGACTCGCAGAACCGGACAGGGCGCACGCAACGATGTTCGCTCGGGCGCTTCATCATCAGGTGCTGCACCAGAAGCACCAGGAACCGACAATCCAAGCATTGAGGGCAGCCCCAACCAGGGAACCGATTCTCGCTAATTTTGAATCGATCGAAGATCGAATGTTTTGCAGAGGTCAATCATGAACTTTGGGATGCTGAGAAGTGTCCCTTTTTTGTGGTTTATAACTATCGAGCGAGTGTTTTTGCTCAAAAGAATTCGTCAATAGAAGACAGGATTCACTTGAACTTTCTTTTGACTGTCCTCTTGAAGCAAATTAGGACTTTACAGTCATGGTACAGCTCGCTCAATCCCATCAGTATCCAATCAAAAAATTCTCTGACGTTCAGCAAGGGGCAACTGCTCTCAGTGCCCTTCAAGATGCAGGCTTTTCTCCAGAGCGGCTCGCCCTGGTTCCAGAGGCACTGCAATCAACGCCCAAACTGTCCCAAACCGAGGCGGCTGCTAACGCGGGGAAAGGCGCGATCGCCGGAACCGTGTTAGGGGCAATGGCAGGCTTTTTGATTGCTGCGCTCAGTCTGCATGATCCTGCTTCGCCCAGCATGGCTCCCTTTAGCCAAATTTTGACCTTTACCTTAATTGCAAGCGGTGTTGGAGCAGCAGGTGGAGCCGCGATCGCAGCAATCACGGGCGGCTTTGTCAATAAACAGGCGGTAGCAGACTCGACCCCCACAGAGCAAAACTTCCTGCTGCTTATGGATGGCGGTACCCAAGAAGAAGTGAAAAAAGCACAGGAAATTCTACAGCAGATCGACAACAACACGAATGTTTAGTAAAACGCAATCAATTCATTTTGATTTGTGATTCGTTCAGCTTGTGTCCTATCTCTTTAGGTAGAAGAGAACCGATCGCTCCTCTGACTAATATCCAAATATTGGAGGAATCGAACCATGCAGTCCTTTTCCTTTGGGGGCTGCTTTTTTGCTGTCAATTTGATTGCAGGTTCGGGTTGCTATTGCTTTTTGCTCTTCACAGTTTGGCGACGACTCTAACTTTTTAAGCCTCTTCTTACCGGATGATTTGTCGATCGCCTGTATCATGGATGAATAGGCAAAGCATCAGCCGGTAAAGGTTCTGTATCGGTAAGGATTGTGTGTTGGCAAAGCCTAACGCACCCGAGGCTTACAATTGGCTAATCCTGAGTCAAAAATAGGTTTTTATTCATTCTTCTGGACGCAGTTCACGAAGGTTGCTCAATTTAATCCATTTAATTGAACGATCCGCAAACCGTAAGTTCTGAAAACCAATCATTTATCAATCTTTGGTCACTTTGCAGCAAACAGTTGACCCCAGCTCAAGCTTAAGGATAGTTTAGAATCGGTGTTTTCGCTGATACGCCCTCTTTCGATCGAGGGATATAGAGCTTTAGTTGCCCTGTTCTAGCTGTTTTGCGAGTCAGGATCATCGGGGTTATTTTATGCAACTCAAGAAACTGCTCCTGGTTGGACTGCTGTTCACGCTGTTTCAAGGCTTACGGGGCACTGCATTAGCAGATAACATCCTGGGCTTTAAAAATCATCTGATTGCCCAGCAAAATCAATCGGCTGACAGCCCCTCTCCTGAAACAATCGAGCCAGGCCAAAACGATACGCTTCCGCCCATTCCGCAGCCGCGTCTTTCATCGCTGATTTTGCCGCTGCCGCCACTGCTGATGCCCGATCTGCTGCTGCCGCCGTATAATTTTCCGTCTTTTAACAGTCAGCGGCTTGACCAGGAACTTCACCTCTATAGCCGCTACCTCCGCACATTTGGCAAACCTGATGTGCTGATTATTGGTAGCTCTCGATCGCTTCAGGGCATTGATCCGATCGCGCTTCAGGAAGGATTAGCAAAGCGAGGCTATCCAGGGCTAAAAGTGTTTAACTTTGGCATCAATGGGGCAACGGCTCAGGTAATCGATGTGCTGCTGAACGACATTCTGCTGCCCGAACAGTTGCCGCGCCTAGTGATCTGGGGAGACGGGTCGCGGGCGTTTAATAGCGGTCGTCCCGATATTACCTATAACGGCATTATTGCTTCAGAAGGCTATCGGCGCGTGCAGCAGGGCGATCGTCCGATTCCGCCGCGCAGCCAGTGGATGGCTCTCACGCTGCAAGCAAATCAAAAAACTAGCCAAAATGCGTCCAGCCGCCCGACCCGTCCACCGCTGCCACCCGACCTCACCCCAAACGGATTTGAAGTGATTCCCGGTCGGTTTGACCCACAGACCTATTTTCGCCGCTTTCGCAGAGTTCCTGGCCAGTTTGACGGTGACTATCAAAACTTTCAGCTTACAGGCAGCCAGCTTCAGTCCACGCTCTTGGTTGCCCGGTTCGCACGCGAGCAGCAAATTCGTCTGGTGTATGTGAATCTGCCCTTAACTGAGTATTATCTAGACTCACTTCGTCGCCGCCACGAGCAGCAGTTTCGCCAGCACATGCAGCGCGTTGCCGATCGCCATCAGTTTACATTTGTCGATTTGAGCCAGCGATCAGAGCTGATGCAGAACCAGTACTTTGTTGACCCAAGCCATATTAACGCTGCAGGGGCAAGGGCAATGGCTCTAGCTCTGGCAGCAGACAATCGCATTCCCTGGGAAGTTGTGCGATCGTCTGAGTCACAAACATCTGAATCACAAACGCCCTGAGCAGGCTAAGTGCTAGATGATGTTGCGATGGCTGGGCTTCCCGCTCGTGCTAGCACCAAACCATCGCCTGGAAATTAGGGGCTATTCCGGCTGAGGCAGACCAAACACCTGGGCAAACACCTTGCCAACTTTATAGCCCGAATCGATCGACTCTAGCGGGTCTTTCCGCAAACGGTGGCGCAGTGCCATCACGATAATGCGCTGAATGTCTTCGACCGTTACTTCTGCTCGTCCTTCCAGGGCAGCGAGAGCTTTTGCAGTGCGGTTGGTCACGATATCGCCGCGCAGTCCGTCTACATCCAGCTCCGCGCAGACCTGGGAAATTTTGATCTTCAAGTCCTGATCAATCTTCACCGAAGGCAGCAGCGTTTGGGCGTTGATCAGCTTTTGTTGCAGGGCATCTTGCTCCACCTGATATTTTTCCAGAAAGCTCTCCGGGTCTTGGTCAAAGTCCGATCGCTGTTCCACAATTTGCACCCGCAGGGCTGGCTCTTTCACCGTGCGGATTTCGGCATGTAAGCCAAAGCGATCGAGCAACTGGGGACGCAGTTCGCCTTCTTCCGGGTTGCCAGAACCAACCAGCACAAATCTTGCCGGGTGGCGAATCGAAATGCCTTCTCGTTCGACTGTATTCCAGCCCGATGCGGCAGAGTCAAGCAGCACATCAACTAGGTGGTCGTCGAGCAAATTTACCTCATCCACATAAAGAATGCCGCGATTTGCCTGCGCTAGCAGTCCCGGTTCAAATGCCTTCACGCCTTCAGAAAGGGCTTTTTCAATGTCGATCGTGCCGCAGACTCGATCCTCGGTTGCGCCGAGCGGCAGGTCGATCATCGTTACTTTTTTCTTGGCAGTCTGGATTGGTTCTCCTGCTTCAATCTGCTGCTTGACGGCATCGCTCATCAAGCCCGTATCGCTCGGATGGCTATTGAACGGATCGCCTGCGACCACATCAATTTCAGGCAACACATCTGCCAGGGCACGAATTGTCGTGGATTTTCCGGTTCCCCGGTCGCCCATGATCATCACGCCCCCGATCTTGGGGTCAATGACGTTGAGAAGCAACGCAAGCTTCATTTCTTCCTGACCCACGATCGCGGTGAAGGGGAAAACGGCGCGGCGGGTCGCAGCTTTGGCAGAGGGGCTGGCTGAAACAGTGGGACTCACAGAACTACCTGTAATGACAACAAAGTATAAATAACCGTTATCTATTGTGACATAAGAGGAGAGATGCAAACGGGAAGAAACCTTACAGGAAGTCAGGCTCTACACCTGTACAGCAGTTTGCTCGATCGGTTTCTCTTCCCGAATCGGCGGACGCAGCGTGATGTATGCCAGCGGACCGAGTAGCGGAATTAGCGACACTGCCCAAAAAATTCGACGGTCAGACAATCCGCGTCGTGCCATATCGTCTGGCAACAGGACGGGAAACAAAAGACAGAGCAGGCAAAAGTCGAGGCTCATGACGTGAACAAAGCGGCTCGTTTGCCACTGCTGAATAAAATTGCTCCAGTCGCCCGCAGTAATGCCGTATATCAGTAAACCGATCGCCCCCACTGCAACAAAGCCTCCGGTAATGCGAGAATCGAGCAGCTTCAGCAGCCAGTTCTTCTGCCCGGTAAAGGTCGGATTCGATCGCCGCAGTGCCAGATAAGGCAGAATCGAAAAGACGCCAACGCCAAACGAAAAAGATGCAAATAACCACGCTGGAGCCTTTTGCCCACGACCGTCTAGAAACATCACTGACGCATAAAGCAGCGGCACGATACCCAGGATATTAAACAGCGCGATCACTAACGGGTTAATGCCGTCCCAGTTGCCGCTAATCAAGTCTTGAATAAGATTAAGAGTGTCGGGCTGATTTGGTGGCGCAAACAAAAAGGCGTAGAGGATAAAGCTAGCCCAGAGCAGCCAGAGCGCAACTTGTAGCATGATCAATAATTTGTCAGAGATACTTTTTCCTGATTCTCTAATAAAGCCTACAGCAAGCCCTTATCCCGTAGATAGACTTCAACCGCAGCACGGATTAACTGCTGGCGATCGGCTCTTTCACGCAAGATGGAATCGACTTCGGCAGAAAAGCGAACGGCAATCGTGTTGCCTAACGGCTTTTCTCCATACTTCGGTTTTTGCTGTGCTAGAAATTCGGGAGTTTGTACAGGCTTCGGATTTGCCATGGTCGATGCTGCCTTAAAACAAAGAATGAAGGTTAGGTGACTTGAATCTGACTGAGATCGCTTGAATCGTTAGAGGAAGCTGTCGTCTAGCTTGCCCAGGACAGAATCACCAGTAACAGAAGAAGGAAGCGTATGAATCAAAACCCGCAAAATTACGGCATTGTTCTCGTGACCGCCGCCTCGCAGTCAGAAGCAGAAACGATCGCAGAAGGGCTAGTGGCAGCTCGTTTGGCAGCTTGTGTTAGTCTGACCCCGATTCGATCGATTTACACCTGGAAGGGGGAGGTGCATCGCGATCAGGAATGGCAGCTTGTGATCAAAACCGACCTGCGGCAATTTAACCAGCTCGAAGCAAAAGTCTACGAACTTCACTCCTACGAAGTGCCCGAAATCATTGCCCTGCCGCTAGTCCACGGGTCAGCTCCCTACCTTGCCTGGATTGCAGAACAGGTTGGAAACCAAAGGGATTAAAGACTGACTACCCATCTCTGAACGTCCTTGCTTCAAGCTTTACTCCCTGAGCTGTAAAAGAGCTTTGAAGCGGAGCTTGGAAACCTGTAGGCTTTGAAATCAATCAAAAAATTTGGTCTCCCATTTCCTCAAATGGGACACAGTGCAGCCCGATCTTGAACCTGCGTTTGAAACTCAACCAATTTAGAACTCAACCAATTGGACTGAATCAGGATCTGACTGACTCAAGCTATCTAAATCAAGATATGCGGTACAAAAGACGTACAGCAAGACAAGAGAGATAAAGTATGGGCAGTGAGGGACTCGAACCCGCGACATCCTGCTTGTAAGGCAGGCGCTCTACCAACTGAGCTAACCGCCCGCGCATTGGTTGCACGATTATTAATACTAGCAGACCAAGCGCATTTGTCAAACAGTTTTTCCGGCGGAGGCTATCCGGGCTAAAGGACGATCGCGCTTGAGGGCGCACTTCGCTGCAATGTTCTTACCGAAGCTCGGAGCCGATCGCGATTCCACCTCGATTCACCCCTCGAACCACCATTCCTTCTGGCAAAGAAAAAGTTTGCGCCAGATCGCTGAGCGGGTTTTCCTGCAGTTCTGGTGGGTCTGTCAAGTTTTGGTTGATTTGCTCCGCGGTCAGATTGAACGCTTCGGCACGATCAGCTCTGGGGGCATTGGGCGATCGGGCTTCGACGGTCAAATCGGCTGCGCTGCCCTCCGTTGAAAAAACAATGGGTGCAACAGCATCATCAACGCTCGTAGGCATTAGGGCAGGTTGAGGCCCAAAGGAAACCGCAGGGGACACGGCGGCAGGCATCGCTTCAGAAACGTTTGCCCAGGCAAGCAGACTGCTGAAAGAGAGACAAAAAGCTGCAACAGAAATAAGTGACAACTTCATAGTGGCGATACTAAACCCGATATCCATAGGATAATCACAGAGTTCAAAATTGCGACCTGAATTTCTGCGGATTCTCGAATAAAATCTTGTTACCCAGTGCAAAACAAATCCTAATCGGTAGCCTGCGCCACACTTATGCCTTCTGGTCGCACCCACGATCGCATTACCCTCTGGACTTTGCCTCTGGTTGCCATTTTGAGTCTGGCAGTCACTCGCCAGAGTCCCTTCACCTTAAGCCTCTGTGCCGGATTTTTGTTCGGCGGACTGATGCTCGGTCCCGATCTAGATATTTACTCGATTCACTATAAACGCTGGGGCTGGTTGCGCTGGATCTGGATTCCCTATCGCGGCAGTTTGAAGCATCGATCGCCCTTTTCCCACGCGCCAATTACCGGAACCGTGCTGCGGGTTATCTATTTGCTGGCATGGCTGGGTTTGTTGGGGTTGGGCATGATTGCAATCGTGAATGAGCTATGGCAAATGGGCTGGACGTGGGGCGAGATTGGGCAGGTGATGCAGCAAAGCCTCTGGCAATATCGCTGGGAAATCCTCGGATTTGCGATCGGGCTGGAGATTGGCGCGTTTAGCCATTACACGGCAGATTGGAGCCTTTCGACCTATAAGCAGGTGAAGAAGAAGGGCTGGCGGGCAGTTTTGGGGCGATCGAAGGGGAAGAAGAAGAAAAAAAAGTAGGGAAGGAAATCAGAGGATGGGGGAATCAGGGGGTGAGGAAATGAGGAGAGCTACAATCCTAAGAAGCGGCTGCGAGCAAGCTGGGTGAGGAGTTAGGGGTTTTGCAGGGTGGTAGTTTGGAATTTTGCGAGTGTGAGTATGACTGATTTTGTTGATCGATCGAGAATGCTTACCAATTTGCAGCGGCTGATAGAGGTGGTAGCGCAGCTTCGATCGCCAGAAGGAGGGTGTCCGTGGGATCTGGCACAAACGCCGGAGTCGCTCACGCCTTACGTGCTTGAGGAGGCATACGAAGTTGTAGACGCCATTCGGCAGGGTCAGCCGGAGTCGATTGCGGATGAGTTGGGAGATTTGCTGCTGCAAGTCGTGCTTCAGGCACAAATTTTTAGCGAGGCAGGACAGTTTGATTTGGCAAGGGTGGCAGAGTTGATTACGGAAAAGTTGATTCGGCGGCATCCCCATGTATTTGGAGAGGTCGAAGTCGAGAGCGTTGATCAAGTAAAGCAAAACTGGGAGCAAATCAAGGCAGCTGAGGAGCAAGCCCATCCGCAGGAACCCGTGATGCTCAGCCCCAAGCTAAGCCGCTATGCTCGTTCGCTTCCGCCCTTAACCGCTGCAATGAAGATTTCTCTCAAGGCAGCGGGGGTTGGCTTTGAGTGGGAGAACGTGGAAGGAGTTTGGGCAAAGTTTCACGAGGAGCTGGGAGAATTCGAGCAGGCGTTGCAGTCGGAGCCGAAGGAAAATCAGCAGGCAGAACTGGGCGATTTGCTATTTACGATCGTCAACCTGGCACGCTGGTATGATCTCGACCCGGAAGAGGCTATGCGCGGTACAAACGATCGATTTATTCGGCGGTTTTCCCAGGTTGAGCAGGCATTGGGCGGCGGACGATCGCTGGCAGACTACACCCTGGACGAATTAGAGCAGCTTTGGCAGCAGGCAAAGGCAAACCTAAAGCAGGAACAGGGCTAGCCTTACACTTTGCTTCCAGGACGCTGAATCACTCGCTCCATCACGCGCCGTCGATCGCGCGGGTCAATGCCCACCAGTCGCACATAGTCGTTTTGATGCTCTCGCAGACAGGTTTCTAAGTCATTCATCGCGGCTGAAGCACTGCCGTCAACACTGCTGTAGCACTGCCAGGAATTGGTGCGGAATCGCCGTTCGTCCACATACTCGATGGCGATGCGATAGCCATTGTCCGCCAGTTCTTGAATCTGCTGCCCTGCTTCTGCCGTCAAATTGCTAGGGCTGCCTTGCGATCGTCCAGAATAGCCATTCCCAGAAGGAGGACTGGAAGCATTGCCCGCATAAGCTGCTGGAGCAGACCCGCCATTTCCAGAAGACGATCGATCTGCAATTCCCCCAACGGGCGATCGGCTCGTCGGAGCAGTGGGAGCAGTGTAGGTTGACGTTTCTGCTGGTTCTTGATGCAGCGAAGCGTGATATTGCTTCACCAGCCGGAGTTCCTGAATGCGCTGCTGTTCGCGAACGAGCTGCGTTCCCAGTTCAATTAGGTGTGGCAGGCTGAAATCGGGCGGACGAAATTCGGGCAAGGCTTCAGTGCTATTGACCACGCGCAGCGAAATCCGCTCGATACCCACGGATTCGATAAACTGTCGCACCTGCTCATCGTACAGCCGCGAATGCAGCGCGCTATAAAAGTCGATCGACTGAGTGGGAAAGGTATCCACTAACTGTTCAATCGTGCTGCGCGACACTTGATCCTCGGAAAAAATGCCGCTCACAATGCCAATGCGATCGTCACGATCAGGTTCCCAGTAGAATTTCTCCATTCGTCCATCCCGAATCAGCGGGGCATAAAGCGTCGAGAGGTCGTTGCCCGTGACGATGATTGGAATGCGCTGAATTGGCTGGGAGTCATAGCTGCCGGGAAGCTGCACATTAGTGGGATTATCGGCAATATTCATCAGCGTGCCTGCCACAAGCTGAGTGTTGACCGTGTATTGCGTCGCTTGATCAACCCGCCCCATTCCAGCATCAATGTCGTTGATGATCAAGACTGCCATTCGTCCTCGCACTTTGCTTAGATCTGCTGCCTCCCGGTAGCGTAAGCGAATCAGCCGCGCCGGATCACCTGCATCGGGGCTTTCTAGCTCTCCTGCCGACATATAAACGGCTTCAGCACCCATCCGCTCAAATGCCAGATCGCACTGAAACGATTTGCCTTCGCCCTTGCGCCCATGGACTCCTAGAATTAGCGGTACTTTGACCCTGGGCAGGTCAAGAAAGTTTTTTGTGATGTGGATCGCCAGCTTGTCGAGAAAGCGCGGAGAAAGGTAGTAGCTCATGGAAATGGGGTGAGGAATACAGCTCGAAGTCTTGATTTTTCTTAGGAAATAAATGCGGGAACGATTACCCAACTCCTTATAATTATTCCAGAAACGCTTCATTAAATTTATAAATTTGATAGTTTTTGCAAAAGGAAAAGTACCCACTGGGGTACTGCGGTGATTCATTTGAAATTTGAAAATAGAAGATAAGTTTACTGAATCAAACAGTGACTCTGAAGAGGAGAAACACGAGTGCAATTCAACCGCAAATCAGAAAAGCTAGATAAAGAAAAAATAATTTCACTCTAAATTTTCTGAAATAGTTCGGCGATGAATTGAATCTCTTTTTCAGTCATTCGCTATCTCGTTCATCCACAAGCGTCATCACACAATCGTTACCAGGAGAAGATCATGGCTTTTTATATTACAACTGATACCGAAAACATTGCTAAAGTTGAGTTCAAAAGCAATCCCGATCGCAGCAATCTTGCAGTTGGCTGGAATGGCAATACGCTGTTAATCACTGACCTGCCGGCTGGCATTGGGGCTGCGCTGGCAACCCTGGCGGGTTTCGGTGGAATCGGACTTCCGGCAAAGGAACTGTACATCGAAATCGATCGCAATCCGGCAACTTTCCCAAGCGGTCGCGGGACTTATCTGGAAGCAGCCTATGCCGGACGGATTGAAATTCGGAATCCGATCGGGGTTGAGCGCGAAGTCATGGCAAGTCGTTAATTAACGTTCCCTTAGGCTGGAGAATTGATGTTATGAAATAAGGGGCTTTTGCCCCCTTTTTTTGTTTTTTTATTGATGCAGTTTTGCTATTTCCGTCTACACACTCACCGCGACTTTTTCTAGTTCGGGGCTGTATTTGCCTACACTGGCAGCACTATTGCATCTCGCCCGCAGCGCAAGTGCCTTTTGAGCCGTCGGAACGTTTTCAGGTTTGCCCATCCAGGCTTGCATTGCCGCTTGCTGAAGGGCACGTCCATAGGAAAAAGTCAGCTTCCAGGGAAGTTTGCCGCCATAAAGGACGTTCATCCTATTCAGGTGTTCAGTGGCTTGCTGATCGGTTTGTCCACCCGAAAGGAAGGCGCAACCCGGAACCGAGGCGGGCACACAGTCGAGCAAACACTTCACCGTCGCCTGAGCCACTGCTTCAACGCTAGCTGGCTGCGAACTGGTTTGACCAGAAATCACCATGCTGGGCTTTAGCACCATTTGATCGAGCGCAATCCCGTAGCGGTGCAGCTCATAAAACACGGTTTTCAGAACTTCCTCATGCACAGCGTAGCTGCGTTCCAACGTATGATCACCGTCCATTAAAACTTCAGGTTCGACGATCGGCACTAGTCCCCCTTCCTGACAAATTCCGGCATAGCGGGCCAGTGCGTGAGCATTTGCTTCGATGCAGCGACGAGTGGGAATGCCCTCCCCAATCGTGATCACTGCCCGCCATTTGGCAAACCGTGCGCCTAGTTCGTAGTATTCTTTGACGCGATCGCGCAGTCCGTCCAGTCCTTCAGTAACAAGCTCGTTGGGAGACTTTGCCAGAGGTTTTGCCCCTGCGTCGAGTTTAATACCGGGGATAATGCCTTGATTGCTGAGCAACTGCACAAAGGGAGTTCCGTCGGCGGTCGATTGTCGGATTGTTTCGTCAAACAGAATAACGCCGCTAAAGAAATCGCCAATTCCGGGCGTGGTAAACAGCATTTCTCGATAGGCGCGACGCATTTCTTCGGTCGTGGGAATGCCGAGTTTTTGAAATCGCTTGTTTGCAGTGCCAAAGCTTTCATCGGCTGCCAAAATGCCTTTGCCCGTTACCACCATTGCCTGTGCTGTGGCTCGTAGCTCGTTCTCAAACATGGCTGACGCTCCATCATGCTTGTACCCATTCCTTCTAGATCATCTCGATTCAAAACGTCATCAATCCTGAGCAGCATTCTGCAATCGGAGCCTGCTCAAAAAACAACCGACAGCCCCTGAATTGGGGAGAATCTTTATCGGCGTGAGGTGCGGGTTTCAGTGCCATTTGGATCAGGCACAGGCGTTCCGGTAATCTGAGCAATTTGCTCCGCTGTGATCGATCGCACCAAGCGCACGGGCAAATCAGGACGGCTGATTAACTGCGCGTAGGCAGATTCCAGATAGGGGGTGTAGCCGGGGCGATCGGCAACGTAGGTTTGCAAAAAGGCAACGCTGAGGCTTCGCAGATAGGTTTGTGCCAGCAGTGGATTGGGTCCGACGATCTGGGGCGGCAGTTCAACCAGATCTTCTGATCGGGTTTCGTCTTTGCTGATCGTTGAGAAGTGCGTGCCACCTTGCAGCATGACCAGATATTTGTTGGGCGTGGTGAGCCAGCTATAGGGCACAATTTGCTCCAGCAATGCCGGACTGACCGTATCCGCACTGCTGCTCACCAGCATGACGGGAATTTGAATCGCGGCGAAATCCGCTGCACCGATCAAACTGCTGCCGATTGGATTAATCGCAATAATGGCTTTGACGCGATCGTCCTTTAAGTTAGGAATCGGTAAGGACAGCTCAGCGGCGCGACATTGCAGCAGCAGGGATAAGTTCAGGGTTTCCGACTCCGATCGAGCGCATTCCTCCGTGAGTTGAGCCGAATTAATCCTGCCGCCTGCCAGAGCCAGAGCCGTGTAGCCACCCAGCGATTGACCGATCACGCCCACCTGCTGCACGTTAAAGCGTCCGCGAAATCGGGGATTGTTTCGATTCAGGGCATCCAATCGATTAAGCAGATATTTAATATCGAGCGGGCGATCGATAAACTCGTTGGGGGAAGTAACCTGGCTGGCACTCCCGGAAATCAAAGCCTGAAGCTGTTGAGCGTTGCTGCCCGGATGTTCGGGTACGGCAACCACAAAACCGTGCGAGGCAAGCTGGCGGGCAAGATAGCCATAGCTCGTGCGATCGGAGCCTAAGCCGTGGGAAATCACGATGAGCGGAGCTGCTGTCACCTGAGCCTGAGCCTGGGTCTGGGGCAGGTAAAGGTCTACCGGAAAGCTGCGATTTCGGCGGCGATCGTTTAGCTCCAACGTGTTTTTCTGCCAGGTATATTCTCCAGGACGGCGCAGATCGGGCAAAACCGCAAACTCTACCGTCGATTGGGTACTGGCTTCCTGATCTGCCTGCTGCTCGACCAGGGCAATCGCGGCTTGCGTTTGGCGAATTAGGGCTGACAGGTCTCCGGCGATTCGCAGCGTCTCGGTTAAATCAATGCGAATTTCCTCATGAGGAAAACTGTCAAGGACATTGAGCAGCGATAAACCTTCTGGCTCAGAGGCAGCAAGAATTAGTGCCGATCGAATCGCATAAAACCCGGACAGGTTGGATTCCGTCCGAATCACATTGCCGAGGCGATTGAGCAGAATTTCACCCTGCTTGGTGTAAAGAAACTGCGCCACTGCAACCGGAGATAGCTCGGCTCTGGCATTAAGAACTTGCCGCAACTGGGCAAGCTGTTCGTTGTTGATGAAGGGTCCGTAGCTTCGCAGGTCAGCATCGATCGTTCCTTCCTCGGCATAAACGCGCAGCGAATCCACTGGAAGCGATCGCGCCAGCAATCCGTAGGACAATATCAGGCGATCGGCACTCCAGGCGGCCCCTGCCGACAGCGTGAACGGAAACAGGGCAAGACCGACGATTAGCCCTCCAGAGAACCGTGAAGCAACCGCTTGCAGCCAGCGAGACGGACGAAGCAATGCAGGAAAGTGCGCCATAGGATTTCGCCTGGAGATTGCCCACAGAGGGCTGATAGGACTGTAGCCACTATTCGTTTAAGGATGCAATTAGTTCAAGCAATTGCGCCTCCGACAATTGGGTGATCCCGAGTTTTTGTGCTTTTTCCAGCTTCGATCCGGCATCTTCGCCCACGACGAGATAATCCGTTTTCTTGCTCACAGAATCGCTTACTTTGCCGCCTGCCTGCTGAATCATCTCTTTTGCCTCGTCGCGCTTGAGGCTGGGCAATGTGCCTGTCACAACAAAGGTTTTTCCGACCAATCTGCCCAATTTGGAACGAACCGACGTGGTATCGCTGGCAAGCTGAAGTCCGGCGCCTTTGAGGCGATCGATCAGCGCCAGGTTTGCCGGAACCCGAAACCACTGATACACCGCCTGAGCAATTTCATCCCCAATTCCGTAGATTGCAGCAATGTCTGCGATTTCTGCCTGCGCCAGCGCATCAACGGTGGGAAAATTTTCGACCAGGGTTTGGGCGTTGACGCTGCCAATATGCCGAATACCCAAGCCATACAGCACTCTTGCCCAAGGCTGCTGCTTGCTGCGATCGATCGCCTCTACCAGATTTTGCGCCGACTTTTTGCCCATGCGCTCTACCTGCATCAGTTGCTCCACGGTCAGGCAATACAAATCCGCAACCGTATGAATCAGCCCATGATTCACAAATTGCAGCACCCACTTTTCGCCCAGTCCGCGAATATCCAGTGCCCCTTTAGAAGCCCAGTGAATCATCGCCTCGCGCAAAATCGCCGGACAGGACACATTCACGCAGCGCGTCACCGCTTCATCCTCCTCGCGCATCAGCGGTTGGCTGCATTCCGGGCAGCAGGTAGGCATCTGAAACGGCAGAGCCTCTGGAGGACGCAGCTCAGGCAGCACCCGCAGCACTTCCGGGATAATTTCCCCCGCCTTTCGCACAATCACCGTATCTCCAATACGAATATCCAGCTCCGCCACTCGGTCGGCATTGTGCAGCGTTGCCCGCGAAACGGTTGTGCCCGCTAACTGCACCGGACGCAATTCAGCAAGCGGCGTAACAGCTCCGGTTCGTCCCACATTGACGCTGATATTTTCTACGATCGTTGGAGCTTCTTCCGCCGGATACTTCAGCGCAACTGCCCAGCGCGGAAACTTTTGAGTAAAGCCCAGCTTTTGCTGGAGTGCCAGCGAGTTAAGCTTCACTACCACGCCATCGGTCATATAAGGCAGCGTCAGCCGTTCCGTTGAGAAGCGATCGTAGTAATCTCCCACTTCTTCCAGCGACTTGCAGCGCACACGATTCGGGTTCACCTTGAACCCCATCTGAGACAGCACATCGAGCGAGTCAATCTGCGTCTGGGGGATTCTGATTTCAGCGTTAGAGCGCGGTTGCTTCGCAGTTTGCTGAAGGAGCGATCGTCCGTCTGACCCTTCATTAAACAGTCCAAGCTGTCCGTCTAAATCAGCAGCAGGTCGGCTCTCCTCTTCCTGTACCCCTTCGCTCAACATTCCAGGAATTTGCAGCGTATAGGCAAAAAAATCGAGCCGCCGCTTTGCTACCACCCGCGAGTCAAGCTGCCTGAGAGTGCCTGCGGTCGCATTCCTGGGATTCGCAAACAACGCTTCGCCTGCCTGCTCTCGTTCGCGGTTAATCTGCTCAAACACTTCCAGCGACAAAAACGCTTCGCCCCGCACTTCTACGATCGGTGGCGGGTTGTCCAGATTTAAACGCAGGGGAATCGATCGAATCGTTTTCACATTTTGCGTAATTTCTTCCCCAGTAATGCCGTCGCCTCGCGTTGCCCCCCGCACCAGCACTCCGTTTTCATAGGTCAAAGCCAGCGCATTGCCATCAATCTTCAGCTCACACCCATATTCAAACGACTCCACCTCAGGCACAACTCGTCGCCAGCGTTCCTGCCAGTTGGCAAACTCCGCCATGTTAAACGCGTTTTCCAGGCTGTAAAGCGGAATATTATGCTTAACAGAATTAAACCGTGCTGCGGGTCTTTCCCCCACACGCTGCGTTGGGCTATCAAGCGTAATCAGCTCTGGATGCTGCTGTTCCAGCTCTTGCAGTTCCCGATAAAGGCGATCATAAACTTCATCAGGAAGGCTGGGATTATCCAATACGTAATAGTCGTAACTTGCCTTTCGCAGCAGCTTTCGCAGTTCTTCAATTCTTTGCTGGACAGAAATTTGGGGGGTGGCTTGAGAATTCACAGGCTGTTGAGTCGCGGACATAGGAGGAAAGCGAGTGACATTGGGCGATCGGAGATATTTCTCCAAGAGTGCCTATTTAATGTATGCCATCAGGGGCGATTGGGAACCTCCGTACTACAGCAGATCTTCTAATTCAGGAAGAGGTTTGAAGCATATTAGGGAAGTGGTAAAGTCCCTGAAGTCCTTCTAGCTAAAGCTACAGTGTCGATCGCAGTTGGGTAAGACCAGTTAAGCTAGCAACGTTAGCGACGGTTCGAGGTTTTACAGCCGCTTAAATTCCTCAATGCTGGGCGACTTTGAATGGAAAATCGATCGGCTCCTCCAGCATTACCAGCCTTTAGGGTTGGGGCGAATCGCCAGCCGAGTTGTCAGATATCGTGACTGATATGGACACAGGAGCCAACTTTAGAAGACACCAAATCTTGCAGGCTTTCCTTTCCCATCAGAGCGTTCTACAACTTAAAATCCCCCAGCGTTAGAGAATTTAGGGGACTGCAAAACCTTAACCACCAACCGTACAACTTCTGAAATACTCCTTAAAATGCCCTTCACCTATCAACGCACCATTCGGTTTAGTGACACTGATGCTGCCGGAGTCGTTTATTTCGCAAATATCCTCTCGATCTGCCACGAAAGCTATGAGGCGTTATTAGCATCCGGCGGAATTGATTTAAACGAATTTTTTTCGGCTCGATCGATCGCCGTTCCGATCGTTCATGCCAGCATTGACTTTTTACATCCAATGCGCTGTGGCGATGTATATCAAGTTCACCTTCAGCCGATCGAAATTAAAGCCAGCAAGTTCAGGTTGAACTATTCGATCGCCTCAACGAATCAAACGTCATCAAATCAAATTGCAGCCGCTGCTCATACCATTCATGTCTGCGTTAAAACCGATCGTCGAGAGAAAACAGAATTGCCTGAATCCCTACGGCTATGCCTGCTTCAGGCGATTGAATCAGCTTGACAGAATGACCACGTCCTGCATGGAAATTCAATTAAATGATTTAATATTTCTTAAGATCAGCAGCAGTCAAGACATTCACCGTGACGCAAAACGTGAAACGCTGATCAGGCAAACAGAAGCAACAAATCTAGTCTGTCTTCCGCTTCATCAATCGACAAATATATAAACAATCGTTATCTATAAACTAAGAAGATTCAAATATACACTTATTACATTCCTGATATATTTTTGAATGAACCCGTGAACAGGGCAGACATAAAGATAATATTAAGGTTGCCAGTTGATTTGCCCTGACTCAAGACTGACTGGATCAGCACTACAGAATTTTTGTGGCTGTTGGTAGCCCATGTTGGTAGCCCAATAATTGGTTGGCGCATACTTGCCTGTTTGACGCAATCGCTTTAAGGATCGCGTCTGCAAGCTGCGTGTGAGCAGGGTAGGGTTTCTATGTTCGGATTTCGCGTTCGGATCGAAGTGATTCACAGGAAGGGAAATCATGTCGTACTCTCAAACTAAAACCCAGACTAAAGCTGGGTATCAGGCAGGTGTAAAGGATTATCGCCTGACCTACTACACGCCCGACTACACGCCGAAGGATACAGACATCCTGGCAGCGTTCCGTGTGACTCCTCAGCCTGGAGTTCCTTACGAAGAAGCTGGTGCAGCCGTTGCCGCAGAATCCTCAACCGGAACCTGGACCACCGTTTGGACAGACCTGCTGACGGATCTCGATCGCTATAAGGGTCGCTGCTACGACATCGAACCCGTTCCTGGCGAAGATAACCAGTTCATCGCATACATTGCTTATCCGCTGGATCTGTTCGAGGAAGGCTCTGTCACCAACATGCTCACCTCGATCGTGGGTAACGTGTTTGGTTTCAAAGCCCTGAAAGCCCTGCGTCTGGAAGACCTGCGGATTCCCGTGGCTTACCTGAAGACGTTCCAGGGACCGCCCCATGGTATTCAGGTTGAGCGCGACAAGATCAACAAATACGGTCGTCCGCTGCTGGGCTGTACCATCAAGCCGAAGCTCGGTCTCTCTGCGAAGAACTACGGTCGTGCAGTGTATGAGTGTCTGCGCGGCGGTCTAGACTTTACCAAAGACGACGAAAACATTAACTCGCAGCCGTTCCAGCGGTGGCGCGATCGTTTCACCTTCGTCGCTGAGGCAATTCACAAAGCCCAGGCTGAAACGGGTGAAATCAAAGGTCACTACCTAAACGTGACGGCTGCAACCTGTGAAGACATGCTGAAGCGCGCCGAGTATGCCAAAGAACTCGGAATGCCCATCATCATGCACGACTTCCTGACGGCAGGCTTCACCGCGAACACAACCCTGTCGAAGTGGTGCCGGGACAATGGGGTTCTGCTTCACATCCACCGCGCAATGCACGCCGTGATCGATCGTCAGAAGAACCACGGGATGCACTTCCGCGTTCTGGCGAAGTGTCTGCGGATGTCGGGCGGTGACCACATCCACACTGGAACGGTTGTGGGTAAGCTGGAAGGCGATCAGGCAGTGACTCTAGGCTTCGTGGATCTGCTGCGTGAAAACTATGTGGAGCAAGATCGCTCGAAGGGAATTTACTTCACCCAGGACTGGGCTTCGATGCCGGGCGTGATGGCGGTCGCATCGGGTGGTATTCACGTATGGCACATGCCTGCACTGGTTGAAATCTTCGGCGACGACTCCGTGCTTCAGTTCGGTGGTGGTACGCTGGGTCACCCCTGGGGTAACGCGCCCGGTGCAACGGCTAACCGCGTGGCTCTGGAAGCTTGTGTCCAGGCTCGGAACGAAGGTCGTAACCTGATGCGTGAAGGCGGCGACATTATCCGTGAGGCTTGCCGTTGGTCGCCTGAACTGGCTACCGCTTGCGAACTGTGGAAGGAAATCAAGTTCGAGTTTGAAGCACAAGACACTATCTAAGAGGCAAAGATGAAGGATGCAGGACAGAGAGCGAATTTCAGCCTCCTTCTGAACTGACAGAAATAAGCTGTTATTCTTACCTCATGCCTCATCCTTCATTCATCCGTCTCCTATGGATCTCAGGCAAATTGCCAAAGATACTGCCAAAACGCTCATTAGCTACCTCACCTATCAGGCGATGCGAACGGTGGCTACTCAACTGGATGAGACTGATCCGCCGAGGGCACTCTGGCTCCGTCAGTTCTCGACTAGAGCGGGTGTCCAGGATGGTGAAGCGTTTCTACGATCGTTGTTTCGCGAACGACAAGAACTGGCATTTCGGATTCTAACCGTTCGAGAACATATCGCGGAGGAAATTGCAGAGGTGCTGCCCGAAATGCTGCGATCGACGATTCAGCAAGCGAATATCGAGCAGCGTCGTCAGCAGCTTGAACGCATGACGCAAGTAAGCGTTGATGGAACCAATCCTGATCAGGCAAGCAATCCTGCTGCCCCCCGTTTAGAAAACACCTCTGATAGTGAGTCTAACGAGTAGCGTTTAGCAAATGCCGTTGAGCAAAAGGCAACTCAAGATTTGCTCCTTGTAAACCTAAAACCTGAACTGATCAATCATGAAGACTTTACCTAAAGAGCGGCGTTACGAAACTTTTTCTTATCTGCCTCCGCTCAGCGATGCGCAAATTTCCCGTCAGATCCAGTACACAATCGATCAAGGCTATTTTCCCTGTATCGAGTTCAACGAAGACTCTGCGGCTGAGATGTATTACTGGACAATGTGGAAGCTGCCTCTGTTCAACGCTCGCAGCCCTCAGGAAGTGCTGAGCGAAGTGCAGCAGTGCCGCTCTGAGTTCCCCAACTGCTACATCCGCGTAGTTGCGTTTGACAACATCAAGCAGTGCCAGGTAATGAGCTTTATCGTTCACAAGCCTGGTTCCAACAACTATCGCTACTAAGGGTTAAGTTCGTTCTTCAATTGAGCCAATCGTAAATAAAAAGGGGGTAGGCTTTCCTATCTCCTTTTCTGTTTTTCAGGAATCACAAGTTGATTTAGCTGCAATAAAAGGCGGTCTGATTCGATTCTCGTTATACCAATTCTCTAAATTTGGGCGACAGATAGAGCATGCAGTATGGACTGGCGTCCCGTAATTGCTACAACTATCTCAGGGGTCAGTACTTCCAGTCGTTCTCTCAACTGCTGACGTAACTGGTCAAGGGTTGCTGGTAAGCTCTAACGCAATCGTCGCTTCAGATATTGCCACACTTGCTCAATCGGGTTCAGCTCAGGACAATGAGGGGGTTGAAACAACAGAATAATATTGTTGGGAACCTTCAAGCGCTTGGCTTTGTGAAAACCACCATTGTCCAATCAAATAATTAAAAAATCATCCTTGAACTGGTCAGAGACTAAATTCAAAAACACTGGGAAGCAATCGGTGTTGAGATGAGAAAACTCAAAGAAAAAATGCTCCCCCGTTTTCGGTTCCACAATGCCATAAAGTAAGTTGCTTGAAATTGCCATTGCACCTGTCCCATTGGTTTGACGCCTTTAGCGGTAATCTTGCGCCCTCCTAACGTTTTTAACCCCAATCGGGTTATCGTCCCCACAGAAAAAATGTACCTTGTCACTCCAACCCAACCCGCTGACTGCAAACCATACGAGCACCACCAAGTTCTCGCCTAAGTTTTTTTATATGCTTCAAGTTGCTCCGAGGACTGCTCGACACTCACCGGTCGTGACACTTTAGGTGATGATTGCAAGCGGTAATACACCAGTTTATGCACCGTTTTATACTTTGCCTCAATCCCTAACTGACTCTCCAACCAGTCGCAAATTGCTTGATACCCATCAAAGCCTTGCGGTTCCTCTAAGCGTTTCTGCAATGCTTTCTCTGCCCATGCAGGAATCGCACGTCGTCTCCCTGAAGACGTTTTGCGCTTGAGCAACTCAGCGATGCCGCCTTTTCGGTACAATCGCAGCCACTCCTGTAATGTCGCTCGGTGCCGCCTCAACATAGATGCGGCTTCCTGCCCTGTTGGAGCTTGCTTGCTTTTGAGTAAGTACAGCAAGTGAATTCGTTCTTTGCCGGATGCTGTTTTCTGCTCTCTCAACAACTGCTTGAGGTCCGCTTTACTCTCTTGGATTTCCAGTTTGTAAATCCCTGCCATACTCTACGATTGAACTCTCTACCAGTCTTATATCATCTGTCGTCTACTCTCGCAGAATTGGTATTACTTAGTGATTAGGATCGACCACGCTTGGCAACTCACCTTATCCAGTTCATCCAACATCGAATTCCTACAATGGTTACTATTGTCTAACCAACGAGGAAAAGGGGGGTAAGGGGCGTACCTTCGCAGGGGAGGACGATCGCTATCAAATAAAAAGGGATGAATTTCTCTAATTCACCCCTTAAAGTCTATAGTCTACTGTTTCGGAGCCGCTTACGTAGCCATTGCTATCCTCGCATCAAGGGCTAACCATCGCGTCGAGACGAGAGTGACTTCTGACTGTAGTTCGTGTACGCTCCAGTCGGATCACCGTGTTCACGCAGATGATTAACGACCAGACTGACTCCTGACATCGGCAGCCCGGTTAACTTATTCAGGACGCGCTGCACTGCATTGCGGTTGGTTTTGCCGGTTGCAATCACAAGCAGAACTTCATCGACTTCAGCAGTAAGGAAGTTGGCATCCGTTACGCCAAACAGATGGGGTGTATCGTAAATGACCAGGTCAAAAGCAGAGCGGAATTTTTCCATTAGCTGCTTCATCTGATCCGAGCCGAGCAGCCTTGCTGACCCCGGCATCATCGAGCCAGCCGTCAACACATACAGATTCTCAGCCAGGGGCGATCGTTGAATGACTTCATCTGCGCTGACATTGCTCGTAAGCAAATCACTCAGCCCTTTTGCATTTCGCAGATCCAGACGGCTTTGAACCTGAGGCTGACGCAGGTTAGTGTCTACAAGCAAAACTCGCTGCCCCGCACCCGCTGCCGTTTGTGCCAGATAAAGGGCAATCGTCGTTTTGCCGTCTCCAGCCTCCGCAGAAGACACCATCAAGGCGCGAATTGGCGGTTCCGCTAAGCGAATGTTGGAATACAGATCGCTAAACGATTCACGGAACGCTGCGGTTTCCAGGCGGCTGTCTTCCACATCTCCTGATGCGCCAAACGCTGTCGGAAAATCAAGGGACTGCTTTGCCCCTCTGGAAAAGGGAATGACGCCTGTGGTCGGCAGCTTGATCGTGTCTTGGATGTCCTCGATCGTGTAAAACACATTGCGATACCGCTCCAGCATCAGTGCCAGAAGTGTCCCCAGCAGTAGCCCTGCCCCCACGCCTGCAATGACCAGATTGGCGGCTCTCGAAGGTCCAGGAACTGGATTTCCCTCTGCATCCCGAGGAATCGTTGGCTCAGATACCATCTCCCAGGGAATTTCGGTTTGTGCCGCTTCAACTCGCAGAGTTTCTCGCTGGGTCAACAGACGATCGAGCGTTTGCGTTGCGATTTCCAGGTCCCGTGTCAGGTCGTTGTACTGGCGGGCGATCGCTGGAAATTGCTGAATCCGTCCCCTAAACTGATTCGTGGCTTGATTAATCTCCCGACTGCGGGCTTCTAGCATCTGAATCTGGTTACCCGCTGTTACCATCTGTTCGATTAGTCCGAGCCGAATCGAGTTTTGGAATGCCAGCACTTGAGGGTTGCCACCCGATCCATTCTGTCCTGCTGCCCGTCCAACAATCCGCTGTGCCTGCTGATTCATCAAACTAGCCAGGTTCGCTTCCCGCTGCCTGAGGGAGAGCAACACAGGGCTTTGGTCGCTAAACCGGGCAGACTCAACCGCAATCTGGCTTTGAATTTCCTGTAGAGCCGTTTGAAGTGCCCGGTAGTTCGGGTCTTCACTGAGGGCAGAAGCCGCGATCGCCTCCTGCGGGCTAAGCTGGAGCTGCCGCTGGAGATTGGAATAGAGCGTTCTTTGCTCCTGGAGCTCGCGATCGGTTTCTAAGCGCAGACTGGTAATGTTATTGACCTGCTCAGAGAGCTGGCCTCCCTGTATTTCAGGATTAATTAAGTTGTACTGCTGCTGAAGTCGCTGAAGCTGATCCTGGACACTTCTAACCCGCTGTTGCAGTTCGGGAAGCTGATCCTCAATAAACTTGATCCCTTCTCCAAATCGGCTCTTGCGATCTTCGAGACTGTACTGCAAGAAACGATCGGCAGTGACTTTCAAAACTTCCTGCACCAGCCCTGGATCGTTTCCTTCAAACGTGATTTTGATGATACGGGTGGCATCGGGAGATTCTTCTGAAACTAGCCGCTCAACGACTAATCCTTCTCGCAGGTTGACATAGCTAAAGTCGGGATACTGAGATTTGACCTGCTGCACGATCGAGTTCAGCATTTCTGGGTTTTGCAGAATCTCGATCTGAGTGGCATAGTCTAGTGTAAACACATCCCGCCCCGGAACTCCGCCTTCGGTTCGCGTCACAGTTAGCGGATCGGCAATCCGAGCTTCGTTTGTGACTGGCTCGACTAGAAGCTGAAAGTCTCCCTCATAGGTCAGGGGGATTTTCATGGCTTGAAAGATCGCCAGGGCAGTGGTTGCCGTTGCCACTCCTGCAATTAGCAGAGCCTGCCGCTGAATCGTTCGACCGAGGGCACGCAGATTCAAGCCTCGGTTAGGAGAGACATCGGCTTCGTCTAGGTCGCTAGACGGGAGTGGGGCAATTGGTCTGCCTCTCATACTGGGGGCTAAGGATTGAACTGTTTGCTCTATTTCCATATTGACCTCTTTATAAGCTCAAGTGACCCACCCTAATCAGGAATGATTGGTGTTTCAGGCAACATTAAACACAGTTAAATGCGTGGACTACAGTCGGTAGATTGCCGGATATCAGAAGAACACCGACTTAACTTTTAAGCTTTAAGCATCGAAGAAAAAACACTGGGGAATGGATTCAGCAAGCTTTAAAGGCATTAGTTGTTGTTATCAAAGTCGTCGTCATCGTCGTCGTCATCATCAGAGTCGTTGTTATCATCCCCAATTGTTGTGATCGTATCCACAATGTTAAAGATGCTCCCAACTGCCCCCAGCACTCCAGAGAAGGGAGCTAAGACAGCACTGAGAAAATCCCCAGTCCTTGCCAGCCCAGAACGGCTAACCACGATTGTGTCGTATTCCCGCAAGGAGGGATTGGTTTGCTCATTCACTCCTGCTGCCAGATCGACTTCTACGGTGCGTCGGGTAGCAGTGCCATTGGGGTTAAGGCGAATGAGTTCTACGCGGCTGCGTCTGGCACGTCTAGACTCAAATCCACCTGCTGCCAGGAGTGCCTGATTAAGCGGGGTATTGGGTGGCACTGCAACCACTCCGGGTGCTCCCACTTCACCCACGACGTTGACTTGAATCGTGGCTGGAGAAAGGTTTGCTATCCCCTGAGTCAAGAGTTCCTCGTTGCTGAGCGCAGTTGCAGTGGGAATATAAACAATGTCTCGATCGCGTAGCCGCACGTCCTGATTAAGATTGCCACTTTTTACCAGATCCCAGAGGTTTGCGTCGATAATTTCGATCGCACCATCGGGCTGGGGACGGCGAATCTGCACTTGCCGGAGGTCCGCAGACTGAGTAATTCCGCCTGCCGCTTGAATTGCCTGAGAGAGCGTGGGCCACTCATTTCCAGTAGAGGTGCCCGCTGCTGCATCACCAGCGAGAGTAGCATTTGTGACGCTGCCTGGATTAATGGCGTAGGCACCGGGGCGTTTGACTTCACCTGCAACGCTAATTTGAAGGGTGCGAACCGCTGCCAGATTGACTGAAACAAGGGGGTTGTTGATATAAGCTGCATAGGCTCTTGAGATTGCAGCCGTCGCTTGGTCGAGGCTGAGTCCCTGAACCCGTAAGGTTCCTGCCCAAGGAAGCCGAATCGTTCCGTCGATCGAGACGGTGTGACGACCTGCCTCGCCACTTAACTCTGGCACATCAAAAATATCAATCTGAATTTGGTCTCCAGGCCCAAGCAAGTAGGCATTTTCAAACGGAGCGGCTGTGAGTGGAGGTGGAATAATCGTTCGATTGGGTTGAGGCAGCGCACCAGGAGGAGACTGGGGCAGGGCTGGAGCCGGAGTGGTTTGCGTTAGCCCACCCGTTGCTTCCGCTGCATCTTCGGAAGAGGACTGTTCTGGAGCGGTTTGGGCAGCAGCCGGAGTGGTCGGGGCGGGTTCAGTCGGAGCAGTTTGAGCGAGAACAGGAAACGTTGCTGCGGTCGTCCATGCCGTCAGGCTAAGCAGGAGCGTTGCGATCGAGCGACGGAACCCCTCCTTGCGAGAATGCTGGTAAAGCAGAGATGAATAAGATGAAATTACTAAAAACTGACCCTGATTCGGGTGTCGCTGGGCAGGCGAATTAGTATTCAGCGAGGCTTTCATATTTCTACTAGGAACCTAATTAAGTAGTAAGGAAGCACAACCAGAACTAGAACAAAAACCTGAATGAGCCTGGCGAGATATCGATGCAATCCCTGTTATTTCTGTGTACCGAGCATTTAGGGAATGGCAAGCCTGCGATCGGTAAGTGGTAGCGAAACACTGTCTGAATTATTCCATCCAAGCTACCACAAGTTACTAGAAGCACAGCCAAAAAAAGCCCATATCGCCCCGGTTTTTACCAATTTAAAATCATTCTTTTCCAAAACTTTGTAATTGCGACAATGGTACTGAACAAGCTTTTACAGTTCACTGGGGTAATTGTGACTACTGTGGTAGGAGAATAACGGATAGGAGCAGTTTTTCTGCTCCCACAACTTGATTTCACTGCTGTTTTTACTGCGTCAGGAAGATTATGTCTGCGACAACTCAGGCCTCGTTCCAAGCCTCTGGTTCATCCGACTGCGCTATCCGCCTCGCAGTTATAGTTCTCAACTACCGCACGGCAGATTTAACAATCAGCTGTTTGGAATCACTAGTGTCAGAAGTAGAGACACTGCCTGGTACTCAGGTGTATGTAGTTGATGGCTGTTCAAACGATGGCTCAGTAGAGAAAATCTCAGCCGCGATTGCCGACGCGCAGTGGAACTGGGTGACATTCCTGCCGCTTGAGCAGAATCGGGGCTATGCAGCGGGCAACAATGCCGCAGTCCGCCAAATTCTTGCAGGGGAAACGCCGCCTGACTACATTTTGCTGTTGAATCCCGACACGATCGTGCGACCGCAAGCGCTAGCAACGCTGGTCGAATTTATGGATCGCCATCCTGAAGCGGGAATTGCAGGCAGTCGACTAGAAGAGCTAGACGGAACCCCTCAGCGATCAGCGTTTCGCTTTCCCACGGTTTTGAGTGAGCTGGATGATGGGCTGCGGCTGGGCATTATTTCAAAGCTGCTTGCGCCCTGGACGGTTGCCCCACCCGTCCCGGAAGGTGAATGCCAGGTCGGCTGGGTTGCTGGAGCCAGCATGATTGTGCGGCGATCGGTCTGGGAAAGTGTCGGGCTAATGGACGAGGACTATTTTCTCTATTACGAGGAGGTTGATTTCTGTTTGGCAGTTCAGCGGGCGGGATGGTCTTGCTGGTATGTGCCCCAGAGCCGAGTTGTTCATTTTGTAGGGCAAAGCTCTGGTGTCACCGATACGAAAATTGCCCCTAAACGTCGCCCGACCTACTGGTTTGACTCGCGGCGACGATTTTTCACTAAAAACTACGGCTGGTGGTATGCCGTTCTTGCTGAATTGGTGTGGGCAGTGAGCTTTGTACTGTGGCGAGTGCGACGGGTAATTCAGCGCAAGACAGATACAGACCCGCCCCATCTACTCGTAGACTTTATTCGAAATAGCGTTCTGGTCAAAACGATGACGGAATTCTTGAAAGCAGGCTTACCTGATATAAATAATTCTCAGTCCAGTCCAGCCGATAGTCCGATGGTCAGTTCCACGGATAGCCCGGTTGCTTCGCAGTTTCCTAGGCAGGGAATCCCCGAACTCGCTGAGCCCGAATTAAGTCTCTGGCAGCAGATTCGGGAGGACTGGGAAGCCCACGGGCGCGACTGGACGAAACCGGGATTTCGAGCGGTGGCAGTGCAGCGGTTTGGCGTTTGGCGCATGAAGATTCAGCCGAAGCTTTTGCGTGCCCCGTTCAGTATTTTGTATCGATCGCTTTATCGCAAAGTTCGCAACACCTACGGCATTGATTTGCCCTTCACCGTCAAGCTGGGTCGTCGGGTTGTTGTGGAACATCAGAGCGGCATTATCGTCCACGGTTACAGCACAATTGGGGATGACAGCATTATCCGTCAGGGGGTGACGCTGGGAAATCGCTACCTCGATCGCCCGTTTGATGCCCCAAAGCTTGGCAAACGCGTCAATGTGGGAGCCGGAGCAAAACTCCTGGGCAATGTGGAAATTGGGGATGATGCCAACATTGGCGCCAATGCCGTTGTTTTATCCGACATTCCTGCTGGACGAACTGCGGTGGGAATTCCCGCCAAACTGCTGCCCATCAAACCTGCTAGCGAAGCTCCTGCACCCGAACCGTCTTAATTAACGTCCCCCTTTCCTTCTTCACTCATCCACTCCCCAGTCACTCGCCTCCCTACCCGCTATAGAGCAGACTGAGTTTGCAAAACAGCGAGCTGTTGACGAATTTGATTCGCCGCGTCGCTGTTTCCTGCTTTCTCGTAGAGATCGGCAGCTTGCTGATAGTTAGAAATGGCTAACGACAAATTACCTTGAGCATAGGCAACTTCAGCGCAATCGAGATAGGGGGCAGGCTGATTTGGCTCAATTTGAATGGCTTCGGAAAGTGCGGTTGCGGCTTCCTCAAGTTTGCCTTCTGAGAACAAGCGAACCCCTCTGGAATACGCCTGATCAAAGGGGGTCGCAGGTTTGACGCTGATTGTGTAGCTGCCGCCCTGCCCACTAAAAGAACGCGCAAGCACCTTGTACTGCCCATTTTCGGGAAGTGTGACCACGAGTGAGGAATTGAGGCTGCGAGCATAATCATCATTTGCTGCAATTTCTCGACCGCTAGGGTCAAGTAACGTAAGGTAGGTGTCAAATTCGCCGCTATTAAGCGAAATCGTTACGATTTGACCTGCCTCTCCGGAAAAAAGATGCTCTTGCTGCATCGGTTGAAGCGAACCCTGCTCTTGAAGCACAGACTGTACCTGAGCCATTTCCTTCGGAGTCGCGCTCTGCGCTAATCGCGGCAGGAAGCCGATCGATCCACCCGTAAGAACGATCGCGCTTATCAGCAAACTCAAGGAATTCATTTCGAATCGGTTGAGCTTTAGAAATTGGATCTGGCAGGACGAATTAAAACGACAAATCATGAACTCACTCCTCGAAATTAGGTTGTTTAGTCCAGCTTCTGTACAAGGCTGGATATATCTGTGAATATCAGCAAGAGCTGCGATTCAGCCCGTGCAATACGCTACCATCCCATTCAGGCACGGCAATCGATAATCCTGACAGTTTGCTGGACAGTTTTTTGTTGGGCACTTTATTATTGGGCACTTTTATTGAGAATAGTTTGGGTCACAGTCATGCCTTTCTCGACATTCCATCCGATCAAAGTGTTGATTTACTGATTCAGTACCGTCGTACTACGATAAGCAGCAGAGCTAGAGCAGCAGGCGATGCCTTAACGAGGATGCGGATATGCGTAAGGTAGAGTGGCAAGTTCAGGCAACGGCTGATTTACCCAGTGAATTTCTGGAAGCAGTGCAGCAGGCAGCAAGAAAAGCTTTAGCCGATGAAATGCTTCAAGCACATCGAGCAGCCCAGCTTCTCTGGCAGCGCGGCGTTCGATCGCTTCAGCAGATTGATGGTTACCTGAATCCAAATCAGTATCAGCCCATCAGTCCGTTTGCATTTGGGCAAGAGATGAGCTGGGCAGTCGAGCGCTTAGTTCAGGCAAGGCAAAACGCAGAGAAGGTTACCATTTGGGGAGATTTTGACGCAGACGGAATTACAGCAACGGCAGTGCTGTGGGAAGGACTAGGACAGTTTTTCTTGCCTGAGCAATTGACTTATGTGATTCCAAATCGGCTGACCGAATCCCACGGTTTATCGATCGGCGGTATAAATGGGCTAATTGCAGCAGGCTATCGGTTAATCGTCACCTGCGACACAGGCAGCACCAATTTATCTGAGCTGGAATACGCCCAGCAGCAGGGCATCGAAGTCATCATTACCGATCACCACACGCTGCCTGCACTGCGTCCTCCTGTCGTCGCGATGATTAACCCGCGCACCTTGCCTGCAACCCATCCGCTTGCCCATTTATCCGGCGTTGCGGTGGCATACAAACTCATTGAAGCTCTGTATGAAACTTTGCCGGATGTACCGACTCGTCCGCTCACAGATTTGCTCGATCTGGTGGCAATCGGTTTAATTGCCGATCTGGTGAATCTTACGGGCGACTGTCGCTATTTGGCACAGCGGGGCATCGAGCAGCTTCAAAAGCAGCGCAATCCCAAAACTGCTTCTCGTCCGGGGGTTGCCTGTTTGTTGGAACTGTGTCAGCGCAATGGCGATCGTCCTACGGATATTTCCTTTGGTTTGGGTCCGCGCATTAATGCGATCAGTCGGATTCGGGGGGATGCCCGGTTTGGGGTGGAGTTGTTGACTTGTCGGGAGATCGATCGCTGTCGGGAACTGGCGCAAGAAACCGAGCTTGCCAATACGCGGCGTAAATCTTTGCAAAAAGACGTGGTGCAGCAGATCCAGGCAAGGTTAACGGAGATTGATTTGTCTACCACAAGCGTCATTGTGCTGGCAGACTCTCAGTGGTCGGTGGGTGTTTTGGGACTGGTGGCAGGACAAATCGCTCAGGAAACGAATCGCCCCACAATTTTGCTGACTTATGACGAAACAGAAGCAAGCCTAATCGCGAGAGGTTCAGCCCGATCGACCCACAACCTTGACCTGTACGCGCTGTTTCAAACTCAGGCTCATTTGATTCAGCACTTTGGCGGACATCCCCTTGCCGCTGGGTTAACGCTGCCTTTGGAAAATCTGCCGCTCTTTACCGAAGCCATTAATCGTCAGGTTCGTCAGCAGCAAGCCAGTTTATCTGCTCCAACGCCTAGCGCAGATCTGACGGTGACGATCGCCGAATTGGGCAAAGACCTGTTTCGTGAGCTGAAGCTGCTCGAACCCTACGGCATGGGAAATCCAGTTCCCCGGCTACTGATTCAAAACTGCTGGTTTCGCAATGTTCGCAATGCCAATATCAAAGATCTGCGCGGGCGGAAAGTTCGCTATATCAAAACCGAGTTTGAAATTTGGGATAAGACTATCTCTCAAGGATTTCCTGGAGTCTGGTGGGGACACTATCGCGACGAGATTCCAAGCGTTCCTTGTGACGCGATCGTTGAACTGGACTTTAACGCCTACCGCAAACAGTACGAAGTGCGTCTGGTCAATTTGCAAACCACTCGTAGCGTGACTCCTCAAGCAGAAAATTTCAGCATCGATTGGATTATTGATTGCCGAGATTCTGCCGGTTTACCCCTTCATTTCACTCGAAATGCAATGCAGAGCAGTTCTCCCCGGAGCGTAATCGAAGATGCAATTCAGCTCACGACCTGTCCGGCAAGCTGGGATGAACTTAGACAGTGGCTGCGGCAGGCACAGCAAACCCAACGATCGCTGATCCTGGCATATCCCCCTCCAAACGAAAATGCGCCGATCGATCACTGGCAACAGCTGGTGGGTGTAGCAAAATACCTCAGCCGCACGAGAATCTCATCTTCGCAGGAGCAAATTGCTCAGCAGCTTAATATCAGCATTCGATCGCTAGAAATCGGGCTGCTTCTACTGAAGCGATATGGATTTGAAGTGGATCGAGTAGGTGAGCAACTGTCTTTTTCCTATCCGTTCGAGTCATGTAAAACTGAACCGTCTGAATTAAGGCTAAGCGTGACTGAAGAAGGTTCCCTTTCAGGGATTCAGCCGTTTTTAGATGCCGTTCAGGAGGAGCAGTTTCAGCGGCAGTATTTCCATCAAGTTCCGCTTTCGTTGATTCAAGCGATCGTTATGAATCGCAATTTCGGCACGGATTTGGTGTGACGATGGGATGACGATAGGATTTTGATTGGCTCAGAGTAAATCTGGAGTGAATGGAGAGCCTATCTTCCAAACCTGCCTTTAATCCCCCTTGTCACCGCACTCATTGTCACCACACTTGCTGCCACCACACTAAACACCCCGGCTCGTTCCATCGCCTCATTGCCCTCGATCCGGCGAACTTCCAAGGCTAAGCATTGAGATAATTCTATGTTTGTGCAATGCGTATTTTGATAGATTCCTGAGCATTCGCCGAAATCTGGATCGATCGGCAGAAATTTTGACGCTACCCATAGATAGACCTCTATGCGGTAAGTCCCCTTCGGAGTGACGGTTTGCCGCCTTTAGTTTTGTACCTGCGAACGATTCTCAAGTCCTATGCTGGTTTGTTAGTTTCATTACTAACTTTTCTGACGCAGAGTGCAGTCGCTGATTGCAGACTGAAGCTCGTCAGATTACCAGGGTTCTTTAGCAAGAAGCCCGGCAGTTTGTTTGCGTCTTGTTCTAAACCATCTCTGAAATTAACTAAAAGTCTACTGAGTGAGGTCAGTCATGTTCAACCCAACCCATCTGCTTATCTCCCGCACCCGCCAAACTCCTATCCAGTTGATCGCTTGTGAAAACGGCTGCAAACTGCTGACCGAGCCTGAATACCAGAAAGGTAGCGAACCCGCATTTGAGCTTCGTCCGCGTCAGGGATTCTTCTGTCAGGGAATTTCGGTAGTGGGTTTTCGTCTGGAGCCAATTGCCGTGGCGCCGATCGCTGAGCCTGTAGAAGCCCCTTCCGAGGAAGTTGCAGAGGCAAACTAAGCAGAAGCAAATTCATTAACAAGCTCCTTTAAAATGCTTCCTCGCTGTCCAAATCGTCGGCTAAATCTTCTGCTTGTTCTGGCTGCGCTCTGGCATAAACAACCATCCAGGTTAATGGGTAGCTGCGGGTTCCCAAGGTTGAATGGCTCACATAACCGTCGCTGCCCTGAATCCGCTCTAATTGCCAAATGGCTTTTAGCTCCGAGGCAGTTAGTTTGGAATGAGCTTTCAGAATAATTCGATCGCCCACGCGAGGAATTGAGCGACCGGCGTAAAGCGGTTCAGACGGTTGATTCGCAATGTCCAAGTTTGGCTGACCTGTTCCAGTTCCGGTCAATTGAATTTGAACAGAGGAATAGGAATCTTGGGTTAGATCTAAATCTTGGCCGAGATCCTCGATTTCGTCGTCTAGTTCTGTCTCTAAGTCTGTTTCAGATTCTTCCGTTTCAGATTCCTGCTCGGACTTCTGGAAATTAGCGGCTCCGATCGATGCAGCCTTTTTAGAAAGAGCGGGCGGATTGCGAAGCTGCCAGAGTTTTTGCTTCAGAGTCTCTGGAGTGGCTTCCCAGACCTGCCGCTTTTGTGTTTCGGTCAATGCCTGAAGCTGGGAAAGCTCTTCAGTTGTTTCCATCACTGCCAGCATGTCCAGCACGGTCTGAAGCTCAGATGGGTTTAACCGCTCATCCGCTACCCGATCAAGACGATCTTCATTGAGGCTATCTTCAGGCGTGAAATCGGACTCCGGCATCGTCCGTGGAGTAGTGATCATGGTAAGAATCGATCGCCGCAGAAGAACAAGGGTACTCTTCCATCTTGGTCGATCGATTTCGCTTTGTGGAGCGGGAATTTACAAACTTGAACCATCGCCCTTCAGTTCAAGCATTCCCAATCAAAGCATTAGTGAATCGGGTGTTTCCAGCGTTGTAGCCAATCTGCGCCTGTGTTTCCCGTTGTCACCCACAATACAGCTCTGGCTGCGTCGCGTACCACTTTTTCAATCGGCTCATTCGCTTCGTGGCTGGGAACAGCGATCGGCTTAAAATCAATGCCGCGACTGCCCAGAATAATTTCACCAATTACCTGAGCGCGACGCATGTGGTAATCCGACGTGATCAGGTAAACGCTGGTAATGCCCTGTGCCTTGAGCATATCGACGAGCGTGGTGAAGTTTGTTACCGTATCGACTGCCTGATAGTCCAAATGGACGCGATCGGCGGGAATGCCTGCTTCTGAAAAGACCCATTCGGCGTATTCAGGATTGCTGCCGGAAGATACCCAGATTGGCAAATGAGGATGGGTTTGGGCAAATTCAGCGGCAAACTCTTCTCGCTCGGTTGCGCCACCCAATACCAGCACGGCTTGAGGCTTCTGCCATAAGCTTTCCACTTGCTGATAGCCAAACCCCACTGCGCCCAACAGCGTCACACCCAATATCATTTGCCTGAACGCTCGTCCCCACCCTGATCGTTGGGAAGACCGCTTTTTGCCCAAAACTGCCTGTCGCAATGTCATAAAACCAAACGGAAGAATCGGCAACCTGAACGTCAGCCCAAAGACCCTGAGCTTTGTACATGCAATAGCTTATCCCACCTGTGCAAAATGGAAACACGAAAAAAGGACAGAATTAATGTCCGCCTGTAGGGTGAACCTCATCCGGCGCGGGAATCTCCTCAAATGCCACAATTACGACCGTAATGTTGTCCCGTCCGCCTCGCTCTTTAGCCGCACTCACTAGCGTTGCCGCCGCTCGATCGCAGGCTCGAATCGTTTTCAGGTGAAAAGCAATCAGGTGGTCAGGCAGTTCTTCAGTAAGTCCATCGCTGCATAGTAGGAGGCGATCGTTCGATTGCAGTTCAAACGACTGCACATCAATTTGCCCTACGTCTTCTCGTCCCAGACAGCGCGACAGAATATGCCGCCAGGGATGCAGCCTTGCTTGATCAGGAGTCAGGTCGCCCAGTTTGGTTGCCCGTGCCACCCAGGTATGGTCTTCCGTGATTTGATGCAGCTTTGCCCCGCGCAGGCGATAAAGCCGAGAATCGCCAATATGAGCGCACCAAGACTCCTGATCGCGAAACAGAACAACTACTACGGTTGTGCCCATATCCGCTCGCTCAGGGTGCTTGACCTGATCTTGAAGAATGGCGCGATTTGCCTGTAAAAAAGCCTGTTCGAGCAGAGCGGGCGAGGAGTCGTCGGAATCCCAGTATTCGTTCAGATAAGCTTGAATCGATTCGGTGGCAATATGGCTAGCTTCCTGCCCGCCCGCGTGTCCGCCCATCCCGTCTGCCACGATAAAAAAGCGACCCTGTGGGTCAAGATAATAGTCATCCTGGTTAACAGAACGAAGCAACCCCGGATCAGTCAGACCCGTAAACAAGGGTTTCATGGTGGAAGCCAATGGCATGGGCAGCAGAATGAGATTGAATTCAGCTTAGAACATTCGATCGTATCGATCAATCCGCATTAGCAACCGAATCAGCGCAAATCCTGCCAGAATTGCCGGAACTGCCGCCGCCGCCGCTAGCCAAATAAACTGATTCACCAGCAAAATTGTGGCTGAAAGCGTGAATGTTCCAATCAACACCGTGTAATTGGTTCCCATATTAACGCTGCTGGCCCGCCGCAACACACGATCGGTTTCGGTCGACCGCACCCGGACGCGAATATCGCCACGCTCTAGCTTATCGAGCGTATCTTCAATCCGACGGGGGAGTCCCAGGGCTGAGGTGCTAACCTGCGCGGCTTGGCGACCCAGTTCGCTCAGGATGCTGTCGGAAAAGCCATTGGCAGGTGAACCATTTCCATTTGACATAAGCTGCATTGCAAACGGTTTTGCAACCTCCATAAAGTTAAAGTCGGGGTCAAGTCCTTTGCCCACGCCCTCCAGCGTTGAGAATGCCCGCATCACAAAGGTAAAGGTTGCCGGGAAGCGAAACGGCTGACCGTAGGCAATTTCGTACAGGTCATCGCTGATCGATGCCACCGACTGATTCTCAAACGGCTGATCCATAAAGTGGTCCAGCATATACTGAATCGATCGTCGCACCGGACCCATATCTTCTGATGGAGACAGTGCCCCCAACGCAATCAGAGAGTTCATCACCCGATCGCCATCTTTCTGGGCAATGCCGAAGAAAGTATCCATCAGTTTTTCCCGCGTCACGGGCTGCACCCGACCCATCATGCCGAAGTCGTAGAAGATCAGCGACCCGTCGGGGCTGGCAGCAATATTGCCAGGGTGAGGGTCGGCGTGGAAAAAGCCGTTGTTGAGCAACTGATGCAGATACGCCTCCGCTCCCATTCGCGCCAAACTTTTGCGATCGAGTCCGGCAGCTTCCAGTGCCTCGTAGTGGCTGATCTTGATGCCCGGCATATATTCCAGCGTCAGCACTCGGGGAGAGCTGTATCGCCAGTAGACCCGCGGCACTTTGACCCAGTCTTCGTCGCGGAAGTGGCGCCGGAAGGTATCCGCATTGCGTCCTTCGTTGAGGTAGTCAATTTCTTCCCACAAAATGCGACAGCACTCTTCGTAAATGCCTAGCCAGTCCCGCCCGCGCCCCCATTTGGGATGGCTCTGGAAGTAGCGGGCAATGCCTTTGAGGATTTGCAGGTCGATCGTAAACAGCTTTTTCAAGCCCGGTCGCTGCACCTTCACAACGACTTCTTCGCCAGAGTAAAGCTGGGCACGATGCACCTGTCCTAAACTGGCAGCCGCCAGGGGAATCGGGTCAAAGCTGCTGAACAGTTCTGGAATTGGTCTGCCAAAGTCTTGAGCAATAATCGCTTCGATCTGGTCGTAGCTAAACGCAGGCACTTTGTCCTGGAGCTTCGACAGTTCTTCGACGTACTCGACCGGAAACAAATCGGCTCTGGTGGAAAATAACTGCCCAATTTTGATAAAAGTAGGTCCCAGATCGAGCAGTGTTTCCCGAATCCAGATTGCTTGGGCGCGGCGACGCTTTGCCTGCTTTTCTTCGGTTTTGCCGCCCCGGTAAGCCCAGGATTTGCCATAAGCCCACTGTGCTGTCATTAGCTTCAGCACAAAAGACCAGATATCGATAAAGCGACGCTGACGCGAGTAGTTTTCCTGACTCCAGCGATATGCCTTGCCGCTGTAGGACTTCACGGGCACTGTGTCATCGTAATGCCGGTCTGCCTCAAGGTTGAGCCCGGACAGGTGATGCTGTACTTCAGCCAGAGATCGATCGCGTCTGGGAAGCGGCTTTTCTGACTGAGAATCAAAGATCGGATCGTCGGGAAGGACAGCCACGCAGATTGAGAAATTCCGTAAAAGGGTTTACTAAAAAATTCTTGGAAACTATTGAGTCAAAGCAGATATGGAGCAGCCCAAGGACTGCTGAAAACCTACTGCCCGGACTGATTTCGATATCGCTGAAGCTCCGTCCGCAGTTGGGCAGTTTCTGCCCGCAGGTTATCCACCATTTCCTGCACGTCGTCTGCTTTACGAGAAGCCGAATAGGCCGTCGTGGCGCCCGTTGTGCCTGTGGCTCCCTGGGTTGCCATTGCTTCGGCTTGACGTGCCCGCTCCATCACATCTTCAGTGAATTGCCGGAGCCGTTCGCGCTGCTCAGCATCAAACTTACCGAGTTCACTCAAGGTATTCGTTACCGTATTTTCAAGCTGTTCGCCCAGCGCCTCGGCAAAAGCGCGACCAATAAAGAAAGCATGACTCAGTGGATTGTTCATAATTTAAGAGGCTGGATCGGTAAGCTCCGCAAAAATTATAACTTGCTCAGGCTGAGTGCTGCCCTGTAGCCTGCACTCCCTTGCTCTTTTTAGGAAAGATATGAACTGAATGGAGTGATTGTATTGTGCCTGACGAGCGCTCCACTACATCCTGAAGACAGGGATCGAAACGCATAGAGTGAAATTCAATCGACTCAGGGGTCTAAAGTGGGAATAATCCAGTCGATCGGCATTCTTTTTCAGCCTGTTCTTTTCAGCCCATTAGCCCATTAGGTATGTCAATTGTCCGGCGCATCACAAACTGGCTCGAAACTCACTGGGTCACACCTGCCTATAGCGGCTGGCTGCTGCTGGGGCTGTCGCTTTTCTTCTTTGGAGCAGCCACGAATACCATGGCAGGCTGGCTTTATGTGATTAGCGGGGTAATGTTTGCGCTGCTGCTGATCGGTGCGGTTCTGCCAGCGCGAATGCTGGGCGGGATTCGAGTGCGTCGTCGCTCGATCGCCCCTGTGAGTATGGGAGAGGCTTTGGCGATCGAGCTAGAAATTGAGAATCAAACCCATCAGGCAAAAACGCTGATTCAGCTTCAGGATAATCTGCCTGCTGAACTAGGGACGTTTGGAAAAACGGCGATCGAGCTGATTTCACCCCAGGACAGTTTTACCTGGCGATACGAGTGCCCAACTTACCAGCGGGGGATTTATCGCTGGCAAACGATCGATCGTAGGACGGCGGCTCCGGTAGGGTTGTTTTGGTGTCGGCGTAGCCAGAAGGCAAAAGCGGTTGCGGTAGTCTATCCAACTGTGTTGCCATTGAGCCAGTGTCCGATCCTAGATGCGATGGGGCGAGACAGCCATTCTCAGGTGATGAGTGCTTATCAAACCCAGAATGCCAGCCAAGACCTAACCCGAACCCTGCGTCCTTATCGATGGGGTGATTCGATGCGGCTGATTCACTGGCGCACAAGTGCCCGATATGGTGATTTGCGCGTTCGCGAACTGGAAACCTATACGGGCGGACAGGAAGTGATTGTGGCGTTGGATAATGTGATCGAATGGAATGCGGCAGATTTTGAACAGGCAGTGATCGCGGCAGCTTCTCTTTATTTCTATGCGCTGCGTCGGCAGATGCGGGTGAGTTTGTGGACGGCGTTGGGACAAATCGGCGGAGAAGAAACGGTGCTAGAAACGCTGGCAGCGGTGCAGTTTAACCAGTCAGGAGAAATCGATCGTCCCAATCAGGCAGTCCTCTGGTTGACCCAAAATCCTGATTCCCTAGAGCATTTGCCGGAAGGAAGTCGCTGGCTGCTCTGGCAACGATCGAACCTTGCCCCAGAACAATTCCTATCGAAACCAGGGTTAATCATTCAGACTGATCGATCGCTCCAGCTCCAGCTTCAGGAGGCAATTTCATGACCGAACCAATTCCGCCTGCATTCTGGGAGGGCGTAGAGCAGTTTAATCAGGGACAGTTTTACGACTGCCACGACACCCTGGAGGCAATCTGGATGGAGTCAGGCGAACCAGAAAAGAGCTTTTATCAGGGCGTGCTGCAAATTGCGGTTGCCCTCTATCACCTCAGCAATCGAAATGCGCGGGGCGCAATGATTTTGCTGGGCGAGGGCATGAATCGGCTGCGGAGATATGAACCAGCCTATTCCGGGATTGATGTGTCTGCTCTGGTAGAAGTGAGTGAAGATTTGCTGGCAACCCTGTACGATGCTTCGATCGATCGCATTGCTGAAATGGCAGCTCAAGTTCAGGGCTTGACCGAGGGAAAGACAACCTGTGATTTTCCCCTGCCGCGAATTGCTGCTCTCGATTAGAACAATCGCACTGGACGATCATAGTGAGGGGTAGACAATTTGAGTCAGACAATTTGAGCCAAACAATTCGAGTAGACAGAAGGACGATCGCTGTGACAGGATAAGGGCGAACTCCAGGAGTTGTCCAGTTAAAACTGCATACTGATAAGCCTCAATTAAGCCCAAACAGATTAAGCCCGAATAGAAACATTTCAAGCTTGCCTGCGTCTGAACCCAGTAGACGAGTTCCTGCTTTTGCAGTACGGTTAGCAAATATTTATTGCGTAATTCATTGCGTACTGGTTATTTTGAAGCCGCTTGGTCTTGTCGTTCTCTCAACTGCGATTTAAAGCTATGGTGTCTCCTCAAACGCCTCGATTAACACTTTTCCATCGGCTGAGCCTGACCGCCCTTTCGGTTACGGCTTTGTTGGGTACGATTACAGCTCCGACGGCTCAAAGTGCAGCACAGGCGCAGGCAAGCGGAAATCAAGCCTTAACGCTGCGATCGGACGTGCAGGAAGCCAACTCGGTGACGGGCGTGATTACAGCACGGGGCAATGTGCAGATTAACTACCCGGCGCGCCAGATTCAGGCAACCTCAGTGCAGGCGCAGTATTACAGTCGCGAACGGCGAATTGTGCTGAGGGGCGATGTCTATGTGCTGCAAGACGGCAACAGTCTGCGCGGTGAGACAATCACTTATCTGATTGACGAAGGGCGATTTGTGGCGTTGCCCCCAGATGGACGGCAGGTTGAGTCGATTTACCTGGTGCAAGACCCCAATCCCACCAATACGCCCGGTGCAGCGGCGACCCCTGCTGCCAGCGAAACAGAAGCTTTTGACCCGAAATCAGAATTTAAAACTCCTATCAGCCCTCCCTAGCCCCAAGCCAGCAAAAAAATCAGCAAACGCCGGTCAAGGAAGGTAATTAACAAAACCTGCAAGGACTGTTGATAGAATCAAGACCATCCCCTACCTCACTGGTATTTCTTCCTTAAGAGAAAGTCCTTGAAGATTGTACTGGATAATATTCATAAGTCTTATGGCAAGCGCGAGGTCGTCAGTCGCGTCTATCTTTCGATCGCTAGAGGCGAAGTGGTCGGTCTGCTGGGACCGAACGGAGCCGGAAAAACCACAACGTTCTACATTGCAACCGGGCTAGAAAAGCCGGATCAGGGCAAAGTTTGGCTGGACGATCGCGATATTACCACCCTGCCCATTTACGAGCGTGCCCATTTGGGCTTGGGCTATCTGGCGCAGGAACCGAGCGTTTTTCGCAATCTCAGCGTCCGCGATAACCTGCTGCTGGTGATGGAGCAAACCCAGATTCCCCGGCAGGAACGAGGGGCAAGGCTGCATGAATTGCTGAAAGAGTTTCGCTTAGAACGGGTGGCTCATACGCCGGGCGGACGAGTATCGGGGGGAGAACGCCGCCGCACGGAGATTGCCAGGGCACTTGCAGCTGGAGTCGAAGGACCAAAGTTTCTGTTTCTCGATGAACCCTTTGCCGGAATCGACCCGATCGCGGTTACCGAAATCCAGGAGATTATTGCCAAACTGCGCGGGCGACACATGGGCATCCTGATTACCGATCACAACGTCCGAGAAACACTAGCAATTATCGATCGAGGCTACATCATGCGAGACGGACAAATTCTCGCTTCGGGCAGTGCTGAAGAGCTGTATGCCAATCCGCTGGTGCGTCAGTATTATCTGGGCGATAGCTTCCAGATGTAGTTTTTAGATGTCGTTTTGTCGATCGCGCCTATGACTGCCCGTTCCCTCAAATCGCCCGGTTCTGCCCTACGGCTGCCGCAACTCTTTTCTGTGATGGATCGCTACATCACAGGTGAGCTAATTCTGCCTTTTCTGTTTGGCGTGGGGGCATTCTCTTCGCTGGGGGTGTCCGTGGGGGCACTATTTGATTTGATTCGGCGAGTGACCGAGGCAGGGCTGCCTTTATCGATCGCGCTTCAGGTGCTAGCGCTCCGGTTTCCTGAATTCGTTGCCTACGCCTTTCCGATGTCTACCTTGCTGGCGACGCTCATGACCTATAGCCGCCTCGCAAATGACAGTGAATTAATCGCGCTAAAAGCGTGCGGGGTGAGCATTCTAAGGATGCTGGTTCCGGCACTGGCGATGTGTTTGGTCGTGACAGGAATCACTTTTGCCTTTAATGAACTGATTGTGCCTGCTGCCAGCTTTCAAGCTACACAACGACTTGCCAGCGTCCTGAACGAGGATAATCCGTCGTTTCAGGAGCACAACATCCTGTTTCAGGAATTTCAGCAAGTCACAAAAGAAGACGGCGAGCAAAAAGATGAACTGGCGCGGCTGTTCTATGCCCGTGAGTTTGATGGCGATCGAATGAAGGCTTTGACAATTCTCGACTTTTCTCAGGAAGGACTAAGCCAGATCGTCAGCGCAAAATCCGCTCAGTGGAACTCGTCCCAGAAAACTTGGGATTTCTCTAACGGCACAATCTATGTAGTTTCGCCAGACGGCTCGTTTCGCAATATTGTCAAATTCGATAGCCAGCAGCTACGGTTGCCGCGCACGCCGCTCGATCTAGCCGAGAATCGCCGAGACTATAACGAGATGAATATTGCTCAGTCACTCGATTATCTGGATCTTCTGAAACAGTCGGGCGATACGGAGAAAATTCGCAAGCTGAGGGTGCGGATTCAGCAGAAATATGCCCTGCCGTTTGTTTGTGTAGCGTTTGGTTTAGTAGGTGCAGCCTTGGGAGCCAGTCTTGATCGGGCAGGACGGGCAACCAGTTTCGCGATCAGCATTGTGATTATCTTTACCTACTATCTCCTGGCAGTGATCTGTGGTTCGATCGCCCAGGTAGGCACAATTCCCCCAATTCTGGGCGCATGGCTACCGAATTTGTTTGGTTTAGGGGCAGCAGCCTGGCTGATTTTGCGATCGTCCCGTTGAAGATCTCTAGGTCGGTAAGGCTAGAATTGGGCATAGATTATACATAAAATCGCCAGTTAAAGTTTGCCAGTGAGGACTGTCTAATGCTGCCTAGACCGCGACCCCCTCAACCCTCAATCCTGCACCAACTTGGACGGCAACTGTTAGCCTTTCGGCACCCGATGTTTTGGGGTACAGCGTCGGTACTGCTGTTATCGGGCTTGTTTTTGCTGGAATACTGGCAGCCACGATCGCTGTTCAGGGGATTTGCGGAAAAGCCAGCATTGAACGGCAAAGAAGCAAACTCAACGCCTTACCAAAATCCCTCCCCTTACCGGAGTCCCTCTGGCAATTCCGCCAGATTCAACGGTGGAGAACTACCGCCGTTACCGCCTGTGCTACCCACAGAGCCCAACGCCCAGATTCCCGCTGCTCTTAATCTGCCAGGTGTGCCTGGTCTAGCGCCGGAAGCAACCACTCAGCAGACCCGTTCTCGCGGCACAGCCGATCGGGCGCTGCCGTTTAGCCCTGGAATCGGTGGCAATTCAGCCTCAGATCGATCGACTGATCTTTACAACCCAACAGGCATTCCCATGCCCGAACGCTGGCAGCGACGATCGAGCCGGACTCAGGCTATCACTGAACCTTTAGCCGTTGAGTCACCTGCAACAGGAGCGACTAATCCAGCAGCCAATCCAGAAGGTAATCCAGAGGGTAATGCGGTTAGTCCCCTTCAGTCTGCTCTCGATCGCGTCAGGACTTCTGGAAATGTCGATGCTTCTGGGAATCCGCCTGGGTTAACTCGATCGCCCGCAGTTTCCCAAACCTCTGACCTTCCCCAATTGCCTGATCAGACCGGGGCAGTGCAGTCTCTTCCAACGCAGCCCATTTCGCCCTCTCCTCAACTCACACCCCGCGTAACGGGATATACCGTGCCGCCTGCGTTTCGCACTCCTGACAACACATCACCCTTTTATCGTTCTTCTGACGGTTCTCCTGACAGCTCTCCTGGCAGATTTCCAATCAGCAATCCGGCTCAGCCCGAAATGCTTGAACCGCTGCCCATGTCTCCAACCCCTTCTGGGATTTCTCCGTCTAGGGTGCCGCAGTCGAGTTCTGGACGATCGCTTGGCGGCAGAGAGATTAATACGTTCTCTAATCCATAACTAGGGCGATTCGAGGTCGGGCAGGGGAGCGAGGTAAGGGCAGTTTGGAAACCGCCCCTACAGAGTTAATCACGCTTCTGTGGACAACTGAAATTCGCTAATCGTCAAAATGCCGGACGATCGCCTCAGCAAACTCTGAGCATTTGAGCGGTGGCTCGACAGGGGGTTCCATCAAACGCGCCAGATCGTAAGTCACCTCACGATTGGAGATCGCAGCTCCGATGCCCTGCTTGATCAGATCAGCCGCTTCCTGCCAGCCCAGATATTCCAGCATCATCACGCCCGACAAAATGACCGAGCCGGGATTAATGCGATCGAGTCCGGCGTGTTTGGGGGCTGTGCCGTGGGTGGCTTCAAACACCGCACAGGCATCACCAATATTTGCGCCCGGTCCCATGCCCAGTCCACCGACGATTGCCGCTGCCGCATCCGAGAGGTAATCACCGTTCAGGTTCATCGTTGCCAGAATCGAATACTCGTCGGGTCGGGTCTGAATCTGCTGAAAGATGCTGTCGGCAATGCGATCGTTCACCATCACTTTGGATTTCCATTGCCCATTCCCGTGGGTTGTCCCGATCTCATTGAGAACAGATTGGACTTCCTGACAAATCTGCGCCTGCTTTTCAGGCGTTAGCGCGTCGTAGCCCGGTTCGATTTGCCGTGCATTGTCCTCCAGGCTCAAATCAGGATTGCGGTCTTTATTGCTGAGAATCCAGGATTCCCGCTCAGTGACACATTCCTGCCGAAATTCGCTCTTTGCCAGCTCATAGCCCCAATCCCGAAACGCGCCTTCGGTGTACTTCATAATGTTGCCTTTGTGAACCAGCGTCACCATTTGCTTTGCCGGAGGCAGCCGCAGCGCATGACGAATCGCCCGTCGCACCAGCCGCTGCGAACCCGTTTTGCTGATGGGCTTAATCCCGATGCCTGAGTCAAGCGGAATTTGCTTTTTGCCGTGTTCAGGCGTGGATGGGATCAGGTCTTCATTGAGCAGCTTGATCAGCCGTGTCCCCACTTCGCTGCCCTGCTTCCACTCGATGCCTAAGTAGATATCTTCGGTATTTTCCCGATAGACGATCACATCCAGCTTTTCGGGCGTTTTGTGGGGGGAGGGGGTGCCTGCGTAATATTTGCAGGGACGAATACAGGCATACAGGTCAAAAATTTGCCGCAGGGCGACGTTGAGGGATCGAATGCCGCCGCCGACCGGGGTGGTGAGCGGTCCCTTAATTGCCACGCCGTATTCGCGAATCGCGGTGAGGGTATCTTCAGGCAGATACTGGTAAGTGCCGTACCGTTCGCAGGCTTCATCTCCGGCATAGACTTTGAACCAGACAATCTTGCGCTTGCCGCCATAAGCTTTTTCAACTGCGGCATCAAACACGCGCTGAGCAGCGGGCCAAATGTCTACCCCCGTACCATCTCCGCCAATAAAAGGAATAATTGGGTTATCAGGGACGGTTGGCTCTCCATTTTTAAAGGTAATTTTTGATCCGGTCGTGGGTGGTTGAATTTTCTCGTACATAGCCTGTGGCATCTCCTCGGTGTCGTGGCAAACGTCGTATCAAACTTCGTGTCGGGCAATCTGCTTCGGGCAATCTTCTTCGAGCAATCTTCCTGAGAGGCAATCTTCTTATCCAACCTGACCCAGGCTTGCTTTGCTGTATTAGATTCAACAGGGAATTCTGGAGCAGCACAGACGGATCTAAACTGTAAGTTAGCGAAAAATTAGCGAAGGAGCAGAACAGCAGCATTTATCAACTGTGAACAAGAGGTGGGGCTTTGCCTCCGTGCAAGCTCTCCTTTGTGCAAGCTCTTTACAAGGATGAAGCCTCCGCATTCCATTCAGAAGCCAGGAAGGATTGCGATCGCCCTGCTGACAATAATTTTTTGACAGTCACTTGATTGCATCTTCCGTCCCTATCCGATCGCAGTTGTGGACTACCCATCCCCTGAATGAAACGCATTCTGATCGTCGATGATGATATTACCTTAAGAACTGCCCTGATTCGCTATCTCCGTAATCGGGGCTACGCCGTGGAGGACGCAGGGTCAGGTGCAGAAGCCCTATTACGGTTTGAGCAGGCTCCTCCCGATTTAGTTGTGTCTGATGTGGTGATGCCAGAAATGGATGGGCTAGAGTTTTGCCGCCGCTTGCGAGCAAGCCAGTCAGGGCAGCTTGTGCCGTTTATCTTTCTATCGAGCCGAAAAGAGGTAAACGATCGCATTCAGGGACACCAGATGGGAGCCGATGATTATGTCGTGAAGCCCTTTGACCCCAAGGAACTGATTGCCAAAATTGAGGCACAGCTCGAACGATCACGCCGGATTCACTCGGAAATTTTGCGGCTCACGCAGCAGTCTCAGCAAGCTGCCTCGGAAGCAACTCCTGCTGCCAACCCGAATCCGCTGCCGCTCACGCCTGCCGAAGCAAAAGTGTTTTGGGAAGTGATCCAGGGCTATACCAACAAGCAAATCGGCGATCGGTTATTTGTCAGTCCGCGCACGGTGCAGACCCATCTCAGCAATATTCTCAGCAAACTTCAGCTTGAAAGCCGCTCTCAGCTCATTCGCTATGCCTTTGAGCGGGGCTATCGTCCTCCGGCAGATGCAGGTGGAATTTCCCCAGAGCAATGATCGAGCTTCTCAGCTCCTCGTTCTAAACAGTCTCGCAATAGTGATATAAAGAGTGGGTTTTGCGATACAGCACCTTTGGCAAATTTCGCTTTTCTCCCCTGCCGTCCGCGTTGCGCTTCACTCGCGTATTAAAGTGGAATAAAGCAAGTGGAATTAAACCCTGGGGCGAAAAATGGGCAGGATTACTCCGCCCGCCTGAGGTGTTTCACTGCTGTGTTGTGTCGAGTTCATGCCTGCCGTGCAGCCGTTTCTCACTCGTTCTACCCACCCTAGTTCCCCTGATTCCTCGGTTACAGCCGATATGACTGATTTTATCGATCGCCTCAGAGCCGAATCTCCCAAAAACAAGCTCCAGCTAGTTCAGGAGGCTGCGGGTGCAGGAGAAACCGGATTCGATGCGCTCATGAGCTACCTGCTGGAGCAACAGCCTCGCTTGAGCCAGTTTTGGGCAGAACCTGATTCACTCAAAAATTTAGCCGGAGTTGTAGAAGGCAAAATCTATCAAGTCTTGGTGCAATCCGAGTCTCCAAAAGTCAAAGAATTCCTGCAAACTCACTTTGCTCAGGGCTTGTTGCCGCTCACCTCAGAACGGGGGATCGACTATAGCTCGCTGCAAACGCTTCTTGCAGAACAGCAGTTTGAAGCTGCCGATCGCCTGACGCTCGAAAAACTGTGTGAGCTGGCAGGCAACTTAGCGTTGCAGCGTAAATGGCTTTATTTCACCGAAGTTGAGAAGTTTCCGACCGCTGATTTGAAGACGATCGATGCCCTCTGGCGGGTGTACTCCGAAGGCAAATTTGGCTACTCCGTGCAGCGTGAGGTCTGGTTAGGCGTGAGCAAAAACTGGGAAAAGCTGTGGTTCCAGATTGGCTGGAAGAGCGGAAATAGCTGGACTCGTTACCCCCAGGAGTTCACCTGGGATTTAACCGCTCCAAGAGGGCATTTGCCGCTGTCAAATCAGCTTCGCGGCGTTCGCGTGATTGCTGCGCTGCTTGCCCATCCTGCCTGGAACGCTTAATTTTTCACCCTTTCCCCTTTCGCCTTTGCTCCTGCCCCAATTTCTGCATCCGGGAAACTGGCTCCCATTGCCTGACCTGCAAGCCAGCCCGTCGTCCAGGCACTCTGAAAGTTAAAGCCCCCTGTGATGCCATCAATATCAAGAATTTCTCCGGCGAAGTACAACCCCGGACAGCAGCGGCTCTCCATCGTCTGAAAATTGACGTCTTTTAGCCGAATGCCGCCACAAGTGACAAACTCCTCTTTGAAAACACCTTTGCCCTTCACCGGCAGTTCGGTCTGCATGAGCTGCTGAATCAATCGATTCATCGCTTGCTTGGAGAAGTCTGCCCAGCGATGCGAAGCACTTCCGCCCTCAGAATCATCGGTTTCGCCAACACCCGCTTTCATCGTCAGAAATTGCCAGAGGCGGCGCGGCAGGGTAAAAGGATTGTGGGCGGCGATCGATTTTCGAGGAAATTCGGTTTTGGCTGCCAGCAGAGTTTGTCTCACCGTTTCGGCAGTCTCGGTCGGCAACCAATTGATCCGCACCGTTGCCTGATAGCGATGCTGATGCAGTATCCGTGCGCCCCAGGCTGATAGCTTTAGAACCGCCGGACCACTCAACCCCCAGTGGGTAATCAGCACCGGACCGATCTGCTCAATGGGTTTTCCTTCGGGCACAAAAAGCTGAACTTTGGCAGACTCCACGGATACTCCAGCAAGTTCATGAAGCTGCGAATCGGGAACATTGAACGTAAACAGCGACGGCACAGGTGGTTCTACCGAATGTCCCAAGCTTTTAGCAAGCTGAAACCCCTGCGGACTGCTGCCGCTTGCCAGCAAAAGCCGATCGCCCCGAACCTCCTGCCCCGACTTCAGCGTTAACACAAAGTAATCATTCTCTTTGGTAACGCGGCTGACCGGAGCAGCGGTGTAAATTTTCACGCCCGCTCGCAGCGCAGCCTGGGTCAGACAATCCACGACCGTCTCAGAATTATCTGTAACAGGAAACATTCGCCCATCGGCTTCGGTTTTGAGCGTCACGCCCCGCTTGGCAAACCAGGCGATCGTATCTTTTGGCTGAAAGCGGGTAAATGCGCCCCTCAACGCTTTGCCGCCTCTGGGGTAGAACTGAATTAGAGCTGCCGGATCAAAGCAGGCATGGGTGACATTGCAGCGACCGCCGCCAGAGATTCGCACTTTGCTGAGTGGCTGCGAACCTGCCTCAAACAGTGTGACCTGAGCCTGCGGGTGAGCCTCCGCACAAACGATCGCCGCAAAAAATCCGCCTGCTCCGCCGCCAACGACTAAAATTTGCAGGGGTCGAGAGGTCGCAAGCGTGGGTGAACTTCTCATAAAAATAAAAGTAAAAGTGACATTCCAATCGGTGGTCGTGGGAATACTAAGTTCCAGAGTGCAGCAAAAGCTGTCGATGCAGCGCGTGTATCTCTACCCTAGCGTTCTTGCAACCTCAACGTTAGCGTCCACCCCAGCGGAGATTGAAGGAAAGTTTAAGTATGTCACTTGAAAAGCTCCAGCCTGCCAACCCTCGTGATGTCAGCGTCTACGCGCCTTATTATCAGGGACGCAAGCGGAGTGCCCTACCTCTTGCAATCAGTCTTTATCAGGCTGGCAGCCTAGAGGGTTCTCGCCAGATTGAAGGGGGCGAAAGTATTCCTTTTGTAGCGAGTTGGAGTATCTCTTCGATTCCGGCAGATCTCACCCGGTGTCGGCTTCAGTTTGATAACAATGCTGACCTGAGCTATGAAGTCATGCTGGCGAACTTTGAGTTTGTCGATTTCTTGATCGAGCTGCTGTTTATCTACAAAAGTTCACGCAGTGCTGATTTCTCCCAGTCCTTTTACCGCCGGCTGCTGCGGTTGGATGATTAGCATCTTTCCTAAAATTTATGCAGCTCTATCAGAAAAGTGAATCAAAGATAAATACAATGGATGAAATGTCCACGGGTTCTGATGGAGAGCGTCAGTGTGCTAGCAAAAATAAGCTAGCAAAGCACTTATAAAGCATCTTCGGGGAATAGGGCATCGAGATTGCTTTGAGGAGTTACGGGCGTGCCAAAGTCTGCGAATTTTTTGTTGATTGGGTCTTCTGAAGCTTATAGCGGTAAGTCAGCCATGATTTTAGGGATGGCGCATCAGCTTCAGCAAAAAGGACTCAAGATTGCCTACGGTAAGCCGATCGGGACTTGCCTCAGCGAGGATTCTCTTGATCAGCTGGTCGAGGAAGATGTGAAGTTCATGGCACAAACCCTCAAGCTGCCGGACGATTGCGTATTGCCAATGCTGCTGCCGCTTGATGAAGCAACCATTTTTCGTCGGATTAACGGAACTGATTCAACGCACTATCAGCAGCTTTTACAGCGTTACGCCGCTCCTGCCGGGGTCGATCTTGTTTTGCTGGAGGGAGCCGGAACCCTGGAAGAGGGGAAGCTCTTTGATCTGGCAGTGCCGCAGATTGCTCAGGCGTTAGATTCGCCAGTGATGCTGGTCAACCGCTTTCGATCGGCTCTGGTGGTCGATAGCTTGCTGGCAGCAAAAGCACGGTTAGGCGATCGGCTCATGGGTGTGCTAATTAACGACATCCCGCATGATCAGGTGGCGATCGTCGAATCTCAGATTCAGCCATTTTTGCAGCGTCACGGCATTGAGGTTTTGGGACTGCTACCGCGAAATGATTTGCTGCGAAGTGTCAGCGTTGCCGAACTGGTGCATCAGCTTGGCGCAGAAGTCCTTTGTCGTTCCGATCGCTTGGATCTGATGGTGGAAAGCCTCAAAATTGGGGCAATGAACGTGAACTCTGCCTTGGAATATTTCCGCAAGGGGCGTAACATGGCAGTGGTGACTGGGGGCGATCGAACCGATATTCAACTTGCCGCCCTAGAAACCTCAACCCAATGCCTGATCCTAACCGGACATCTGCCGCCGTCACGGGCGATTCTGAGCCGCGCCGAAGATCTAGAAATCCCAATATTGTCAGTCGATCTGGATACCCTCACAACTGTTGAAATTGTCGATCGCACCTTTGGGCAGGTACGGTTGCATGAGCCAATCAAGGTGCAGGCAATTCAGCAAATGATGACAAAGCATTTCAAGGTCGATCGCCTGCTGACCAAACTGGGCTTAGACCCGGTCGCGACGGTATAGCAGCTAAGAATAACTCACTGCCGATAAGAAAGGGCATTCGGCTCTCACTTTCCCTGAAAGCAGACTGCCAAGTACAAATGCGATCGGTTAAACCCCAAGCAACAGTTATTATCAGTCTGCGGCTTGCAGCAGTTGAACTTGCGTCTCCGATAAGCTGAGCAGGAACACCACCTGCTTGATCGGCATCCCCGTTTCTAAAAGATTGCGGGCGGCTTGCAGCAATTGAGCTTGGGCTTATTTTCTGCTCGCCGTGCTTGTTCAGTATCGGTCAGTAGCCATTCACCTGAGCGATCGCACCAGCGCAGCCAGTTTCCCGACACGCCCTCAAATTCACCTTGCCAGATGCCCAAACCGATCTCCAGTTCGGTCAGCTAAATTAAAGGGTTCTGGAGATTGAGCCGTAGCTGGCTTCAGTCAGTCGTGACGGATTCGGGCTGAGCTGCTTCAGATGCTTGAGTGCCGTTAAAGTACGCTTCGAGAACCTGACGCACCATCGGGGCAGCCACCGAGCCGCCACCACCGCCAGAGTTTTCGGCAAAGGCAACGACGACGATTTCCGGTTTGCTGGTGGGTCCATATGCACCGAACCAGGCGTGGGACTGGCGGGGTGGGTCTTCAGCAGTTCCGCTTTTACCGGAGATTGGCGGCAGATTGGGAACGTTGAGCGCAGTTCCTGTCCCGCTTGTAATGACTTGTCGTAGCCCCTGATCCAGCGTTCGCATAATCTCTGGGCTGAGGTTGAGAGATTCTCGCCAGCGATCGATCTGATTGTCCATCATCAGGTGAGGTTTGACCCGATAGCCTCCGTTCGCTGCTACCGCAAACATGACGGCAACCTGAAGCGGTGACGACTGCATATAGCCTTGTCCGATCGACATATTCACCGTATCGCCTACATACCAGGGTTCTTTTAGTGCTTCTTCCTTCCAACCCGGATCGGGGACAAGTCCCGGAGCTTCTTCGGCAGCAATCTCAATTCCCGTCTTTTCGCCAAATCCAAAGCGGCGTGTCCACTGAATCAGCGGCTCTTCACCCATGCCGAGCGCGGTTTGATAAAAGAAGGTGTCGCTGCTCCATGCCATCGCCCCCGGAAAATCAAGCGGACCAAAGCCTGCCCGGTTCCAGTCCCAGAACTGAATGCCACCCACTTCCACAAACGGATAGGTCGGCAACACCGTTCCTATCGGAAACTCGCCCGACTTAATGGCAGCAACAGTTGTGACGATCTTGAAGGTGCTGGCAGGCGGATAGCCTTGCAGAGCGCGGTTCACAAACGGAAAGTCAAGACCCTGAAGCTGCTTCCACTGAGCATCGGTAATGCGGGTTGAAAACAAATTAGGGTCAAAGGCAGGACGGCTCACCATCCCCAGCACGGCTCCGTCACGGGGATCGATCGCCACAATTGCCCCTTTGCGATCGCCTAACGCCCGTTCTGCGGCGCGCTGCACATCCAGATCCAGCGTGAGCTGCACATCGTTTCCAGCTTTGGCAGTCTTTTCGCCCAGCACCCCCAGCACCCGCCCCGCTCCGTCTACTTCAACCTGCTGTCCGCCCCATTCGCCGCGCAACTGCCGCTCAAAGGCTGCCTCCACGCCCATCTGCCCGATCACGTCTCCTAGACGATAGCCCTGATCCTGCTTTGCCTTCAGGTCTTCGTCGCTCATTTCGCCCGTGTAGCCCAGCACATGAGCTGCCAGATCGCCATAGGGATAGTTGCGAACGGCTTCCGCTTCAACCTGGACGCCTTTTAATTCGTGGCTAAACTCTGCCAGGGCTGTCACTTGAGCTGGACTCAAGCCTCGTGCAATTCGCAGCAAAGCCGGGGAATCATAGCCTGCCTGCTCCAGGCGGTTTTCGATCGTCTTTTGAGGAACATTGAGCACCTTTGCCAGACGCGGCACAATCACCGACCACTGCTGCTTAGAATTTGAGATCGGCCACAGAAACACCGCATAGGAAAGACGGCTGCCTGCCAGAATTCGGCCTCGGCGATCCAAAATTTTGCCACGTTCGGGCTGGCGAGGAATCAGGCGAATCCGGTTATTGTCGGCAAGCTGGCGGTTGCGTTCGCCTTGAAAAAGCTGGAGATAAACCAGACGAGTCCCAATTCCACCGACCAGAATCAAACTGACGAACAGCATCACAATCACCGACTGATAGTGTCGCCCCACTGAGCGGGCATTCTGTCGAGAATTGGGGCTGGATGCAATCAAAGGCGATCGATTCATAATCGGAATAGACGTGGCGGAATAGAGGTGGACGGCACTTAAGCTATGCTAGGGGACAAGCGAACCGGGGTCTAGTTTTGTTCTGCTATTGAATTTGCAACGGCTAAATTTGCAACGGGGTAATTGCGCAAGAAACGCTAGGTGCTAGAGCGATCGCTTAGGGATAGGTTTCCCAGGAAAAATCCTTCAAAACGGATTGACCAGAGAATTGCGATCGGTTAATCAAGATTGATTCAGAGAAGTTTGCTTGAAACGGACGGGTTAAAAGTTTGTTAACCAGAATTTAGTTTAACTGTGCTGCTCAAAACACAAGTTAAGTGACAAACGGGTGAAATACTAGCTGGAAAAGGAAATTTGCCAATTATGTCCCAGACCGTTGCTCAAGACCGGAATGCTTCCCAGACCGAAACCAAGCTGGACGTTGAACTGCGAAAGGTGTTCAAAGTTTATAACGGGGAAACTGCCGTTCGCGGCATTGATCTGAGCATTCGGCAGGGTGAATTTTTCAGCATTTTGGGTCCATCGGGCTGCGGCAAAACTACTACACTTCGGATCATCGCCGGGTTTGAAGAACCCACCGGGGGAGAAGTGTACATCCGGGGCGAACTGATGACCAATGTACCTCCCTATAAGCGACCCGTGAACACTGTCTTTCAGAGCTATGCCCTATTCAACCACATGACGGTGGCTGACAACATTGCCTTTGGCTTACGCATTAAGAATTGCAGCCGATCGGAGGTGCAGCAGCGCGTCGGAGAAGCCTTGCAGCTTGTAAAAATGGAATCCTTTGCCCGTCGCTATCCGGCTCAACTTTCGGGTGGGCAACAGCAGCGCGTCGCCCTTGCTCGTGCCCTAGTGAATCGCCCGACCGTAGTCTTGCTCGATGAGCCATTGGGCGCGCTCGATTTGAAGCTGCGGAAAGAAATGCAGGTGGAACTGTCGAATCTGCACCAGGAACTCGGCGTGACGTTTGTGATGGTGACACACGATCAGGAAGAAGCACTAAGCTTATCCGATCGCATTGCTGTGATGAATGCAGGCAGATTAGAGCAGGTGGGCAGCCCCAGCGAGATTTATGAAATGCCGCAAACGCCCTTTGTGGCAGATTTTATTGGCGATACCAACCTGTTTCAGGCGCGGGTCGAAACCATTTATCCGGAAATGCTGCAAGTGGTGACTGATAAAGGGCTACGCGTGATGGTGAAGCCACAAGATGCCTGGCAGCAAAACCCGCCCACCGACGTGATGGTCAGCGTTCGTCCCGAAAAAATCCATGTTGGCTCGCCCAACAGCGGCGATCTGATCAACGCCTCAACCAATGCCTATGAAGGCAAACTGCGCCACATCATGTACTTGGGAACCCACGTTCACTATCTCGTGGAGCTCGCGACAGGCGATCGTATTACCGTACTGTTGCCCAACCGCAGCGATCGACCTCTGGATCTGCACAGTTCGGTTAAGGTGTACTGGTCTGCTGCTGATTGTCTGGCGTTGCCTGCCTAGGGAGCACCTGATTGAATGATTTAGGTCTGCTCGATCGTCCCCCGGGAAAGCCGACTGCAAACGATTCGCGTATGCTGTTTTATGTACGTTTTCCCGTTGCACCCTTACCGCAGTAGGAAGAAACCATGCCGCCAACCCATTCTCACTCAAACCACCCTGACGGTCGATTGTTTTCTGGAACCTCCCGAAGACGATTTTTACAAACTCTAACGGCTGCTGCTTCGGGGGTGGTGCTATCAAACTGCGCCCGTAACCTGTCGAATCCTTCTGCCGGAAACAGTCCCGCCGCCAGTCCCAGCTCTGGGGAAAACGCTAAAACGCTTCATGTGTTTACCTGGGCAAACTATACCGACGATGAACTGCTGAAGAACTTCGAGGCAAAAACTGGAATTCGCACCGTTGTCGATATTTTTGACTCGAACGAAGCGATGCTGGCAAAAGTCGAGGCAGGCGGAGCCAATGCCTACAGCATCATTTTTCCCTCGGACTACATGGTGGTCGAGATGAAGGACAAAGGGCTGCTGACCGAACTCGATCGATCGCGCCTTCCCGGACTGAGCAACCTCAACCCGAAGTGGAGCAATCCGACATACGACCCCAACAATGCTCACAGCGTTCCGGCAACCTGGGGAACCACCGGACTGATTTACGATCCGGCAAGACTCAACGGCAAAACTATCACCGACTGGAACTTCCTTTGGCAAAACAAGGGATCGCTGACGCGACGAGTGACGCTCATTAATGACGTGCGGGAAGTGATGGGCGCGACGCTGCGATCGCTCGGCTTTTCCTACAACTCTAAAGACCCGAAGCAAATCGAGCAGGCATACCGCAAACTGGTTGAACTCAAACCTGCGATCGCGTCTTTCTTAACGAACGGCTGGGAAGATCAGTTGGCAAGCGGCGATCTTTCGGTATCGATGGCATATTCGTCGGACGCAATTTCACTGATTGAAGAACAGCCTAGCCTGAAGTATGTAATTCCGCGATCGGGCACTTCGATCTGGACGGATACGATGGTGATTCCCAAATCGGCTCCCAACCCGGACGCTGCCTATGAATGGATGAACTTTATGCTCGATCCAGCAAATGCCGCGAACCTGGTCGAACGACTCAACTTTGCCACGCCCAACAAAGCCGCCTTTGAGAAGCTGCCGACCAACTCCAAAAACAACAGCAATCTGTATCCCTCGGAGAGCGTGCTTACCAAGTGCGAAGGCATCACGCCCGTTCCTACCCAGGCAACCGACCTGTACGACAAATACTGGACTCAGCTCACCAGCGCGTAGTATTTGTTGCAGGCTGTTCTTTTGAGGTTCTTTCAGGTTCTTTCAGGTTTGCCGCGATGTCGACCACTACTCCTCCGGTTCCTTCTGCCCTGCCTGAAAAGCCTTCTCAGGCGTCCTGGCGACGCAGATTCAGTAAATTAGTGCAGCCCCTGGTATTACTGGCTCCTCCGGGACTGTGGCTACTGGTGCTGCTGGTATTACCAACGCTGCTGATTCTGGAGCTGAGCCTGATTCCGGGATTTCGCCTGGGGCAACCTGCGGGGGGCTATGGCATTGGCAACTATCTGGAAATCCTGCTGCCACGCAGCTCTGCAACCGAGGCGATCGGCAATCCTTATCTGCGGGTCATCGGACGATCGCTTTACTTTGCGACGGGTTCTACACTGCTGACGCTGGTGCTCGGCTTTCCGGTGGCGTATTGGATTGCGGTCATGGCTCCGGCGCGATGGCGAAATCTGCTGCTGGTCGGGTTTGTGCTGCCGCTATGGACTTCTTCACTGCTGCGGGCTTACGCCTGGATTACCATTTTGCGACCGACTGGACTGCTCAACTCTATTTTGGGGGCGATCGGCATTCCGGGACAGGACTGGCTAAACCAGAGTCCGGCGGTGTTTATCGGCATGGCGTATAGCTTTTTGCCCTACATGGTGCTGATTCTGTATGCCTCGCTGGAAAAGTTAGACAAACGATTGCTGGAAGCAGCTTCCGACCTGGGCGCAACGCCAAGCCAGGCATTTCTCAGGATCACAGTGCCCCAAACGCTTCCCGGTATCGCGGCAGGTGGGCTGCTGGTGTTTATTGCCAGCCTGGGAGATTTTGTCGTGCCGGAACTGCTGGGCGGTGCGTCGAATATGACGATCTCCCGGTTTATTTTCAACCAGTTTCTTGGCGCAACTCGCAACTGGGGACTCGGTTCTAGCCTCAGCATGATTTTAATTTTTGCCGTGAGCGTGTCGATCGCACTTTTGATTAAATATGGCGATCGAGATGCCGTCTGACCATGCCAATGGAAACCGCCCAAGCTGTGCCGCCCGTGGAGGATGATTCTGTGCCGCAATCGCCCAAAGCCAAGCTCCGTTTTTCCTGGCAAATGGTATTTTCCGTGCTGATGTACGGATTTATGTATTTTCCGATTCTGGTGCTAGCGTTTTACAGCTTTAATGCGTCACGGTTTAGCTCAAACTGGGGCGGCTTTAGCCTGCGGTGGTACAGCAGCCTGATCAACGATAGACGGATTCTCTCCGCGCTGGGCGATAGTCTCACCGTTGCCCTGGCTGCGGTGGCAATTTCGGCGGTACTGGGGACGCTGATGGCAGTCGGCTTAGCCAAGTTTCGCTTTCCCGGCAAAGGACTCTATCGAGGCGCGTCTTACCTGCCGCTGATTATTCCTGATATTGCGATTGCCGTTGCCACGCTGGTCTTCCTCGTTTATGTCGGCATTCCCCTCAGCATTTGGACTATCACAGCGGCTCACGTTGTCTTCTGTCTGGCGTATATTGCAGTCGTCGTCTCCACTCGTCTATCCGGTCTCAATCCGTTTTTGGAAGAAGCCGCTCTCGATCTGGGCGCAACGCCGACTCAGGCATTTCTCAAAGTGCTGCTGCCCGAACTGATGCCCGCCGTGCTGTCGGGCTGTCTGCTGGCATTTGTGCTAAGCATGGACGACCTGTTAATTTCAAGCTTTACCGCAGGAGGCGGCGCAAACACCCTGCCAATGGAAATCTTTAGCCGCGTCAGGACTGGGGTTAAACCCGATATCAATGCCCTGAGCGTGATTCTGATTCTGGCGTCTGGTCTGCTGGCATTCGCTTCGGAATACATCCGGTTTAAGAGTACGCAGCGCAAACTGCAAGGTTAGCACCCGTGTCTGGAATCGCAGCCAGGCAAAGAGCAGCACATCAAGATCAAGTCCATAAAGATCAGCCTATCGGGAGCGTGCTTGATGCGATCGAGGGATTCATCGACTATTCTTTAACCGAAACAGTAAAAGCTGAGTCACCTGGAGCGGGTTAAAGTTATCGTCGCTGATAAGGATCAAGCTTTGGGAGCCATCTGGGAGCTGGGGTCCAATCGTCATTCCTTCCACATTGTCCAGGGGAATATTAAGCTCACTCAAGTCGAGCAGCAGCCGTTTTGCAATCGGCACGATTCCGGTGATATTGCCCTGAAGGTAAGGAATGCTGGAAGTATCAGTTGCGCCGCCGATCGCCAGCTCATAGAGCTTTGCCCCCACTCCCACTGATGCGCCAAACGATCGCTCCAGACTGAGAAAGTGCCCGCCCTGATCAAGGCTGATCAGTTCGACCAGCCCATTTTCAGTGGCTCCAGAGGGGGGTGGATCGATCAGGTAAAGGTGTTCTGCGAGCAAGAGGGGCAGCTCATCGCCAACCAAATAGTGCAGAAAGCGGAGCGGCTGTTGGGCGGGAGGATTTGTGCTGCTGTTATCTGCATCTGCAAGAGGAAGATCCTGGGCGATCGGGGCTTCGGTTGCGGTAAAGAGGCGATAGGGTTCGGTTGAGTTGGGAGCTGCACCGCCCGCATTAACCGTGAGGGCCTCGAAGCCGCGATTATTCTGCACGCCCAGAAGCTGTCCCTCTTCCTCTTGGGGCAGAAACCGCTTGGGGACGGCAAGCCGACTGCGCCAGTTGCCGCTCTCGAGCTCAAATTCATGAATAAAGGGCGGGATCTTTGCCGGGGTAACGCCTTCACTGGTGATAAAAAGCGTGCGGCGAGGCGAGAGAGCAATGCCTTCTGAGTCGATCGTGCCTTCTGCATAGGGCTGATTGTCTTCGCCTTTGAGGGTTGTGACCTGCTCAATTTCTACCGATCGAATGCCAATTGCCCCGCTGGTTTCTGCATCTTCTGCCGCTCCAGATATGCCAATGTCAAGCTTTAGCGTGTAAAACCGGGCAGGGGCACGCTCACTCCGATCGTCCGACACAGCATAAAACCGATCGCGCTGACGATCGTAGGCAAGACCCGACAAACCGCCGATCGGCGCATTCTCAAAATCTGCTTTTGGCAGGCGATATTCTCCCAGAAAGTCCAGGCTCAGCGGTAAAAATAGCCGATCTTCTGCTTTGATTTGCGGCAAACTACAGCCTGTGAGCAAGACGATCGCACTGAGCAACAAAAAAGGCAGACAGAACGACAGCAGGAAAGCAGGAAAGCGGGGAAGACGAAACATAAGCGATGACCGCAAAACAGCACCGATCGCAACTTGCCACAAAATGCGGGAATGGGCAAGCAGGGCATTTGACCGGGCACCATTGCCCTTAGCCCACTTCTACTTCTCCGGGCTGCACCGAAATGCCCAGGAGCTTCAGGATCTCCTGCTTCAAGCGATCGAGTCCCAGCCGCTCGGTGGCAGAAATAAACACGGCGTCGGGATAGTCCTGCCTGACCTGCGTCAGCACTTCGGGGGGAACGTGATCGATTTTGTTGAATGCCAGCAGTGCGGTAGGGGGCGTTGCAGGCAAGTCATCCAGCACCGTTTCCACCGATTCGATATGGCTTGCCCAGGCAGGATGGGACAGATCCACCAGATGCACCAGCGCGTCGGCTTCAGTAACTTCTTCCAGCGTGGCGCGAAAAGCATCCATCAGGGAAGGCGGCAGGTGATGGATAAAGCCGACCGTATCGGTAAGCAGAATTTCTTTTCTCGCTGCGGTCATATCATCGGCGATCGTCAGGCGGCGCGTGGTGGGGTCAAGCGTGGCAAAAAGCTGATCGGCAGTGTAGACCTCTGCCTGGGTCAGCACATTCAGCAGGGTAGATTTGCCTGCGTTGGTATAGCCCACCAGTCCCACAACCGGGATTTGCTGCTGCTGTCGCTGCTGCCGGAGGCGCGATCGGTGTGCCTGAAGCTGATTGACTTCCTGCTGCAAAAGCTGAATCCGTCGCTGGATTGTGCGTCGTTCGCTTTCGAGCTTGGTTTCTCCCGGTCCTCGTGTGCCGATACCTGCGCCCAGTCGCGATAAACCCCGTCCCTGTCCCCGCAGCCGCGGCAGCCGATATTCGAGCTGAGCCAGTTCCACCTGAAGTTTCCCTGCCTGGGATTGGGCACGCTGGGCAAAGATATCCAGAATAATTTCGGTGCGATCGACCACCCGCACCCCGATTTGCTCCTCCAGATTTCGCGCCTGGGAAGGAGAAATATCGCGATCGAACACCACCAGATTTGCGCCCTGCGTTTGCACCTGAAGCGCAATTTCCTCGACCTTGCCCTGACCAACGACCGTTTGCGGATGGGGAGTGCCGCGTCGCTGTTCAATCACGCCAATCACTTCACCACCTGCTGTATCCACCAATCGCCGCAGCTCGGTCATGCCCTCTTCAAACTGCTGTGCCGTCATGCCGTCAGTCATCAAACCCACCAGAAGCACGCGATCGTGATCCGAGGGAGCCTGAAACTGATCCAGCTCGAAACCGGATTCGCCCAGATCTTTTTCCCAGTCGTAAATCAGATCATCCAGTTCCAGATTGGTCAATTCATCGAGCGGCATTGGCTCTGAAACTGTCCAGGGCTGGTCAAAATCGGGAATCAAATGTGCCAGATAAGTCTCTTGAATTTCAGCCGCTTTCTGCCGTTTTCCTTCGGGAATCACCAACACTGCCAGCGCATCCCATCGCTGCTTCAGCATCGCTACCAGACTGCCACGGTCGGGCGCATGAGACATCACCGAAACACAGCGAATGCCGCTCAGCCGATCGCCGCCTTGCCGGGGCAGTTCACTTTGGGGAAGTTGAGTTTGAAGCGGTGTGCCAATCCCAATCCGAATCACCTGCCCCCGCCGATTCAAATAGACACAAATCGGATGATGAATCGTGCTGCTGAGCTGCGCCAACTGCCGAGCAAACTCAATCGTGCAAACCCGATCGCCCGACTGACGCTGATCGTACAATGCCTCAATTTGCTTGACCTGAGCCGATCGAATGCCCTGAAGATTTCCATAGACTGTTGGCATAGCAGCAGACCCAAGTAAACGCCAATATAACGATAGAAGCCAATTGATCTTATGGTGTAAATTATGGCTTGTTCTGCAATCGTTCTTGAGAACGAGTTAAGAAGAATGAAAGCATGATTCTAATCGTCGGCGTCGGATCGCGAGCGTGGATTAGAGGCTGAACCCGAACTAGAACGCTTCCTGAGTATTCTCTTCATCTATCCATAAACTTATTCAATTTCCGTTCACTCCAAAACGAATTCTGTCATCCAAAATCTATCTCTAGAGATTGCGATTACCCTTCAGAAAGACTGCAATTGACTGTAGGTGTAGATAGAGCGAGTCTATTGGCGATCGCATCCGATCATTTTGGGTAGAACTTGTCCTGCTCAAGCGTTGTTATGTATCTGGAGTATGAGTGATGAAAGCGGCTGTGATCGATCGCTACGGTTCTCCTGATGTATTGCGCTATGCCGATGTTGATAAACCTGTGATTAAAGCTGATCAAATGCTGGTTAGGGTTTATGCCAGCAGCGTGAATCCGATCGACTGGAAAATCAGAAAAGGATTGCTGCAGTTCCTGACGGGCTATCAGTTTCCGTTAATTTTGGGTTTTGATGTGGCGGGGGAAGTCGTGGAAGTGGGCAGTCAAGTGACTCGATTTCGCGTTGGAGACAGGATTTATGCGCGGCTCGATCAGTTGGCAGGTGGAGCTTATGCGGAATACGCAGCAGTAGCAGAGAGAGTGGCGGCGCACAAACCCGCGAATATGAGCGACGAAGAAGCGGCGGCTGTACCTTTAGCCGGACTGACTGCACTGCAAGCGTTACGAGATGAAGGTCATTTTGCGGCAGGACAGCGAGTGTTGATCAACGGTGCATCGGGCGGTGTGGGAACCTATGCGGTGCAGATTGCCAAAGTGTTAGGAGCCTCTTCGATTGTGGGGGTTTGCAGTGCCCGAAATGCTGATTTAGTGAAGAGTTTGGGATGCGATCGAGTCATTAACTATCAGCAGCAGGATTTTACTCAGGACGCGACGAAATACGATGTCGTGTTTGATGCGGTGGGAAATCGATCGTTTGATGACTGTAAGCGAGTTTTGCAGCCCAATGGCTATTACGTGACGACGCAGCCCTATCCGGCAAACTATGTGCAAAGCTTTTTCACGGCATTTTTGCCTGGACCCAAGTACAAAGTAATTTTGCTGAAATCGAATGCCGTTGATCTGGAATTTCTGAAGCAGCAGATTGAAGCGGGACACATTCGCTCGGTTATCGATCGCACCTATCCTCTGGCTGAAACGGTAGCGGCGCATCAGCAAGGCGAAACGGAACGCACGGTGGGAAAAGTGGTGATTACGATTGGGGAATGATCGACCAGGCATCGTTCCAGTCTTCGGGAACGCCTTCGGAGAGTAACCGTTCGATTCGATCGCAGTACAGTTTGGCAGTTTGATCGTCAGGATGAACGGCGAGTACCTGTTCAAAGCAAGCTCTGGCATCGATAAAGGCACGATCGCGGTAGTGTTGAATCCCCTGCTCGAACTGAGGCAGCGTTTGCAGTTTTAGCTCGCGAATTGCTTCCGTTTCGGCATCGAGCACTTCGTAGACGGCGATCGGTTCGGTGCGTCCTTTAACCAGCGTATTTGCCAGAAAGCGAAACTGGTAGGCTTCAGGCGTGCTGAGGTGCTCGATCGTTTGCCCGCTGATTAGTAGGGCACTGCCGTAAACCTTGGTTAGTCCTTCCAGTCGGGCGGTCAGATTCACGTTGTCCGAAAAAGCGTCGCCCTGAATTCGATTGCTTTCCCCGACCATGCCCAGCATCATCGGTCCCACATGAACGCCAATGCCAACCTGAATCGGCAGCTTGCCCCTTGCCTGCCGCTGCTCGTTGTATTCCTGCACACGCCGATGTTTAGCAATCCCAGCAGCGATCGCATCATCTGCGCCGTCAGGAAAAACTGCCATCATGCCATCTCCCAAAAATTTCACAATAATGCCGTAGTGATTGCGAATTTCAGGACTGACTCGCTTTAAATAAGCGTTGATAAAGTCAAAGTTTTCGCGTGGACTCATACTTTCAGAAATGGTGGTGAACGCGCGAATATCGCTAAACATCACCGCCATAATCTTGCTGACAAAATCCCCAAGCTGCACATCGATCACGCTGTCTTTACGCAGAAATCGCAGATACTCCCCCGGGAAAAATCGCGCCAGGGAATCTTTTAGCCGCTCTAGCTCTGCTTCCCGCACTTTGACGGTTTTCACCATCTGAGTAAACACCCGCGCCAATTGCCCCAGCTCATCCTGGCGATCGGCGACTTCTGCCAAATGTCCTTCCTCAAAGATGTCTTGCTCAACGGCAAAGGCAGCATCGGTGATTTTGTTGACTTGCTGAATGTAGAGTGCCTGCTGCTCGTTCTCTTCCCGAAGCTGCGCCTCGGCTTCCTGTCGCTTTAGCAGGTTATTGTATGCCCTGGAGTGATAGCGAATTCGGGCAAGCAGCTCAACACGATCGGGCAATTTCACCAGATAATCATTTGCGCCATACTCAAACGCCTGCGCCTTGATCACCGGATCTTCCTTGCTTGATAACACAATCAGTGGAATTTGATACGTTGGTGTATCGGACGATCGCAGCAATCGCACCAGCAGCAAACCATCCATTTGCGGCATTACCAGATCTTGCAGAATCACGGTCGGCTGAAAGGACTGTGCCACCTTAATCGCCTGAAGCGGATCAGCACAGTAGTGAAAGGTAATATCGGTTTCAGCCGCCAACATTTTCTGCACCGCTTCCGCGATAATTGCCTGGTCATCAATCAGCAGTACAGCGATCGGGTCATTCATCGGCATCACAGAAAAACTCAACTGCCTCAGGCGGGCAACAATCGAAGGCGAGGCAGCTCACAGTATGGGTTAGCGTCGTTGCACTGCCCGTGATGTTTTCTGCACTAAGAATAGGTTCTTACAGGGGATTTGAGAAGTACCAGAGGGTTTACATTAGAAACCTCAACGACTGAACGATGCTGGCATCTCGCGATTCTGCCGCGCCAAACCCAGCTAACAGGTCGGCTTAATCTGGCGCATAACTGCCTGCGAGAAGCCTGCCCACAGGGGTGTATTAATCTTTGCAGTGCGGAGTCCTTCTGCCGTCCAGTGATTGCTGTTATGCAGAAAAGAATACTGTCCTGTTGCCTCATAAAAAGCAGTACCCGCTTGCGGATCTATGCGGATTTGAATTCGCCTTCCGGCGGAACGCTGAAACGATCGCTGAATATACTCAATTAACGCAAGATAATGCGATCGATCAACGCCACCACAGCGAATTTCGAAATGGCTCGGAAACCGATCGTGTCTTTGAACTCGGAGTGCGGCGGCGTTTGGCAATAAAAGCGATCGAGAACCCTTGAGGTAATAGTCGAGCGAATTATCAGGAGGTGGATGCAAATACCAGTCGCGCTCACCCCAGCCAAACCCTAAATACTGCTCTTGCGTTAACGGCAGCATCAAATCATTCTGCCAGTTATAAGCATCGTTGGAGACAGGGATAATGATATTGGTGTGAATGCCAAACCGCGCTGCACAAACTTTATATTGACAGCTTGACTGGGAATTGATCTGAGAATTCACCGGAGAATTTTCCTGGGAATGATAATTCCACTGTTTGGTCCACTGCCTGGGAATCGTTGAGCCAGCCAGAAATAGCAAATAAACAAATAGAAAACCACCTGCGACGAGAGCCAAAAATTTTCTCAGGGTCATGGGGCGATGCAAAGCACTTTCCTATCTAGGGTAATCGGTTCAGTGCTTGAGGACTGCTCTAAATTTCCCTCGCTATTTTCCCAGGCACAGGAGGGGAGACCACACGGCTTATCACCCCATCACTTCACAGATCAGGCTGACTTTTTCCTTTGCTTAGCATCTTTCTGGGCGGGATAAACCTCAATCGAACGAGGCGAATGGGCAGAAGGCTGATAAAGGGTGAAATCAAGGCACTGCTCGGACTCTACACCCGACGGATGAACCGCACAGCGCAAATGAACATTGCAGGTATAAAACTGACAAACGCGACACTCCGGCAAAAAACGATCGACTTCAGACATGGGTTCTTTCACAGCACAGTAGCCGTATTGTACCCAAACAACCACTCACTTTTTGCGATTTATTTAGCAGAAAAACGGCGATCGTTCACCTATCTAAAGACTGATCCGAAGTGATTTACGCCTGCAAAGAAGTTGTTTGAGAAGGATTGAAAGTGCTGTGTTGCCCCCTAATTTCCCCAAAATTGAGGGACTTTGAACCTGAACGATGGTTCGGTTTCCTCAGCATTAGGGGCAAGGAGGCAGTTTGGGTCATGATGATGAATTTTCAAACCTTTTCCCAGAGCAGATTACGGTTCTTTTCCAACCCAGGTGCATCCACTTGATTGTTCTGCGCGTACTGAGTTTGTCCAATCTAATTTGTCCAGTCTAATTAAATTGATCGGAGTATTGAATCATGGCTTCAAATAACAGCTTCAACCGGGCGCAAAATCTCGGCGTGTTGCAGGGACAGCAGGTAATTCGTGATTCAGCTAATCAGGGTGACAGAGTTGATTTTTTTAGCTTTCGGGTGACCACTCGCAGCAGCTTGCAGGGCGTTTTGCGTGGACTCAAAAGCGATGTAAACCTGGCACTGTTCAATCGCGATCGTCAGCGCATCGGCTTTTCGCAAAACACAGCTCAGCAGTCTCAACCCATCAACACGATTCTGGAGCGAGGTCGCTACTTCCTTAAAACCACGCTTCGCGACGGTGAAACGCGCTACCGTCTCAGATTGTCTACCAGTCCGCTTGCTGCGCCTGATCCGGCAACCGCGAAGTTCGTGGGCTTAACCACTGACAATAATCTGGCATTTTTTAATAACGACAACCTGTCAAACGTTAGAAGAGTCAGCGTTACCGGATTGCAAACAGGGGAAAACCTGCTGGGCATCGATTTTCGTCCGCTGAATGGTCAACTGTTTGGCTTGGGTAGTACCAGCCGCCTCTACCGCATTGATCCTGCCACTGGAGCCGCCACTGCCGTGAACGCCCAGCCTTTTGCAATTCCGCTGAGCGGCACGAATTTTGGTTTCGACTTTAATCCGTCGGTCGATCGCATTCGGGTAGTGAGCGATGCCGGACAAAATCTGCGCTTAGTGCCAGATACCGGAGCCGTTGTGGATAGCAATCTAAACCCCCTGGACGGCATTCAGCCCGATGGCAACTTGAACGGCGCGACGAACTCGATCGCAGCAACCGCCTACATCAACAGTTTCACAGGCGTAGCCCCGATCACGCCACCCGCCGCCACCACGCAATTCACCATCAACACCACCACCGATGAACTGTTCATTCAAAATCCGCCTAATGCCGGAACGCAAACTCGCGTCGGAGCACTAGGCGTTGACTTCAGCGGGAACGCGGGTTTTGATATTGTCAGCCAGCCTGCCAGCGCAACTGCCCCCGCAACCAACACTGCCTATGCACTTTCTAACGCATCGCTGTACGGCGTTAACCTGACGACGGGCACAGCAAATTTATTTGGTGATGTCCGCGATAATCAAACCGCGCTCAGCTTTAAAGGGCTTGCAGCTCGACCCTAAAAGACGTTGAGCAGGCTCAAGACTGCTACGAAGTCAGGGAGCAACCTAAAGCCAATCCCTGACTTCCTCAGGAAGACAAAGACTGTAAAAATTGGAACGGTTGAAATGCGACAACCCGAATGAGTATTCTTCAAGCTAGCCTAGATGCCTGCCATTGCAATTTCAGCAACGCTTGCAAATGATAAAAAAAAGGCAGGATTGCCCTACCTCAAACCAGATTTCAAAAATCAATTTTTGACAAATTTTAGGCTTCAATCAACATCAAGACCGGCTTTCCTCACAGGCAATGCCAAACCATTTCTCCTGCAAAGAGATTGACCTTACGATGCTAAATTTCAGCAACCGCCCGTTCAACCAGTCGCCGCGTCAGCGTTTGCACTCCGGTGTGTTCGTAGTATTTAACGGACATATCAAGAAATGCGCCAAGGTAGTCTAATTTGTCTTTAGATACATCCACAAATTGCGTCAAGTTGTCGATCACCTTATCAGGAGTCAAATTGCGGGATGCCACAAAGTTATCCATCCAGCCTTTTGTGGAAGAAAAGCTTTCGCGAATAAAGCCTAGTTTGCCGTCTGTATTGCCGCCCGGAATCTGTTCTGCAACGCCTTTGAACGTGTTATTTTTCTCTAGTTCCGAAGGGGTCATTCCTTGAATTGCGTTTAATGCCTTCAGCGAGAAATCGGCTCCCAAAGGCACGAGTCCATCAAAACAAACAAGCGCTGCCATTCGCATCAGCGATTCGCCGCCGTAGTCTTTTAAGGACGCTAAAAAATCGCCCAGACTATCACCCGGAATGCCGTTGATTTGACAGAAGGCTACCACTTCAACGACGAGTTTGACGCATAGATCGATCGTTTGCGCTCTTTCAGGTTTGGGCGTGAGATGCTTCAACACTCCCAGAAACGAGATATCCTGCCCAATTCGGTTTGCCAGAGCTGCCGCGCCCAGTGCGCCCGATGCCGAATCGACGGTTTGATAAAGCCAGAGTGCCCGCTGATAGCCCTGCGATTTGTCGTTAAACAGCGTCACCGCCCGATCGCCAATTTGCTGAATCAAGCTTTCGTCGGTTTCACCCGTTACTTTCCGAATCGTATTTTCAAACCCGACTAGATTATCCCACTGTCCTGGCACGAAGGTATCGAGCGATCGCAGTGCCATTACGGTAATGCCGCCTGTCGGGAGACGGTCAACCAGTTCATAAATTGATTTACTCACAGAGTCCTCCTGAGCAAAGGGTCAATTGGTTTGCAGCGAATGATGCAGCGACTCTTGAAGTCCTGAGTCTGAACTTACCTGCCCGAACTTAACTCAGCTTGGTTAAGCCGTTCAAATCAAACTTAGTCAGCCATTCTGCCCGATTCTCCTTTGTAAATGAAGGATCGCGAGACAGCACTTTCACCTGATAGCGATCGTTCACCAGAATTGCAGTTCCATTTTGTCCCTGTTCGACGGCGGGATAGCCTGCAATCTTCATCGTGCTGTTCTTAAATTTCTCTGCGGCAGGTGTCCCGGTGGTATCGCTGATTGCCAGCATTGCCACATTTTTTCCACCCTGGTTTACTTTGTATTCAGCAAACCCTTTTTTCTCCTGAGCAGGCACAATCTCATAGCCAGAAACCGACTTCGGAAAGAACTGGTTAAACGCTCCTCCCTGAGTGGCATCGGTAGCAACGGCAGACGGCGCGCCTTTTTGAGTTGTTTCAACTTGCGTCTGTTCAAAGCGGGATGGCGGTTGTGGGCTGCAAGCAGTAACCAGCAACAAAACGCTAAGCAAGACTGGTGCAAGAATTTGTCGCCAACGAGCAAGAACCATATTGCACTCCTAAGGCAGCATTCAACGGTTACATTTTCTCCTGTCGGCTTTAAATTTGGCTCTCCCTAAGGATGACTTAACGTTTTTATTTCCTTTTCAGTTTAATCAGATCACCGTTCCACCTCTGACCGTTTACTGACCATCTATAGATTTATGCGGATTGGTCAATCCCGTAAAGATTCTACAAAAAACTACCCGATCGCCTTCAAATGTCCGAATTCAAACCGGATTCTTTTGTAGGAGAAAACAAGCCACAGTTTTCGAGCTGCCCCGTTCGCAGATTGGGTTCTTATTGTTCTTTTCTTTCCTAATGCTTCCCCCTATGCAAGTCGCCCCCCACGAAACCACAGTTTCGATCGCTCCTCAAGATATCGAAACTTACCTGAAAACGTATATTTGCTCGGCACTAGAGCAAAGCTACTCAAAAGAATGCTCGCCCACCCAGGCAATGGAACTGCTCGATCGTGCCTGGGAATCTCAAAAGCTGCTCTGGCAACTGCGCCGCGAGGAAGCTTCTGGGCAATCAAACTCCAGCTCAGCGTTTCAGATCGATCCTCAGATCGTCTTGCATTGAAGTGGGTTAGAAGCGATCGACGTTCGGAAAATCTTCAGCGGTAAGCGATCGGGCTGCTTCTCCGCAGGTTCTCGGCGTCGGGAACAGCTTTTCCGGGTTTGCCAGTCCCTTCGGGTTAAAGGCCTGCCGCACCCACTGCATCGTTTCCAGGTCGGTTTCATTAAACATCGCAGACATATAGCACTTTTTGTCTGCGCCGATGCCATGCTCACCCGAAATGCTGCCGCCCACTTCAACACAAAGCTTCAGAATATCGCCCCCCAGTGCCTCCACTTCCTCAAGCTGTCCCGGAATGGCATTGTTGTACAAAATTAGCGGGTGCAGGTTGCCATCCCCAGCATGAAACACATTAGCGACGCGATAGCCGTGTTTCTGGCTGAGTACCTCGATTTCGTGCAGCACGTATTGCAGTTTGGTTCGCGGAATCACCCCATCCTGCACATAATAATCAGGACTAATCTTGCCCATTGCGGCAAAGGCAGCTTTGCGTCCTTTCCACAGGGTGAGACGTTCAGTGGGATCAGTGGCAGTGCGAATGCTTCTTGCCCCATTTTGCCGACAAATCGCTTCGACCCGCTGGCGGTTTGCTTCAACTTCCACTTCCAGCCCATCGACTTCGATCAGCAAAATTGCCGTCGCGTCTCGCGGGTAGCAGTTGGTCGCCACCACATCTTCCACAGCATTAATGCTGAAGTTGTCCATCATTTCCATGCCGCCCGGAATAATCCCGGCACTGATGATGTCTGAAACCGCCTGTCCTGCCGCCTCGACGCTGGTAAAATCTGCCAGCAGCACATGAATTGCCTCAGAGGTTTTGAGAATCCGCAGCGTAATTTCGGTGGCAATGCCCAGCGTGCCTTCTGAACCGACAAAAATTCCTGCCAAGTCGTATCCCGGCATTTCGGGAATCTTGCTGCCTACCTCAGCGATCGATCCATCTGGCAAAACAATCTTCAGCCCCAAAACGTGATTCGTCGTCACGCCATATTTGAGGCAATGCACTCCGCCCGAATTTTCCGCTACATTGCCACCGATGGAACAAACAATCTGGCTGGAAGGGTCAGGCGCATAGTAAAATCCCGCTCCGCTAACCGCCTGCGTCACCCAATTATTAATCACGCCCGGCTGCACGACTACCCGCTGATTTTCGAGATCGATTTCGAGGATCTGATTCATCAGGGCTGTGCCAATCAGCACACAGTTTTCGATCGGCAGCGCACCTCCCGATAGCCCGGTTCCGGCTCCCCGCGCGATAAATGGCACGTTGAATCGATCGCAGATTTTCACCACTTCTGCAACCTGTTCTGTTGTACGAGGCAACACCACCACTGCCGGACGCTGACGATAGCTTGTCAGCCCATCACACTCATACACCAAGAGTTCTTCTTTGCGCTGCACTACTGCATTTTTACCGACAACAGCTTCAAAGGCTTTGACGATCGGTTTCCAGTCGCGCTGGTCTACAGAAGATTGAGCTGTGAGGGTCACCATAGCGGCATCCGAGGAGGAACGGTTCTACCTGTGAGCATAACAGATTGCCCTCCCGGATTTTTTGCGATCGAGTCCTGACTTGACTCCTGATTATTTTGTAGAGCAATGCGAAGCAGTTTTCTCCTGCGACGATTAACAGCTTGTCCCGAAAAATGGCTACCACCCTTGTGTAGTTAGTAATACCTAAAGTACGGGCATAATCTTTTGCAACCATAACCTTTTGCAAAACAGGTTGCTGTACTCAGGCAATCGAAATCGCAATTCAATTTGGGCTTAGGAGTTCCTACCTTATGTCACGCGTTCGCCAACTGCTCTGGACAACCCTGCTCATGCTGAGCCTACCGCTTCCCGCTTGGGCAGATACCGTCGTGCCGGTTGACCGCTTGAGAACCCAACTTCAGGGACGTACTCAAGTACCGATCGTCCTGCCCAGTAAATTACCCGAAGCCGATTCGCTGTATTCCAACATCACGAGCAACCGCCCCGACGGATACGAAGTCAGCTTCACCTATACGCCCGATTGTCAGGGAACCCCCTGCACCTGGGGCTATTTCTCCGCACAACTTGGCGGCTCTGTAGACACCGATCCTGGAAGTCCCCAAGACACGATCGAAGCGATTACGTTGGCAAACGGCATCCAGGGATATTTCACCAATTCCTGCGGCGCGTACTGCACTGCTCAGGCATCCTGGCTTTCCCAGGGAGTGCTCTATTCTGCCTCAGTGAAAAATGGACGTAGAGAAACGGTCATCGCTCTGGCAAATTCCGCTCTCCAAACGGCCCGCCCCAGCGCCAGCACTGCCACCCTCACCAGTCGCGATCCGGGTTCTCGAATTAATATTCGCGATCGAGCCAATCTTCAATCTCCGGTGCGTCACTATGGCTTGTCAGGAGACTCGGTGCGAATTTTAGCGCAAGCGATCGGCTCAGACCAGCAAACCTGGTATCAAGTACAGTTCACCAGCTCTGGGGCGACCGGCTGGGTACGGGGCGATTTTGTGCGGTTTTAGGAAATGGTTTGAAGGGAAGTTTCAAGGCGCAGCCCCTAAAACTGCCGCGACCAGTCTTTAAACCAACGCTCCACCACGACCTTCGTTTGGGTAAAAAACTCAACCGCGTGCTGTCCTTGTCCGTGCAGGTCGCCGAAAAAGCTCTCTTTCCAGCCGCTAAACGGAAAGAACGCCATCGGAGCCGCTACGCCAATGTTGATCCCAATATTGCCTGCCTCTACCTCATAGCGAAACTTCCGCGCCGCCGCCCCGCTACTGGTAAATAGACAGGCCATGTTGCCGTATTGCCCCCGATTCACAAGCTGAATAGCATCCTCGATCGTCTCAACATAAACCAGGCTCAGGACAGGACCAAAGATCTCTGTTTTGGCGATCCTGCTGTCGGGGTCAACGTCCTGCAAAATTGTGGGACGCACAAAATTACCCTGCTCATATCCGGTGATTTGAGGCGATCGACCGTCGATCATCACTTTTGCGCCTTCTGACTCGCCCTGCTGGATTAATTGCTCGATCCGCTGACGGCTTTCTGCGCTGATCACCGGACCCATCTGTACGCCTTTTTCCAGTCCGTTTCCCACCACCCGTGAGGCAGCTGCTGCCGCGATCGACTCGGTATAGGTTTTACGGGCTTCTCCAATGGTGATGGCGATCGACGCAGCCAAACATCGCTGTCCGGCACAGCCAAACGCACTGTCCGCTGTGATTCGAGTGGTCATCTCCATGTCAGCATCTGGCAGCACAATCACCGGATTTTTCGCGCCACCCTGACACTGCACCCGTTTTCCATTCGCGGTTGCCCGACTGTAGACATACCGCGCTACCCCACTCGACCCCACAAAGCTAATTGCCCGAATCAACGGATAATCGAGAATGGCATCGACCGCTTCTTTTGCGCCATTCACCAGGTTCACCACTCCAGGCGGCAGCCCAACTCGATCGATCAAAGAAAAAACTTTCTGCATAGTCAGCGGTACTTTTTCAGACGGCTTCACAATATAGGTATTGCCGCAGGCGATCGCATAAGGTAAAAACCAGAAGGGAATCATGCCCGGAAAATTAAACGGCGCAATCACTGCCGCTACACCAATGGGCTGCCGAAACATAAATTCGTCAATACCCGATGCGATGTCCTCAAAATTCGTTCCCTGCATCATCATTGGAATGCCGCAAGCCGTTTCCACATTTTCGATCGCCCGTCGCAGTTCGCCCTTCGATTCGTCCAGCGTTTTGCCGCATTCGATCGTGATGGTCCGCGACAGGTCCTCAAATTGCTCCTCCATCAGAGCTTTCAGCTTAAACAAATATTGAATTCGCTGCGGAGCTGGCGTCCGTCGCCAGGACTGAAACGCTTCATGGGCAACCTGCGCCGCCCGCTCAACTTCGCTTGCTGGAGAAAGAGGGACACTGGCAAGCCGATCACCTGTCGCAGGATTAATCGCGTGAACAAACTCAGTGGCAGCAGAGTCACACCACTGCCCGTTGATATAGTTTGGCAGAATTGGCAGTTCAGACATGAGGCGTTCGCAGTCTAAATGAAAGTAAGCTCTGACAGATACAGCAGTATGAAGCTAAAAGGATGTTTGAGCAGTCGCGAATCCTACATCGCCCCCTAAATTCCCCAAACTTGGAAGACTTTGAGAACCTTGAGGAAAACTAGGTTCCCCCGGATTGGGGGTTAGGAGAGTAGCGGAGTTCATCACCTTAACTGGCAATCCCCGCACAAAGCAGGGCTGTATTTGAGATAAGGTCTATTGTCCTGCATCTTGGGCTTTATATCCGTTGTCTTAATCTGGAAGCCTTCAATGGGCATCTGCTTCCGGCCAATTCAATCGGAAAGGAGTTGAATGCCGTCATTGCCATAAAAGGTGAGCCGGGTATAGCCAAGAAATTGTCCACTCGTAGTACTGCCTTCTGGATAAGCCGTGACGCCAAACAGATAAACGCCCTGCATCCGAGGATTTCGCTGTGCTTCCAGAGCAAGCGTGACCGTCGTCCCAGATGGAACCGGACTGGCAAAGGCAAGCGTGACGGTTTGAGAATCCTCATCGTAGGTTTTTTGAGCGATCGGGATCTCTGTACCGCGATCGTTTGCTGTTCCTACAAAAGCACGAGTTGCCTCCAGGTCATAGCGAATTCGTCTTATCCGGGAAGACCCGTCTCGCTGAACCACGCTTACCTGCTGAAGCCCGCTACCCGAATCAGGCGGAACCTCCAATGTGAAATAGTAAACAGACGATCGCACTGCAACTTGCTTCTCAGGATTCTCGGCACTCACCAGGCGCGGTGGACGAGTAAAGGCAGCACGGGGACTTTGAGTATCCTGTGCCTGAGCTGAGGTTAAAGAATTGAAGGGACTCAATAGGCTACTTGCGGCTCCTAGAAATACGGCTAACGTGAGCGACAGTGCCAAAAAAGGATAATGTTTCATTTTTAAAGCAATGAATGAATAAGGAAACTGGATAGGTCGATCGTAACTTTTCTGTTTCTAAGCAATTTTGAATCTTGAGTTTGAACAGGGAATGCAAATTTTCGACATAAAATTCGACATAAAAAAGTCCCCGCATTTGCAGGGACCTATTGATTTACAAGGAGACTAAGGATTAGTCAATCTCAGGCATTGCCAGTACTGGCTCATTGTCACGATCGATGCCTCTCTCAAAGCCAGCCGCAGCAGCACGAGCGCGACCCGCGTGCCATAGGTGACCCACCAGGAAGAAGAAGCCAAGCACGAAGTGAGAGGTTGCCAGCCAAGCGCGAGGCGAGACAAAGTTCACGGAGTTGATTTCCGTTGCCACACCGCCTACCGAGTTCAGCGAACCCAGCGGAGCGTGAGTCATGTACTCAGCCGCGCGACGAGCCTGCCAAGGCTGAATGTCGTTCTTGATCTTTTCCAGATCTAGACCATTCGGTCCACGCAGCGGCTCCAGCCATGGACCCTGGAAGTCCCAGAAGCGCATGGTTTCACCACCAAAGATGATCTCACCTGTCGGAGAGCGCATCAGGTACTTACCTAGACCCGTCGGACCCTGAGCAGAACCTACGTTTGCACCCAGTCGCTGGTCACGAATCAGGAAGGTCAGAGCTTGAGCCTGAGACGCTTCGGGACCTGTCGGACCAAAGAATTCACTGGGGTAAGCAGTGTTGTTGTACCACACCATACAGGAGGCAATGAAGCCCATCAGAGACAGCGCACCGAGGCTGTAGGACAGATATGCTTCACCCGACCAGATGAAGGCGCGACGCACCCAGCCAAATGGCTTGGTCAGAATGTGCCAGATACCGCCTGCAATACAGATAAAGCCAACCCAGATGTGACCACCAATGATGTCTTCCATGTTGTTGACGCTGACGATCCAGCCATCGCCACCAAATGGAGACTTGAGCAGATAGCCAAAGATGACCGCAGGGTTTAGCGTCGGATTTGTGATGACTCGGACATCGCCACCACCGGGCGCCCAGGTGTCATACACACCGCCAAAGAACATTGCCTTCAGCACCAGCAGAAATGCACCAAGACCCAGCAGGATCAGGTGAATCCCGATGATGGTGGTCATCTTGTTCTTATCTTTCCAGTCGTAGCCAAAGAAAGAAGAATACTCTTCCAGGGTTTCAGGACCACGAACGGCGTGATAGATACCGCCCAGACCCAAAACCGCAGAGGAAATCAGGTGAAGCACACCCACCACAAAGTAGGGAAAAGTGTTGATGACTTCACCACCCGGACCAACACCCCAACCTAGCGTTGCCAGGTGAGGCAGCAGGATCAAGCCCTGCTCGTACATCGGCTTCTCAGGAACAAAGTGAGCGACCTCAAACAGGGTCATTGCACCTGCCCAGAATACAATCAAACCAGAGTGAGCAACATGTGCGCCCAGCAGCTTACCGGAAAGGTTGATCAAGCGAGCGTTACCAGACCACCAAGCAAATCCAGTCGATTGCTGGTCGCGTCCGCTCAGCAGGATAGAACTATTAGAGAGCGTTACCACGGGGCAGTACCTCTTCGGGGAATACAAATTGTTCGTGCGGCTGATCCTGAGGTGCCATCCAAGCCCGGATGCCCTCGTTCAGCAGAATGTTCTTCG